>JANXSQ010000156.1 GCA_025356595.1 Janthinobacterium sp. | reverse complement strand
GCTCGGGTCGGCGCGCTCGGGTCGGCGGCGCGCGGCGTGCGCCGCGCCGCCCTCCCCGCCGCCTTTAAGGCGCCAGGCCGAAGGCGTCCAGCAGGCGCCCGGACAGGGCCAGTTGGCGCATTTGCGCCAGGATCAGGCGGTGGCGCTGGTCGATGCGGCGCTGTTCGACCACGAAGTAGCTGTCGCGCGTCTGGATCAGTTGCTGCAGGTTGCGCCGGCCGGCCTCGAACTGGATCGCTCCGCCGCGCACCAGCAGGGTCAGCTTTTTCTCCTGCTCGGCCAGCATGGCCAGCGCGCGCTCGGCGCTGGCGATGCGCGGCGCCAACGTGTCGAACTCGGCGCGCGCGGTCTGTTCGGCGCGCGTGACGTCGGCGTCGGCCTGCTCGGCGCGGCTGACGCTTTCGTCGCGCCGCGCCAGGCTTTCGCCGCCCAGCGGGAAGTCCCAGCTGATGCCGATCGACCAGCCGCGCTGCTGCACCGTCGAGGGCGGCGGCGTGGTGTGGTTGTTGAGCAGGTGGCGCACGTCGACGTCGACCTTGGGCGCCAGGGTCGCGGCCAGGTTGCGCACGCGCAGGCGGGCGGCGGCGGCCCGTTCCTGGGCCGCCAGCAGCGGCGCGTGGCGCGCCGTGTCCAGGCCGGCCGGCGCCGCGTCGGCGAAGGCGAAATCGCTGAATTCCTTGACCGGCTCGGCCGCCAGCGTGCTCAGTTTGAGCTGCGCGGTCAGGCGGTCGCTGAGCAAGCCGTCCTGCGTCAGTTCGGCGTCCAGTTGCGAGCTTTGCGCCAGTTGCGCGTCCAGCTCGGATGCCTTGCCGGCGTCCGTCTGGCGCCCCACCTGGGCCACCAGTTGCGCCACCTCGGCCAGGCGCGCCTCGGAGCGCAACAGGCCGCGGTCCAGGCGCTGCACGTCGAAGTAGGCTTCGGCCAGGCGTTCCGCGCTCTCTTCGCGGGCGCGCCGCACGTCGGCCTCGGCGGCCGTCGCCTCGCGCTCGGCGGCGACCATTTCGGCGCGGTCGGCGCCGCCGTTGTACAGATTCCAGCGCAGGTTCGCTTCCACCTGCTGGGTGCGGCGCTCGACGTCGACGGCGCCGTCCAGGTCGTTGCTGCGCCCGCGCGTGGCTTGCACGCCGGCGCTGGGCAGCAGGCGCGAACGGGCTTGCCGGTAGCGCGCCTGGGCGCCGGCCAGCGCCGCCTGGGCCGCCTGCACCTGCGGATCGCGCGGCACGGCGCGCGCCAGCAGGGCCGGCAGGCCGCGCGCCGTCTGCGCCGACAGCGGCGCCTCGGCGGCGCCGGCCGGCGCACAGGCCAGGCCGATCAATAGCGTCAGGAGGGCCCGCATCAACGCTCCTGCAGCGACGATTGCAGGCCGCGCAGCACCGGCTTGAAGATGTATTGCATGACCGAGCGCTTGCCGGTCAGGATGCCGACGTCGACCGGCATGCCGGGCGTGATCGGCAGCACCCGTCCGTGCGTCAGCAACTGGCGCCGGTCGGTGCTCAGCTGGACTTCGAAATACGGTTCGTTGCGCTCGTCGGGGATGGCGTCGGCGCCGACCCGCGTCACCTGCGCCTTCAGGCGGCCGTAGGTGGTCGCGTCGTAGGCCAGCACGCTGGCCGAGGCGCTCTGGCCGACGTGGATGAAGCCGATGTCGGCCGGTTTCACGTGCACCGAGATGACCACCTCGCTGTCGGCCGGAACGATCTCCAGGATGGCCTTGCCGGGCGCGGCGACGCCGCCCACGGTGGGCACCAGCACGCGGTTGACGACGCCGTCCACCGGCGCCGTGATGTCGCGCCGCGTCACCTGGTCCTGCTGGCCGGCGACGGTGCTGGCCAGCGCGCCGGCCTTGGTCTCGTATTCGCTGCGCTGGGCGCCCCACTGGGCGCGCATGCGCGCGTCGGTTTCGCTGGCGGACGCCTGCGCCTCGGCCAGCGTGGCGTCGAGGCGCGGCAGCGAGCTGCGCAAGCCCTCCAGTTCGGTGCGCTGTTGCAGCAGGCGCTGCTGCGCGCTCAGGTAGTCGCCGCGCGAGCCGGCGCCCTCCTTGTACAGGCGCTCCTCGATGGCCAGGCTTTCGGCGCCCAGCTTGACGCCCGCCTCCAGCTGGACGATGCGCCCGCGCGCCTCGGCCAGTTCGCTGCGCCGGCGCAGCACGCCCTCCCGCCCGGCCGCGCCGGCCGCCGCGTGTTCGCGCTGGCCGTCGCGCCACAACTGGGTTTCCTTCTCGATCAGCTCGGGCGCCTCGCGCCGCCAGGCGGCGTCGAACTGCGGCGCGCCGCCGGCCAGCAGCGCGTCCAGGCGGGCCCGCCCGGCCAGCGCCGCCAGGCGGTTCTGCCGGCTGGCGCCCAGGTTGGCCTCGTACTGCGCCGTGTCCAGGCGCACCAGCACGTCGCCGCGGCGCACCTGCTGGCCGGGCCGCGCCAGCATCTCGCGCACGATGCCGCCCTCCAGGCTCTGCACCTCCTGCAGGCGGCTGGGCGGCGTGATGCTGCCGCGCCCGTTCACCGACACATCCAGCTCGGCGAAGGTGGCCCAGGCCAGGGTCAGCACGACGACGGCGGCGATCAGGGCCATCATGCGCATGATGATGCGCTGCGGTTCGCGTTCCGGATCGGGATCGGCGGCCGGCAGCGCGCGGGCGTGGTTCAGCATGCTCATGCGGGTGCTCCGGGAGTCGGTTTCAGGGTGCCGGCGACCACCTGCAGGCGGCCCTCGGCGGGTTCGGACGGCGCCGCGGCGGCGGCCGGCTGGGCCGCCAGCACGCGCAGGATCTCGTCGCGCGGGCCGTCGGCGACGATGCGCCCGCGGTCGAAGACGATCAGGCGGTCGACCAGGGCCAGCATCGCCATGCGGTGCGTCACCAGCACTATGGTGGTGTCGGCCAGGGTGCGCAGGCGGGCGATCAGGCGCTGCTCGGTGGCCGGGTCGAACATGCTGCTCGGCTCATCGAGCAGCAGGATGGGCGGCTTGACCAGCAGCGCGCGCGCCATCGCCACGGCCTGGCGCTGGCCGCCGGAGAGGCGCTCGCCGCGCTCGCCCACTTCGGTGGCGACGCCGTTCGGCAGTTGCGTGATGATGTCGTCCAGGCAGGCCAGGCGGATGGCGTCGAGCAGGCGGCCGTCGTCCGGCTGGCTGCGTCCGAGTTCGATGTTTTCGCGCAGCGTGCCGTGGAACAGGGTGACGTCCTGCGGCACGTAACCCATCTGGCGGCGCAGGCTCAGGGGTTCCAGCTGGGTGCTGGCCAGGTCGTCGAGCAGCACGCTGCCGCTGCTCGGGCCGTACTGGTTCAGCAGCAGGCGCAGCAGGGTGCTCTTGCCCGAGCCTAGCTTGCCGATGACGCCGACGCGCTCGCCCGGCTTGATGATCAGGTTGAGTTTCTCGAGCAGCGCCGGCGACTGCGGATAGGCGAAGCCGACGTCGCGGAACTCGATGCGCCCGCTCAGGGGCGGCGCCTGCAGGCTGGCCTCGTCGTCGTCGGTGGGCGCCTCCATGATCTTGTTCAGCGCCATGTACGACAGCTTGGTCTGCTCCCAGCGCATGATCAGGCCGGCGATCTGGCTGATCGGCGCCAGCGCGCGCCCGGTCAGCATGCTGACGGCGATGATCTGGCCCAGGGTGAGCAGCTTCTCGCCCATCATCAAGGCGCCGACGGCGACCACGGCGGTGCCCGACAGCGCCAGCACGGCGGTGTTGATGTAGTTGACGCGGCTGACGATCTCGCGCGTCTCGACGCTGTTGGCGGCGATGGCCACGGTCAGGCTTTCCCATTTGCGCCGGCTCCACGCCTCGGCGCCCAGCGCCTTGATGGTGTCGAGGCCATTCATGGTTTCGAACAGGTGGGCGGTGCGCTGGCCGCTTTCCTGCATCGAGGCCGAGACGTGCTTCGCCAGCGGGCGCTTGGCGGCCAGGGCCACCAGCAGCAGGACGGGGATGGCCAGCAAGGGCACCAGCGCCAGCCAGCCGCCGACCAGGGCGATGACGGCCAGGAAGAGCAGCAGGAAGGGCACGTCGCCCAGCGCCGTCAGGGTGCTGGAGGCGAAGAATTCGCGCACCGACTCGAAGTCGCGCACGGTGTTGGCGAGCGCCCCGCCGGAGGCCGGACGGCTGGCCGCGCGCAGGCGCAGGCACTGGGCGAAGATGGACGAGGACAGCGCCACGTCGATGCGCCGCGAGGCCGTCTCCACCAGTTCGCCGCGCAAGAGGCGCATGGCCAGCTCGAATCCGGTCAGGGCGACGGCGGCGATGGTCAGCACAGCCAGGCTGGCGGTGGCGTTGTTCGGGATCACGCGGTCGTAGACGGCCATGGCGTAGAACGGCACCAGCGCGCCGATCACGTTCAGCACCAGCGTCCCCAACAGGGCCCAGCGGAAGATCCAGCGGTTGCGGTTGAAGACGTCCCAGAACCAGCGGCCGTTGACGGGCAGGCTGTAGAGCAGGCTGCGCTGGTCGAAGAACATCAGCGGCCGCACCGCCACCCAGCGCCCGCCAGGCACCTCGAGCGCCAGCGCGGCCGCGTCCAGCCAGGAGCTGCCGTCGATGCCGGGCACGTGGCATTCATACTTGCCCTCGGCGATGGCCAGCACCACCAGCGCCCGGCCGGCGTCGTTGAGCAGCAGCGCCGGCATCTCGGTGGCGCGGCGCGCCGACGCGGCGGCCAGCGCGGTGCCGACCAGGCCGCCGTGCGCCAGCGCCTGCTCCAGCGCGCCCGGGGCGCCGGCCGTGCCATAGGCCTCCAGGCTGGCGCGCAGGCGCTCGGTCTGCACGGCGGCGCCGAAGAAGCGCGACAGGAAGACGACGGCCTCGCGCACGGCGGCGAGAGCGCCGGCGGCCTGCTCGGCTTGGGGGGATGGCTTCATAAGAGGTCCAGGGGAAAGGCTATAGATTCGGGCAAGCGTCGGCAACACCGCGGGACATGCGCGCGGATGAATATTGTGCCATAGTAATATCGACCGGCGGCGCAAAAAATCGGCGGCAGAGATCGTGTGAAGAAGGGTTGGCGGCTCGGCCTGGTCCGCCGGACGTCGGCCGGGAGGGCCTGTGCGGCCCGCGCCATCGGCCCGGAGCCAGGCGATGGCGCTGCGGCGGCGCGCCGCCGCCCGTCGGGCGAGCGGCGGCGCGCGGCGGTCCTTAGATCGACTTGCGACGGCGCATGAAGCCCAGCAGGCCCAGACCGGCAACCAGCATGGCCCAGGTTTGCGCTTCCGGCACGGCCGAAACGCTCAGCATTTGTTGCGACACGAGGCCGGCGCCGTTGCTGTTCAGGCTGGTGTACTTGAAACTGTTGTGGATGGCGCCGTTGCCCAGCGCGGTGCCCAGCATGGTGCTGGCGTCGAGAACGACAGCCTTGCTCAGGTTGTTGAAGCGCAGATTGCCGCTCAACAGGTCGCCATTGTCGTTGTTCAATTCCCACAGCGCCAGTTGGAAGGCCCGGGCGTGTTGCGCGCCGTTCGTCAGATCGGCGACGGAGGTTTTGTAATAGCCTTCATACAGGCGCTTGACGGCATTGCTGGCGGCGAAGGCGCCGCTGCTGTAGGTGTTCGCCGAACCGTGGAAGGCCACGGTCGGTTGCAAGCAGAAGGCCAGGAATTCGTTGCTGTTGTAGCCGACTTGCCATACGCCGGCGCTGACGCTGTTGGCGCCGAAACCGCCGCCGGTCGATGTCAGCACGATGCCGCCGGCCAGGTTGGCCGACAGATTGCTGGTGGCGCTGGCGCCGGCGCTGGCCAGGGCCAGGACTGCCGCGATGGCGCCGCTGCGCAGGATGGTGTTCAGGGATGTTTTCATGATGTCGGTCTTCTTAAAAGTTATATTGAAAAAACAATTTTTTGGCGCCGCCCCCGCGAGCGCGGCGCCAGCCTCGCTCTAACTACCGGTCTTGATTCGAAACGATCAGGCCGCCACTTCGGTCGCCGCCGCATGGGCCAGCACGCGGCGCAGCACGTCGGCCACATCGCACTGGGCGTGGCTGTCGAGCACAGGCGCGGCGTTCACCGCGGCGACCGTCGCCGGCGCGGCCGGTTGGCCGATCACCTTGTCGAGTGCGTTGCCATCACGCAACAGATCGGCCATGGTCGGCAGGTGGGCGCCGGCTTGCGCCGCATCCTTGGCGTCGACGTTGAAGTAGACGTCGGTCATGTCGACCGACTTGCCGCCGGCCAGCGTCGCGCTGCTGCGCTCCAGATGCAGGTTGTTGTTGGCGTCGAGGAAAGGCAGTTCGGTGAAATGCACCGTCAGGCTGCTGACGCCGGCGTCGTGCATGCTCATCAGTTCACCGGCGTCGGTGACGCCGTTGCTGTTGGCGTCGCGCCAGATGCGCAGTTCGGCGAACTTGTCGTCGTGGGCGTCGACGAAACCGTCGCCGTTCGAGTCGAAGCTGGCCAGCTTGGCGAAGCCGGAACCCTTGCTGGCGCCGCCGAACAGTTCGCCGATGCCGTCGATGCGGCCGTTGCCGTTGCTGTCCACGGCCAGGAAGCCGTCGTTGCCGGAGATCCAGCCGGACTGGATTGCATGGCCGTTGCCCAGCAGGTCGAAGCTGCCGTGGAAGTCGCCGCGGGCGATGGTGTGGATGCCGTCACCGTTCAAATCGATGACGATGGGCGTGATGGTTGCGTCCCAGCTCATGTCGTTCTCGCCCGAATCCAGCGTGGTGGCGTCGGTGTAGGTGACGTTGGCCTTCGAGATGCCGTCGCCGTGCACGTCCGAATCGATCTGGTCGTTGCTGCCGACGTTCTTCACGCCCCATTTCCAGTCGTTCATGTTGTAACCCTTGAACATCACGCCGGTCTTGTCGAATTGCAGGTAATACGAACCCGGATCGAGGTTGCCGAAGTTGTAGTTGCCGTTGCTGTTCGTGTAGGTCGTCGCCAGCAGATGGTTGGCGGTGTCGTACAGCGCGACCTTGACGCCGCCTATGCCCTCTTCGTTGACTTCCTGGATGCCGTCATGGTTGACGTCGCGCCAGACCTTGTCGCCGATGCTGGCCTTGCGGTACAGGCCGGCGTCCCAGCTCAGATCGTTCTCGCCCGCGTCCAGGTGAGTCAGCGCCGTGCGGCCGCTGCTGGTGTCGACGTCCGAATCGGCCGTGTCGACGCCGACGTTGGTCTTCGTGTAGTAGTAGCCGGACGGCTTGACCACTTCGACCTTGTAGTCGCCCGCGTTCAGGCCGTTGAACAGGTAATTGCCGGTGGCGTTGGTGGTCGTCGTCGCCAGCACCTGGTTGTAGGCGTTGAGCAGCTTGACGGTGACGCCGCTGACGCCGCTTTCGCCGGCGTCCTGCACGCCGTTGAAGTTCTTGTCTTCCCAGACGCGGTCGCCGATGCTGGCGACGGCCTTGACCAGGCCGGCGTCCCAACTGCGGTCGATCTCACCCGAGACCAGCACGGTCTGGATGGTGCGGCCCTGGGCGTCGGCGTCCGAGTCCGTGCTGTCCGAACCGACATCCTGCTTGGTGAACATATAGCCGCTCGGCGCGACGAAGGCCACCGAGTACGCGCCCGGCGTCAGATTGCTGAACATGTAGTTACCGTTGCTGTCGGTGACGGCGCTGGCGACGACCACGCCGGCGCTGTTGAGCAGGTTCACCGTGACGCAGCCGACGCCGGTCTCGCAGGCGTCCTGCACGCCGTTGCCGTTGCCGTCGAACCAGACCTTGTCGCCCAGCGCGGCCTTCTGATACAGGCCGGCGTCCAGGGTGTTGTTGGTTTCGCCGGCGGCCACCGAGAACTTGGCCGTGTTGCCGGTGCTGTCGATATCGCTGTCGACGGCGTCGTTCGCGCCGACATCCTTGGCCGAGGTGTAGTAACCGGACGGCGCCTTGACGGCCACCGAGTAGGTGCCGGCGGCGACGTCGAAGTGATAATTGCCGCTGCCGTCGGTGGTCGTCGTGCTGACCACGGTGCCGGCGGAGTTTTTCAACTGCACGGTGACGCCGGAGATGCCGGACTCGCCCGCGTCCTGCACGCCGTTGGCGTTGGCGTCAAGCCAGACGCGGTCGCCGATGTGGGCTTGCGGCGGCGGAGCGCAGCTCTGCACGCCCATATCCCAGCTGCGGTCGCTTTCGCCCGAGTCGAGCACGGTCTGCGCCGTCTTGCCGTCGGCCGCGTTGGCGTCGGAATCGAGGGCGTCGTTGCCGCCGGCGTCCTTGCCCGTGATGGTGTAGCCGGCCGGCAGCGTGGTCTTGTCGAACTGCACGCTGTAGGTGCCCGGCTTCAGGTTCGTGAACAGGTAATTGCCGTTCGCGTCGGTCGTCAAAGGGCTGCCGACGGCGTGGCCGGAAGCGTCCAGCAGCGTCACCTTGACACCGGCGACACCGCCCTCGCCCGCATCCTGCACACCGTTCTTGTTGGTGTCGAGCCAGACGCGGTCGCCCAGTTCGGCCGTCTTGTACAGGCCGGCG
Organism: Janthinobacterium sp.; assembly: GCA_025356595.1. Lineage (GTDB taxonomy): Bacteria > Pseudomonadota > Gammaproteobacteria > Burkholderiales > Burkholderiaceae_D > Janthinobacterium. The sequence goes on along the minus strand of JANXSQ010000156.1, from coordinate 6,659 downwards.
TCCAGGGTGGGGTTGTTCTGGCCGGCGGCCAGCGTCACGCTGCCGCTGTTGCCGGCGGCGTCGATATCGCTGTCGGCGGCGACATCGCTGCCGGCGTTCTTGACGGTGCTGATGTAACCGCTAGGCGCGACCACGGCCACCGAGTAGGTGCCCGGATCGACGCTGAAGCTGTAGTTGCCGCTGGCGTCGGTGACGGTGCTGCCGACCACGGCGCCGGCCGCGTCCTTCAATTGCACGGTGACGCCGCCGATGCCGGCTTCGCCCGCATCCTGCACGCCGTTGGCGTTGACGTCGTGCCAGACACGGTCGCCCAGGGTGGCCGGGGTGGCGACGATGCCGGCGTCCACGCTGTGGTTGCTCTCGCCGGAGGCCAGCGTCACTTGGGCCGTGCCGCCGTCGACGGTGCTGGCGTCGGAATCGAGGTTGTCGTTGCCACCGGCATCCTTGCCGGTGAAGACGTAGCCGGCCGGCAGCGAGGTCTTCTCGAACTGCACGCTGTAGGTGCCAGGCTTCAGGTTCGTGAACAGGTAGTTGCCGTTCGCGTCGGTCGTCAACGGGCTGCCGACGGCGTGGCCGGAAGCGTCCAGCAGGGTGACCTTGACACCGGCCACGCCCGCTTCACCGGCGTCTTGCACGCCGTTCTTGTTCAGGTCCAGCCAGACGCGGTCACCCAGTTCGGCGGTCTTGTACAGGCCGGCGTCGAGGTCGGGATTGTTCTGGCCGGCGGCCAGGGTCACAGTGCCGCTGTTGCCTGCGGCGTCGACATCGCTGTCTGCGGCGGCGTCGCTGCCGGCGTTCTTGACGGTGCTGATATAACCGCTAGGCGCGACCACGGCCACCGAGTAGGTGCCCGGATCGACGCTGAAGCTGTAGTTGCCGCTGGCGTCGGTGACGGTGCTGCCGACCACGGCGCCGGCCGCGTCCTTCAACTGCACGGTGACGCCGCCGATGCCGGCTTCGCCCGCATCCTGCACGCCGTTGGCGTTGACGTCATGCCAGACGCGGTCGCCCAGGGTGGCCGGGGGGGCGACGATGCCGGCGTCCACGCTGTGGTTGCTCTCGCCGGAGGCCAGCGTCACTTGCGCCGTGGCGCCGTCGACGCTGGCGTCGGAATCAAGGTTGTCGTTGCCGCCGGCGTCCTTGCCGGTGAAGACGTAGCCGGCCGGCAGCGAGGTCTTCTCGAACTGCACGCTGTAGGTGCCCGGTTTCAGGTTGGTGAACAGGTAGTTGCCGTTCGCGTCGGTCGTCAATGGGCTGCCGACCGCGTGGCCGGAAGCGTCCAGCAGGGTGACCTTGACACCCGCCACGCCCGCTTCGCCGGCGTCCTGCACGCCGTTTTTATTCAGGTCCAGCCAGACGCGGTCGCCCAGTTCGGCGGTCTTGTACAGGCCGGCGTCGATGCTGTTGTTCGTTTCGCCCGGCGCCAGCGTGATCAGGCCCGTCTTGCCGCTGGCGTCGATGTTGCTGTCCAGGGCCGCGTCGCCGCCCTGGTTTTGTGCCGTCGCGGCGTAGCCGGCCGGGGTCACCACGGCCACCGAATAGGTGCCCGGATTGACGTCGAAGTGGTAGGCGCCGGCGGCGTCGGTGGTGGTGCTGGCGACGACATTGCCGGCCGCGTCCTTCAATTCCACGACCACACCGGCGATGCCGGCTTCGCCCGCGTCCTGCACGCCGTTGGCGTTGGCGTCATGCCAGACGAAATCGCCCAGATGCGCCATCGGCACCTTGAAGGTCAGATAGTTCGGCGTGGCGCTCAGGTCGCTGGCGTTGCAGCCGACCGTGCCGCCGTCGTCGTGCACCTTGAAGCCCAGCGCGAAGCTGCCGGCGATGTTCTGGTCGGGCACGAACACGACGTGGCCGGCGCGGATGTCGGCGATGGCGATTTCCACGCCCGAGGCGACGGCCACGCCGTTCAGCAGCAGGTGGCCGGCCACCGGCAGGCTGGTGATCAGCACCGATTTGAAGCCGTCGTGCTCGACGTCGTCGTGGAAGCCGAAGTCGCCTTCGCTCAGGGTCACGCCGTTGCCATTGAGCAGATCAAAGGACTTGTCGGCGGCGGCCGGGGCGTCGTTGACGGGATCGATGATCACCTGCAGTTGCAGCGAGATGGAATCGCCGGCGGCGGTGTTGACCACCAGTTCATAGGTTTCAAAACTTCCGTTCCAGTTCACGCCCATCGTGCCGGGACGGACATAGATGGTGTCGCCGTCGATCCGACCGAACAGCGGCGTATCGCCCTCAACCTCGTCACCATTGGGCAGCACGACCACGAAATCGCTGATATCGAGCTGGCCGGGAACGGCGTAACCGGCCTGCGTCAGCAAATCGCGGATATCGAAAGTGCGGTTCGTATCTTCGCAGACATGGAGTTCGGTGGAAAGATTGATAGTTGTCATGCTGGCTCCGCGGGGAAGAGTTGATTGCAATGGATCGGGACGCACGCGACCTGAGCGCCAAAAATGGAACGTGTTTGATGGAACGAATACAAGGGGGAAGCGAAGCCGGGAGGGTCATCTGCGTGCGCTTACGGGGACACAGGAACCTGACGACCGACAATGCGCTGTTTTCGGCATTGCCCTTAAGCATCTAAGTTGTCGTTAGTATAGCAAATATTTTCTAAAATGAATTAATTTTTTATCTATTCTGATGTTCCTTAGATAAGTGCGTTGTTTTCAAGGTAATTATTTGCGCCACCACCCGCACGGCGCGGCGAATATGCGCTAGGAAAGTATCGGATTCACGGGTGGATTTCTCTTCCGGCGGCGCAATGCCCTACAATCTCGACATGAAACAACTTACCCTCGCCCTACCCTTCGCCCTGCCCCCGCCGGAACTGGCCGCCGACCTGCGCCGCGCCCTGCGCACGCCGGCCTTGGCGGCGCTGCTCTCGCGCACCAATCACCAGTGCTCCCATCCTTTCGACAACGCCACGCGCCTGCTGCCGCACGAAGCCTGGCTGGCCCGCGAGCTGGGCCTGTCGGGCGCGCCCGACAGCGCCCCCTTCGCGGCGGCCGCCATGCGCGGCTACGGCCAGGCGCCGGCCGAGGGCCACTGGCTGCTGGTGCATCCGGTGCACGTACAGATCGCCCGCAACCACCTGCTGATGGGCGACCAGCGCCAGTTGCCGCTCGACGAGGCGGATGGCCGCGCCCTGTTCGAGGCCGCCAAGCCGTATTTCGATGAGCTCGGCAAGCCGCTCGCCTACGGCGACGCCGCCACCTGGTTCATGCGCGCCGACGACTGGAGCGACCTGCTCGCCGCCTCGCCGGACGCCGCCACCGGCCAGAACCTGAACGCCTGGATGCCCGAGGGCGTCGCGTCGCGCGCCACGCGCAAGCTGCAAAACGAGGTGCAGATGCTGTGGCACGAGCACCCGGTCAACCAGGCGCGCCAGGCGCGCGGCCTGGCGCCGGTGAATTCCTTCTGGTTGTGGGGCGGCGCCGACGCCGCGACGGGCTCGGCGGGCCACGCGCCCCTGTTCACCGACGCCTGTCCGCCCTGGCTGGCCGCTCTGGCCGAGCCGCGGCGCCGCCGGGCCGCCCTGCCCGCCGTGCTGCAAGAGGAGCGCGCGCTGGTGGTGCTGGGCCAGTTGATCGGCGCCGGCCTGGCCGCCGACTGGTCGGAGTGGTTGCTGCACATGCAGCGCCTGGAGCAGGAATGGTTCGCGCCCCTGCTGGCGGCGCTGAAGGGCGGCGCCCTCGGCCAGCTCGACCTGGTGCTGAGCCACCGCGACGCCTACGCCGAATTCGGCAGCAGCAAGAACGCCCAGCGCAAATTCTGGCGCGCCCCCACCCTGAATAAGTTATCGCCATGACCCTGACCCGCATCGCCACCCGCCCCTGCCCCTACCGGGAATCCGAAATGCTGCGCCAGGGTGGAGTGCACCCGGTGCTGGCGCGCCTGTACGCGGCGCGCGGCCTGAGCGACGCCAAGGAATTGTCGAGCGAGCTGGCGGCCCTGATTCCCCCCTCCGGCCTGCTGCACATCGGCGCGGCCGCCGCCTTCCTGGCCGACGCCATCGCCGCCAAGAAGCGCATGGTGATCGTCGCCGACTACGACTGCGACGGCGCCACCGCCTGCGCCACCGCGCTGCGCGGCCTGCGCGCGATGGGCGCCGAGGTCGACTTCATCGTCCCCAACCGCTTCGAGTACGGCTACGGCCTGACGCCGGAGATCGTCGAACTCACGGCGCGCGAGAAGAACCCCGACATCATCATCACCGTCGACAACGGCATCGCCAGCATCGACGGCGTGGCCGAGGCCAACCGGCGCGGCATCGAAGTCGTCGTCACCGACCACCATCTGCCGGCCGACACGCTGCCGGCGGCGCGCGTCATCGTCAACCCGAACCAGCCCGAATGCGGCTTCCCCAGCAAGCACCTGGCCGGCGTCGGCGTGGTCTTCTACGTGCTGCTGGCCCTGCGCGCGGAGCTGCGCCGGCGCGGCGTGTTCGACGCCCAGAACCAGCCCAAGCTGGACAATCTGCTCGACCTGGTGGCGCTGGGCACGGTGGCCGACGTGGTGCGCCTGGACTCGAACAACCGCATCCTGGTGGCGCAGGGCCTGAAGCGCATGCGCGCCGGGCGCATGCACGCCGGCGTGGCGGCGCTGTTCCGCGTCGCCGGGCGCGAGGCGCGCAGCGCCACGCCCTTCGACCTGGGCTTCGCGCTGGGGCCGCGCCTGAACGCGGCCGGGCGCCTGCAGGACATGTCGCTGGGCATCGAGTGCCTGCTCACCGACGACGAGGGGCGCGCCTGGGCGCTGGCCCAGCAGCTCAACGAGATCAACCTGAAGCGGCGCGAGATCGAGGCCGAGATGCAGGACACCGCCCTGCTGCACCTGGACGACTTCGAGCCGGCCAACAGCAGCACCATCAGCGTCTTCGACGCCGACTGGCACCAGGGCGTGATCGGCATCGTCGCCTCGCGCCTGAAGGAGAAGTTCTACCGTCCGACGATCACCTTCGCGCCCGGCGCGGACGGCTGGCTGAAGGGTTCCGGGCGCTCCATCCCCGGCTTCCACCTGCGCGACGCGCTCGACCTGGTGTCGAAGCGGGCGCCGGCGCTGATCGACAAATTCGGCGGCCACGCCATGGCGGTCGGCCTGACCATCCGCGCCGACGCCTTCGAGGCCTTCTCGAGCGCCTTCGAGGCGGTCGGCCAGGCCTGGCTCAGCAAGCCGCAACTGGAGCGCGTCATCGAAACGGACGGCCCGCTGGAGGACGCCTACTACACCACCGCCTTCATCGACCTGATGGGCGAGCAAGTGTGGGGCCAGGGCTTCGCGCCGCCCGTGTTCTGCGACGAATTCCGCGTCGTCAGCCAGCGCATCCTCAAGGAGCGCCACCTGAAACTGCTGCTGGAAAAGAACGGCGCGCGCTACGACGCGATCTGGTTCGGCCACACCGACGCCGTCGGCGAGCGGGCCCGGGTCGCCTTCCGCCTCGACGCCAACGAATACAACGGCGTCACCAAGGTGCAACTGCTGGTCGAACACGCCGAAAGCGCGTAAACCGCCGGAAGGAAGGCCGGCGGTTTACGCGCCGTGCCGGGGCGGCAGGCGCAGCAAGAGCCGGCCGCTGCCGGCGGCCACCACCAGCAGTTCGATGAAGCTGTTCGCGGCCAGCGACAGGCAGAGGAAATGCGCGACCACCTGGGCGAAGGCGTGGCAGCCGCCGTCGCGCACGGCCGCCGGCTCGACGCGCATGCTCAGTTCCACGCCGCGCACCAGCACGGCGCCGCGGCGCGCGTGGCGCCACGCGTAAGCCGGCCGCTGGCGGAAGCCGGCGATGGCGCCGCCCCAGCGCGGCGACAACTGCGCCGCGTAGGCGTTCAACAGCTCGGCGCAGGCGGCCAGCTCGGCCTCGCCCGGCGCCAGCGGCAGCGCCGACGGCCACCACGGACTATCCAATGGGCGCGGCAGGCGGCGCACCGCGCTCGCCGCGCGCAACAGGCGCAGCGGCCACGCGCTATCGACGGCGGCGCCCGCGCCCGCCACGCCCGCCGCGGGCAACTCCAACTCCAGCACCGGCGTGCAGCCGAGCAGAAACTGGCGCTCCGACAGGCGCGCCAGCGCGCGCGCCGCGTCCGCGCCGACGTCGCGCAAGACCAGGTGCAGGCTCAGGTTCAGGCGGCGCGCCACGGCCGGCGCGTACTTCAGCAGGGTCGGCAGATCGATATCGAAGAAATTGAACTTGTCGGGGAAGGCGAAGAACTCGCCGAGGATGCGGCAGGTGGGCGGCGCCTCCGGCAGCAGGGTATCGGCGTCGGAGAAGCCCACCGCCATCAGGGGTATACGGTCGAGCAAGCTCCAGTGCCCGGCGCCCGCCACCTCGACATAGGCGCTTGCGGCATGCATGAAGAGCGCGTCGCGCAGGGCCGCGCACAACTCCGCGTCGCCGTCGATGCACACGCGCAGCGCCCGGGCGCCCAAGCGCGCCAGGCCCGCCGCGCCGGCGTCGCCCTCGATCAGGATGCTCAAGGACGAGGCGGCGCCCGGCGGCAAGCGCACGCTGGGCGGCGCGGCGACGGCGGCGTCGAAGCGCGCCCCGGCCAGCGCCAGCGGGGCCGGCCTCACCTCGTAGGCGGTGACGTAGCGGCGCGCATCGTCGCCTGCGGCGCGCAAGGCGCTGCCGCGGCGCACCGTCAAGGCGACGCCGC
>JANXSQ010000365.1 GCA_025356595.1 Janthinobacterium sp. | reverse complement strand
GCGCCGTGACCGGCCGCTTCAGCGCGGGCGCGCCGGGCGCGGCGCCGCTGCTGCTCGACCCGGCCGGCGCGCGCGGCGGGCGCATCGTCTTCAATCCGGGCGATGGCGTGGCGGTGCCCGTGCCGAGCGGTCCGGTGCGGCGCCTGAGCTGGCGCGAAGTGAGCAACTGGCGCGAATTGCACGAGGCGGCGAAACCATGAAGGGAGGCGGCATGAAGCGGACCGCGGGATACACCTTGCTCGAAATGATGCTGGTGTTGGCGCTGTGCGCCATCCTGGCTGCGCTGGCCTATCCCGGCTGGCGGGGGGCCGTCGTGCGCAGCCAGCGGGTGCAGGCGCAGACGGCGCTGCTGCAATTGATGCAGCAGCAGGAGCGGTACTACACGCAGAACAATACCTATCTGGCCTTTTCGGCCGCCTCGGACGGCGCCGACGCGCGCCAGTTCAAATGGTGGTCGGGCGCGAGCCCGGCGCAGAGCGCCTACGAAATCGCCGCGCGCGCCTGCGCCGGCGAGACGCTCAGCGAGTGCGTGCAGCTCGACGCGGTCCCCGGCGGCGTGCATGTCGACGGGCGCTTCGCCGACGCCGATTGCCAGACCCTGTCGCTCACCAGCGCGGGGCGCAAGAGCGCGTCCGGCGCGGCGCCGCGCTGCTGGCCGTGAGGCGCTCCGGCGGCCACACCCTGGCCGAGCTGCTGGTGGTGCTGGCGCTGGCCGCCGCGCTGCTGGCGGCCGGCGCGCCCGGCATGGCCGATCTGCTGGCGCGGCTGCGCCTGCGCGGCGCCGCCAACGAGCTGTTCGCGGCGATCACGCTGGCGCGCGCGCAGGCGCTGGCGCGCGGCACGCGCGTCGTCATGACGCCGCTGGAGCCGTCCGGCGCCGACTGGAGCGGCGGCTGGCGCGTCTTCGTCGACGCCAACGGCAACCTGCGCCTGGATCCGGGCGAGGAGCTGCTGGCCGAGCGCGGGCCGCCCGGCGGCGGCATCGCCATCCGCGCCGCGTTCTCGTCGGCCCATGCGCCGGCGTATCTTGCCTATAATAGCGCGGGGCGCGGTTGCGGCGCCGACAACAGCATGGCGGCCCGCTGGGGCACCCTGTCGCTGCAGTCGGGGCGGCACGCGCGGCATATTAAAATCAATATGTTGGGCCGGGTGCGCGTCTGCGATCCCGCGGCCGAGCCGGCCACATGCACCGGCCTGGCCGGCGAATAGCGCCACATTCATCACACTTGTAGAGATCGCCGTGGAAATACTCAATGACGTAGAGGGCATGCGCCTGGCGCTGGACTGGGCCGCCAAGGGCTTGTATACGACGGCGCCGAACCCGCGCATCGGTTGCGTGATCGTCAGGGATGGCCGGGTCATCGGCGCCGGCGTGACGCAGGCGGCCGGCCAGGCCCACGCCGAGGTGCGGGCGCTGGCCGACGCGGCCGCGCGCGGCAACGATGTGCGCGGCGCCACCGCGTATGTGACGCTGGAGCCGTGCAACCACCACGGGCGCACGCCGCCCTGCTCGGACGCCCTGGTGCGCGCCGGCCTGGGCCGCGTGGTGGCGGCGATGGTCGACCCGAATCCTCTGGTGGCCGGGCAGGGCCTGGCCAAACTGGCGGCGGCCGGCATCGCCGTCGCCACCGGGCCGCTGGCCGAAGAGGCGCATGAGCTGAACATCGGCTTCTTTTCGCGCATGCGCCGCGGCCGCCCCTGGGTGCGCCTGAAGGCGGCGGCCAGCCTGGACGGCATGACGGCGCTGCACAACGGCCAGAGCCAGTGGATCACCGGGCCGCAGGCGCGCGCCGACGGCCACGCCTGGCGGGCGCGCGCCTGCGCCATCCTGACCGGCATCGGCACCGTCAAGGCGGACGATCCGCAACTGACGGTGCGCGCCGTCGACACGCCGCGCCAGCCGCGCCGCATCGTCGTCGACAGCCGCCTGGAGATCGACCCGGCGGCGCGCGTGCTGGCCGGCGGCGGCACCTGGATCGTGGCCGCCGTCGCCAATGCGGAGAAGGAGGCCCTGCTGCGCGCGGCCGGCGCCGAGGTCATCCTGCTGCCGAACGCGGCCGGCAAGGTCGATCTGGCCGCCCTGATGCTGGAGCTGGGCCGGCGCCAGATCAATGAGCTGCACGTCGAGGCCGGCGCCAAGCTGAACGGCTCGCTGGTGCGCGAGGGCTGCGTCGACGAGTTGCTGGTCTACCTGGCGCCGGCGTTGATCGGCGAGGCGCAGGGCATGTTCGCGCTGCCGGCGCTGAGCGATCTGTCGCGCAAGCACAGCCTGAAATTTCATGAGGTTCAGCGGATCGGCGACGATCTGCGTATCCTTGCCAGATTCAATCCACTTTGAGATAGGTATCGCATGTTTACTGGAATCGTAGCCGCCGTCGGCAAAATCAACTCGGTGTCGGCGCTGCCCGGCGGCCCGGACGCGGGCGTGCGCCTGCAGATCGACGCCGGCGGCATGCCGTTGGCCGATGTCGCGCTGGGCGATTCGATCGCCATCAACGGCGCCTGTATGACAGTGGTCGAAAAGAGCGACACGGCCTTCCGCGTCGACGTCTCGCGGGAAAGCCTGAACTGCACGGTGGGCCTGGACAGCTGCACGGAAGTGAACCTGGAAAAGGCCCTGACCCTGGCCGAGCGCCTGGGTGGCCACCTGGTGTCGGGCCATGTCGACGGCCTGGGCGTGGTGCACAAGTTCGAGGCGGTGGGTGAATCGTGGGAGCTGGTGATCGAGGCGCCGCAAGCGCTGGCGAAGTACCTGGCCTTCAAGGGCTCGATCGTCGTCAACGGCGTGTCGCTGACGGTGAACCGGGTCGAGGACCTGGGCGCCGGCGCCGCGCGCGGCTGCCGCTTCTCGATCAACCTGATCCCGCACACCATCGCCATGACGACGCTGAAGAACCTGGCCGTCGGTTCGCGGGTGAATCTGGAGATCGATCTGATCGCTCGCTACGTCGAACGCATGCTGTCGCTGGGTAACTAAGTCCGCCGCCGCTAGCGCCGCTTCGGGGCCAGGCGGCGCGCCTCGGCCCGGCGCATCTCCGCCAGCGCCGCCCAGATCCGCCGCGCCAGCCGCGGGTGCTCGGCCTGGAACCCGCGGCTGATGAGCAGATAGTAGTCCTTGACGGCGACGGGCGGAGCGACCTTGGCGATGCGTCCGAACTCGGCGTTGCCGGCCAGCAGGTGGTCGGCCTCGGCGCTGAGTTGCACCACGCCGCCGAGGCGGCCGGCGAGCAGCATGCGGAAGGCGTTCTCCTGCAGGTCGACCTCGCTCACGGGGATGCCCAGCGCGTTCAGGTCGGCGCCGATGGCGTAGCCGCGCATGACGCCGAGCCGGCCCTCGAGGTCGCGGAAGCGCCGGCCGTCCCAGGCGAGGGCGGCGTCTTTCCTCTTGTACAGGCTATACGACCTGCTGGCGAGGCGGTAGCGGCGGTCCGGCCGTCCGGCGCGCATCGGCAGGGCGCCCAGCGCCAGGCGCTGCGGGGTGGCGCTGCCGGCCAGGACGGCGTCGGCGGCGCCGGACTCCAGGTCGGACAGGCAGCGCGGCCACGGCTTCCGGCTGAGGACGAGGCGCAGTTCCGGTATGCGGCCCCGCAACTGGCCCAGCATCGCGAGGAGGGCGGCGGGATGGGGCGGCGCCGGTGCCGCGGCGCCGGCGTAGTCCGGCGTATCCTTGTCCTCATACGCGACACGAAGCGCGACGTCCTCGGCGCGCGCCGCCGCGCAGCAGCACGACAGCGCGAGCAGCGCGGCGCGGAAAAAAACAAGCATGGTGACCTTCTTGATGGGCGAGGCGGATAAGTTTAATGCAATATTGCATTTATGTGCATGACTTATCGCCGCAGCCGGGATGGGCGCCGATGCCGCGATCAGGGCGCGGGGCGGGGTGGCGCGCGCCTTGGCGGCGCCGCGCGTGGTCCGGGCGGGGCGGTTTTTCCGGCGCCGGCGGCGGATTGCCAGCGTTAAATACGGTTTAGATCCGCCAAATCCTTTAAAATAGCAGGTTATAGAAAATTCGCACGAGCGGTTTTGTCACAAAGGATTAAAAATGTCTATTTCCAGCACTGAAGAAATCGTCGCCGAGTTGCGCGCGGGCCGCATGGTGATCCTGGTCGACGAGGAAGACCGCGAAAACGAGGGCGATCTGGTGCTCGCGGCCGATTTCGTCACGCCCGAGGCGATCAATTTCAAGATCAAGCACGCGCGCGGCCTGGTGTGCCTGACCTTGACCGAGGAGCGCTGCGACCAGTTGCACCTGTCGATGATGACTTCGCGTAACGGCACCGCCTACGGCACCAATTTCACCGTCTCGATCGAGGCGGCCGAGGGCGTCACGACCGGCATTTCGGCGGCCGACCGGGCCAAGACCATCCAGGTGGCCGTGGCCAAGGACACGCAGCCGAGCGACATCGTGCAGCCCGGCCATATCTTCCCGCTGAAGGCGCAAAAGGGCGGCGTGCTGATGCGCGCCGGGCACACCGAAGCCGGTTGCGACCTGACGGCGATGGCGGGCCTGACGCCGGCCTCGGTGATCTGCGAGATCATGAAGGACGACGGCACCATGGCGCGCCTGCCGGACCTGCTCGAGTTCGCGCGCGAGCATGGTTTGAAGATCGGCACCATCGCCGACCTGATCCACTACCGCAGCCAGAACGAATGCCTGGTCGAGCGCATCGCCGAACGGACGATCAGCACGGCGCACGGCGAGTTCCGCCTGATCGCCTACCGCGACAAGCCGAGCGGCGCGGCCCACCTGGCGCTGGCGCACGGCGACCTGGCGCCCGGCCTGGAAGCGCTGGTGCGCGTGCACCAGCCGGTGTCGGTGCTGGACTTGCTGGAAACGCAGGCGACGACGCACTCCTGGAACGTGTCGGCCTCGATGGCGGCCATCAAGGCTTCCGAACGGGGCGTGATGGTCTTGCTCAACTGCGGAGAATCGGCCGCCGAGCTGTTCGCCCAGTTCGCCGCGCTGGACACGCCGGAAGTCAAGCCCAAGGGCCGCGCCGCCAGCATGGACTTGCGCAGCTACGGCATCGGCGCGCAAATCCTGCGCGACCTCGGCGTGGGCAAGATGAAGTTGCTGGCCAGCCCGCGCAAGATGCCGTCGATGACGGGCTTCGACCTGGAAGTGGTTGGCTTCCAGGCCAAGCCCGGCGCGCAATAAGACCGATACATCACCCAATATTGAAGAGGCATCCCATGACAGTTGGAACATACGAAACAAACTTCGCCGGCGACGGCTTGCGCATCGGCATCGTCCAGGCGCGCTTTAACGAGATCGTCGGCGCCGGCCTGCTGTCGGCCTGCCTGGCCGAGCTGAGCAAGCTGGGCGTGGCGGACGAGGACGTGCTGCACGTCACCGTGCCGGGCGCGCTGGAAATCCCCCTGGTGCTGCAAAAAATGGCCGAAACCGAGCAGTTCGACGCCCTCATCGCGCTCGGCGCCGTCATCCGCGGCGAGACCTACCATTTCGAACTGGTGTCGAACGAATCGGGCGCCGGCATCACCCGGGTCGGCCTCGATTGCGGCATCCCGATCGCCAACGCGGTGTTGACGACGGAAAACGACGAGCAAGCCGAAGCGCGCATGCTGGTCAAGGGCGCCGAAGCGGCGCGCGTCGCCGTGGAAATGGCGAATCTGGCGCAGGCGCTGGAAGAGTTGCAGGAAGCCGGCGAGGAAGAGTGAGCGTGGCGGGCCGTCGCGGCCCGCGCGCAGGCCGGAATTTGTAGTGAACACATGTATTTAAGAACAGGTAAGAAACATCATGACTGAGAAAAATTTGCTCGCCAACCCCAGCAAGAACCGCACGCCGCGCCACCGCGCGCGCGAGTTCGCCTTGCAGGGCTTGTACCAGTGGCTGCTGAACAATGAAGACGCCGCCACCGTCGTGAACCACATTCGCGCCGCGCACGGCTTCGACAAGGCCGACGGCGACCATTTCAGCGTCCTGCTGTACGGCACGATCAAGGATTCCGTGGCGCTGCGCGGCAGCATCGCGCCCCTGATCGACCGCAACATCGCCGAATTGTCGCCGATCGAACACGGCATCCTGCTGATCGGCGCCTTCGAGCTGAAGAACAACACCGAGATTCCTTACCGCGTCGTCATCAACGAAGCGGTGGAGCTGGCGAAATCCTTCGGCGGCATCGACGGCCACAAGTACGTCAATGGCGTGCTCGACAAGCTGGCGGCGCAGTTCCGCGCCGACGAAGTGGCGGGCAACAAGCGCGGCTAAGCGGCGCGGCTTCGGCCAGGGAAAAAAGCCACCGCGGGATTGCTCCCGCGGTGGCTTTTTTGTTGCCGCGCGCATGGGCGCGGCAGTGGGGCGGGCGGCGGTTTCCGGGCGGCGGTCGGCGCCCGTCGCGGCCGTCCGCGCATGAAAAAAGCCGCCGGCGGAGCACCGCGGCGGCTTTATTTTTCGTGCGCCCGGCAGGGCGCACTTACTTGGAGGTGAAAGTCCTCTACTCGCCCGACAAGGGGAAGAGTTAGCTGCACGGCAAGGGTGTCGCGGGCGACTGCGAATCTGGAGGAAGCCGAAAGCAAAGCGCTGGCCTG
>JANXSQ010000352.1 GCA_025356595.1 Janthinobacterium sp. | reverse complement strand
GCCGCCGCCGTCTCGATGGCGCTGGCCGCCCTGGCGCTGTGGCTCTGGCTGGCCCTGCCGGGCCGTCTGGCGCTGGCCAGCGCCGCCGGCGTGGTCCTGCTGGCCGCCGGCCTGCTGGCGCAACTGGAACTGGGGCTGGGCGGCATGGAGTCGTCCTGGTTGCGCTACTACCAGAAAAGCGCCGCCATGCTGGCCATCGGCAGCGGCGCCGGCGCCCTGTGCCTGCTGTACGCGCAGCGCCGCGCCGGCGTGGCCGGCCAGCGCGGCGTCGAATGGACGCTGGCCGCCCTGGCCGCCGTCGCGCTGGCGGCGCTGGCCATGCAGGTGCTGTGGGGCGACGAAACCGGCGTCTTCGACCTGCAACCGGTGGAACTGGCGAAGGTCGCGCTGACGGCGCTGACCGCGCACTGCCTGGCGCTGCGCCTCGGCTGGCACGAGGGCCAGATGCAACGCGCCGGCCTGGCCGCGCGCTGGTTGCACCTGAGCGCGCCGGCGCTGCTGTTCCTGGCCCTGCTCGGCCTGGCGCTGGTGCAGGTGGACGACTTCTCGCCGCTGATCCTGCTGCTGGTGTGGAGCACCGCGATGGCCCTGGCCTACGCGCTGGCGGCGCGCCGGCGCGCCCTGGCCGCCGGCCTGGGCCTGCTGGTGCTGGGCGTGGTCGCCGCCATCGCCGGCCTGCGCGAAGCGGGCAGCGACGACTTGATCCAGTGGGGCTTCTACGCCGACCGCTTCCTGGTCTGGCTCGACCCGGCCCAGCACCCGCACACCGGCCAGCAACTGCTGCTCGGCGCGCGCGCCATCGGCGACGGCGGCTGGTGGGGCGCCGACCATCTGCTCGGACTGGCCAGCCTGGGCCAGGCCGCCGGCAGCGTGGTGCACATCCCCGCCGTGCAGGACGACTTCGCGCCGGCCTTCTTCCTGAACCGCCACGGCCTGGTGGGCGCCCTGCTGCTCTGGGCGCTGCAGGCGGCCTTCATCGTCGGCCTGCTGCAGACGGCGCTGCGCGGCCACGCCGCCGGCGCCGCCGCGCGCGACTACCGCCAAGCCTGGTGGGGGCGCTTCCGCTACTTCGCCATTTGCGGCGGGGCCGCCTTCGCGCTCGGCCACTTCCTGCTGTCCTGGGGCACCAACCTGGACATCTTCCCCATCATGGGACAGCCGATGAGCTTCCTCTCGGCCGGCGGCAGCCACCTGCTGTTTTTCCTCTGCCCCCTGCTAGCGTTCCATGCGCTCAGCGCCTTATCTTTACAGGAGAATGCACCATGCCGATCTATGTCCAGCACGAAGTCCTAGGCAAAATCCCCGACGTCTTCAACGCCGAGGCGATCTGGCAGGCGCCGGGCCTGGCGCTGTTCGCCCGCCGCCCCCTGCTGCGCGACCTGCTCGAACGCAGCCCGCGCGAGCACCGCGGGCGCGCCGCCACGCGCTGCTTCTCGCACGTCACGCTGCTGCTGGCGCAGGAGGAGGTCGACGACGACTACCATCTGAGCCGCGGCGCCAGGGCGCGCGAGCTGGCGCAGACCCTCACCGCGCTGCACCAGAAGGACTTCGGCGACCTGCTCGGCGCCGACCAGGTGCGCTACGACGTGGTCGGCAGCGGGGAACTGCATCCGGGCCAGATCGAGGTCAAATTCGGCCACGCCGTCTACCTGCCGGCGGCCGACGAAAAAATCCTCTACCGCGTCAGCGTCTCGGCCGACAGCGCGGTCTGGCACAGCGTCTGCCCGATCTACCCCAACCAGCGCCTGGCCCTGATCGGCGCCGACGGCGGCCACGCCAGCTTCGCCGCCGACGGCTGGCCCTTCGGCGCCGACGCCGCCGTCCTCCTCATCAACGACGGCCCGGACGCGCCGCCCGAGGTGCAGATGCGTCCGCGCGACGCCTTCAGTTGCGTCCACGACGCCCGCAGCGGCTACCACACGATCACCTCGACGCGCGCGGCCGGCGCCCGCCTGCTGCTGAAGATCGAGCGCGCCGCCGGCCCTCCCGCCGCCAAAACACCGGCGCCGGGCGCGCCGGCCCGGGCCGCCGTCTGGCAAGCCCGCCCGCGCGGCGACGAGCCGACCGCGCTGCCCCTCAGCCACCGGCCGGGGGCGCGCCGCGCCGCGGCCGAAGACGAGGCGCGCGCCGCCCGCCAGCGGCGCCACCAGCGGCTGCGCCAGGCACAGGGTGGC
>JANXSQ010000343.1 GCA_025356595.1 Janthinobacterium sp. | reverse complement strand
CCCGCCGGGGCCGGCGCCGCGCCCGCGTCCGGGACGGTCCCGCAGCCGTTACGGCGCGGTGGCCATCGGCCGCGTCGCCACGCCCGAGGAAACGGCCGCCAGCGCGACGGCCGGCGCGACGCGGTGCAGCAGGCGCGGGTCGAAGGGCGAGGGGATCAGTTGCAGCGGCGTCAGGGCGCTCACGCTTTCGCCCGGCAACGGCTCCTTGGCCAGTTGCGCGATGGCGCGCACGCAGGCCAGCTTCATCTCTTCGTTGATGGTGGTGGCGCCGACGTCGAGGGCGCCGCGGAAGATGTAGGGGAAGCACAGCACGTTGTTGATCTGGTTCGGATAGTCCGAGCGGCCGGTGGCGACGATGGCGTCGGCGCGCGTGGCGTGGATCAGCTCCGGGGCGATTTCCGGATGCGGATTGGCCAGCGCGAAGATGAGCGGATGGCCGGCCATCGATTCGACCATCGCCGCGCTGACCACGCCGCCCTTCGAGACGCCGATGAAGATGTCGGCGCCGACCATGGCGTCGGCCAGGCTGCGGTCGGCGGTGTCGTTGGCGTAGCGCGCCTTGTTCGCCTCCATGTTCGCGTCGCGGCCCGGATAGATCACGCCCTGGCTGTCGCACACCTTGAGCAACTGCTTGTTCAGGCCCAGCGAGACCAGCAGGTCGAGGCAGGCGATGGCGGCGGCGCCGGCGCCGGAGACGGCCACGCGCACCGCGCCGATGTCCTTGCCGACCAGTTCCAGGCCGTTCAGGATGCCGGCGGCGACGATGATCGCCGTGCCGTGCTGGTCGTCGTGGAAGACCGGGATGTTCATGCGCAGGCGCAGTTGCTGCTCGATGTAGAAGCAGTCGGGCGCCTTGATGTCCTCCAGGTTGATGCCGCCGAAGGTCGGTTCCATGCGCACCACGGTGTCGATGAACAGGTCGGGATCGTTCTCGGCCAGCTCGATGTCGAAGACGTCGACGTCGGCGAACTGTTTGAACAGGCAGGCCTTGCCCTCCATCACCGGCTTGCTGGCCAGCGGGCCGATGTCGCCCAGGCCCAGCACGGCGGTGCCGTTGGTGATCACGGCCACCAGGTTGCCGCGCGAAGTGTAGCGGCCGGCCGCGCGGGGATCCTCGACGATGGCTTCGCAGGCGAAGGCGACGCCGGGCGAGTAGGCCAGGGTCAGCGCGGCGGCGTCGCCCAGCGGCTTGGTCGGCACGACGGAGATTTTGCCGGGGCGCGGCAGCGCGTGGTAGGCCAGCGCGGCGTCCTTCAGGGAGAGATTCTCGGCGGCGGGAACGGCGTGCAACTGCGGTGTGGAGTTAGGCATAAGAGTCGTGGTAAACGGTGCGGGACCGGGTTAAAATGAAAGGGTTTGCAGGATTCTGTGCAAGCGCTTGCACGCAAGGTAACAAGAAATTTACCAGATAACGGCGGGGAGGATGGGCTTTTTTTAGTCGCCGCTGACGCAAGCGCTTGCTTTGTTTCGCGCAAGCATGCCCGGGCTTTGCCCTTTTCCACCCTGTGAGAGTCCCATGTCCAACAAAGCCGCCACCCTGAGCGACGTCGCCCGCGCCACCGGGGTGCACCTGTCGACCGTCTCGCGGGTGATGAATCCGGAGACGCGCGGCATGGTCAGCGCCGAGGTGGCGAAACGCATCCTGGCCGAGGCGCGCCGGCTCGGCTACCGCGCCAACCGGGCCGCCTCGACGCTGGCCACGCGCAAGTCGAACATCATCGGCGTGGTGCTGCCCGACATCACCAACCCGGTCTTCCCGCCCATCCTGACTGGCATCGAGGAGGGCTTGCGCAAGCACGGCTACCAGGCCATCGTCGCCAACGTCGGCGCCGACGAGGAGGAGCAGCGCTTCGTCATCAACCTGCTGCTGGGCCAGCAGGTCGACGGCCTGATCCTGGCGACGGCGCGGCGCGACGACCCGGTCGTCAAAATGTGCGTCGAGCAGCGCGTGCCCCTGGTGACGGTGAACCGGCGCGAGGAGAGCGGCATCGCCTCCTGCGTCATCAGCGACGACGGCCACGGCATGCACCTGGCGGTGCGCCATCTGCTCGAGCTGGGGCACCGCAACATCGCCCACATCGCCGGCCTGGACAGCCTGTCGACCGGGCACTTCCGCCGCCGCGGCTTCCTGGCGGCGATCGAGGCCAGCGGCCTGGAGGCCGGCGCGGCGCGGGTCTTCGAGGCCAGCGGCCACACGCGCGAATGCGGCAAGGCGGCGCTGCTGGAATTGCTGCGCCAGGCGCCGGGCACGACGGCGGTGGTGACGGGGAATGATCTGGTGGCGATCGGCTGCTACGACGCGCTGGCGCAACTGGGGCTGCGTTGTCCGCAGGACGTCTCCATCGTCGGCCACAACGACGTGCCCTTCATGGACATGGTGCGCCCGCCGCTGACCACGGTGCGCATCCGCCACCACGGCATGGGCGTCGAGGCGGCCCGGCTGATCCTGCAGACGATAGAGGCGCGCGACGCGCCGGTGCTGGACATCCGCCTGAAGCCGGAACTGGTGGCGCGCGGTTCGAGCGCGCCGCCGCGGGCCGGCGCCTAGTCCGGCCCGGGAACGGCGGCAGGAGAACTTCGGCGAGTCCGCCACCCCGCCCGCGACCGTGGTTTTTGCGGCGCCAGGCGCCGCCGCCTACATCAGGATGACGTCGTACTGTTCCTGGTCGTAGGCCGTCTCCACCTGCAGGGAAATCTTCTTGCCGATGAAGTCGCCCAGCATCGCCAGGTGCTGCGACTCCTCCTCGAGGAAGAGGTCGACCACCTCCTGCGAGGCGAGGATGCGGAACTCGCGCGGGTTGAACTGCTTCGCCTCGCGCAGCAGTTCACGCAGGATTTCGTAGCAGATGGTGCGCGAGGTCTTCACCTGGCCCTTGCCGGCGCAGACCGGGCAGGGTTCGCAGAGGATGTGGGCGAGCGATTCGCGGGTGCGCTTGCGGGTCATTTCGACCAGGCCCAGGGCCGAGAAACTGCTCACCGAGACCTTGGTGCGGTCGCGCGAGAGCGTCTTCTTCAGCTCGGCCAGCACGGCGTTGCGGTGCTCGGCGTTGTCCATGTCGATGAAGTCGAGGATGATGATGCCGCCCAGGTTGCGCAGGCGCAGCTGGCGGGCGATGGCGTGCGCCGCCTCCAGGTTGGTCTTGAAGATGGTGTCGGCGAAGTTGCGCCCGCCGACGAAGCCGCCGGTGTTGACGTCGATGGTCGTCATCGCCTCGGTCTGGTCGACGATCAGGTAGCCGCCCGACTTCAGGTCGACGCGCCGGCCCAGCGCGCGCAGGATCTCCTCCTCCACGCCGTACAGGTCGAACAGCGGGCGCTCGCCCGTGTAGTGCTGCAGGCGCGTCAGCTCGCTGGGCGTGTAGGCCTGGGCGAACTCGCGCAGCTTGACGTAGTTTTCGCGCGAGTCGACCTGGATGGTCGCCGTCTCGTCGTGGACGAAGTCGCGCAGCACGCGCTGGGCCAGGT
This sequence comes from Janthinobacterium sp., assembly GCA_025356595.1. Classification (GTDB taxonomy): domain Bacteria; phylum Pseudomonadota; class Gammaproteobacteria; order Burkholderiales; family Burkholderiaceae_D; genus Janthinobacterium. The sequence goes on along the minus strand of JANXSQ010000343.1, from coordinate 6,548 downwards.
TCAGATCCTGGTGCAGCAGGCTGGTGGCGGGGCGCGTGCGCGCGCCCAGGGTGATCGCGCCCCAGGTCTTGCGCAGGTAGTCGACGTCGGAGCCGAGGTCGGTGTCGGAGGCGTCCTCGGCCATCGTGCGGACGATGTAACCGCCTTTTTCGTCGGCCGGCAGCAGTCCCTGCAGGCGCTTGCGCAGCGCCTCGCGCTCGGACTCCTTTTCGATTTTCTGCGAGATGCCGATGTGGCAGTCCTGCGGCAGGTAGACCAGCATCCGGCCGGCGATCGAGATCTGCGTCGACAGGCGCGCGCCCTTGGTGCCGATCGGATCCTTGATGACCTGCACCGTCAGCACCTGGCCGTCGAAGAGGATCTTTTCGATCGGCGCCGGGGTGGCGGCGGCGGCGCCGCCGTCGTGGCTGCGCGCCTCCCAGATGTCGGCCACGTGCAGGAAGGCGGCGCGCTCCAGGCCGATGTCAATGAAGGCCGACTGCATGCCGGGCAGCACGCGCACGACCTTGCCGGAATAGACGTTGCCGGCCAGGCCGCGCGTCAGCGTGCGCTCGATGTGCAGCTCCTGCACGGCGCCCTGGACGATCAGGGCGACGCGGGTTTCCTGCGGGGTGATATTGATCAGTATGTCTTCGTTCATGCGTCTGGGCTGCCGGCTGGTGGGGGTGGGGTGCGCATGCGGGACATGCGCCTTGTCAGGGGAGCGCCAAACCTGCTTGGCGCAGCAATTGTGCCGTTTCGAACAGCGGCAGGCCCATGATACCGGAGTGGCTGCCTTCGATGTGTTCGACGAACAGCGCGGCGCTGCCCTGGATGCCGTAGCCGCCGGCCTTGTCGTAGGGCTCGCTGCTGGCGCAGTAGGCGGCGATGGCGGCCGGCGTCAGCGCGCCGAAGCGCACTTCCGATACTTGCGTCAGGTGGGCGGCCATGTTGGTGTAATGCACGGCGACCGAGGTCAGCACCTGGTGGGTGCGGCCCGACAGGCGCGCCAGCATGGCCGCCGCCTCGGCGCGGTCGGCCGGCTTGCCGAGGATGAGGCCGTCGACGCAGACGGTGGTGTCGGCGGCCAGCACGGGACGCGGGCGCAGATGGCGGCGGCGCACCAGGTCCCAGGCGTAGGCGGCCTTTTCATTGGCCACGCGGGCCACGTAGTCGAGCGCCGCCTCGCCCTCGCGCACCTCCTCGGTGACGTCGGCGCCGCGCGGGCCGTCGCTGCGCAGCAGCAGCAATTCGAAATCGACGCCGATCTGGCGCAGCAGTTCGCGCCGGCGCGGGCTCTTCGAGGCCAGATAAATTTTATGGTCGAGATGTTTCATCTTGCCTTCCTGGTGGATGCGCGCGCGTCGTCGGACCCCGCCGTCGGACCCCGCCGTCGGCCCCGTCGTCAGACCCGGTGATAGGGGTGGTTCTGGGTGATCGACCAGGCCCGGTAGAGTTGCTCGGCGAGCAGCACGCGCACCATGCCGTGCGGCAGGGTCATGCTGGAGATGCGGATCAAGCCTTCGGCGCGGGCCTTCAGCTGCGGGTCGAGGCCGTCGGCGCCGCCGATCAGGAAGACCGTGTCGCGGCCCTCCTGCTGCCAGTGCAGCAGTTGCTGCGACAGGCCGACGCTGGTCAGGTCCTTGCCGCGCTCGTCGAGCGCGATGATGCGCGCGCCCTTCGGCAGGGCGGCCTCGATGCGCTCGCGCTCCAGCGCCATCGCGGTGGCGGCGGTCTTGCTGCCGCCACGCTCGACCGGCTTGATTTCCTTGAGCGTGACGCGCAATTCGGGCGGCATGCGCTTCGCGTATTCCGCGAAGCCCGTCTCTATCCACGCCGGCATCTTGTGGCCCACAGCAGCGATGATGAGCTGCATGCGGCCTTACTCGGCGACTTTTTTGATGCGCTTGATGACGATTTTGGCCGGTACGGCGTCGGCGGCGACTTTCGCCACTTTCGGCGCGCGCGGCGTCGGCGCTTTCGGCGGCAAGGCTTTCAAGGCTTTGACGGCGGCCGCTTCGGTTTTCGTCGGGGCGATCTTGACGGTCTTGCCGACGGCTTTGGACGGCTTCTTGGCGGCCGGCGACTTGGCTTTGGCGGCCGTCGTCGAGGCTTTCTTGACCGGTTTCTTCTCGATCACCGGGGAGGCCGCGACCTGCGCCTTGGTGGCGGCCAGATGGCCACCGGTTTTCTTCGGCGCTTCCTCGGACTCGCTGGCGGTGCGCTTGGAGACGACGCGCTTGGCGGCGCCCAGTTTCACCGGCTTGTCGCCCCAGATCTCTTCCAGGCGGTAGTAGGCGCGGATAGGCGCTTGCATGATGTGGACGATCATGTCGCCCAGATCGACCAGCACCCATTCGCCGGTGTCTTCGCCTTCGATGCCGACGATGTCGCCGCCGGCTTCCTTGACCTTGTCGCGCACCGAGGCGGCCAGCGCCTTGGTCTGGCGGTTCGAGGTGCCGGAAACGATGGCGATGCGGTCGAACAGGCTGGTCAGGTGGACCGTGTCGAAGACGGCGATGTCCTGGCCTTTGACGTCTTCAAGGGCGTCGACGACGAGAGTTTGTAATTTTTTAATGTCCATTTAGCTTTTGTATAAATTATGTTGTTCAATATAGTCTAGCACTAGCGGGGAGATAAGCGAGTGTGCCGTCGAACCCCGTTGTAATGCCGCACGTATTTGGGTGGCGGAGATATCCACCGCGAAGTCTTTTGCCAGATAAGTCAGACCGTGCGGCGTGTTGCGGATGCGTTCCAGGGTGCCCAGGCGGCGCGCGAACGCGTCGGCCACCGCCGGGGGCACCTCTGGCCCGTTCAGCGCGAAGCCCGGACGGGCCGCCACGCAAAAATGGGCGAAATCAAATAACTGCTGCCAGTCGCGCCAGGTGTCGAGGCGCTGCAACTGGTCGGCGCCCATCAGGAACACCAGCGAGGCCGAGGCGCCGAATTCGGCGCGCACCTGGCGCAGCGTGTCGATGCTGTAGGTCGGCGCGGCGCGGGCGATCTCCTGGCAGTCGATGACCACCGGCGCGGCCACGCCGGCGAAGGCCAGGCGCACCATCGCGGCGCGCTGTTCGGCGCTGGCCTGCACGGCGTCCTTCTGCCACGGCGCGCCGGCCGGGATGACGCGCAACTGGTCCACGCCCAGTCGCTCGGCGAAGTAGTTGCCCAGCGCGACGTGGCCGTGGTGCACCGGATCGTAGCTGCCGCCGAGCAGCGCGACGCATGTCGTCACGCGGCCAGCCAGTCGCGGTGGACCAGGAAATCGGTGTACAGGGCCGCCTCCGGGCTGCCCGCCTCGGGCGCCCAGTTGTAGCGCCACTTGACGACCGGCGGCATGGACATCAGGATCGCCTCGGTGCGTCCGCCCGACTGCAGGCCGAACAGGGTGCCGCGGTCGAACACCAGGTTGAACTCGACGTAGCGGCCGCGCCGGTAGGCCTGGAAATCGCGCTCGCGCTCGCCGTAGGCGCTGTCCTTGCGGCGCGCCGCGATGGGCAGGTAGGCGTCGATGAAGCCGTCGCCGACGCTGCGCAGCATGGCGAAGCTGGCCTCGAAGCCGGGCGCGTTGAAATCGTCGAAGAAGATGCCGCCGACGCCGCGCGGCTCCTGGCGGTGCTTCAGGTAGAAATACTCGTCGCACCATTGCTTGAAGCGCGGGTGCAGTTCGGCGCCGAACGGTTCCAGCGCGGCGCGGCAGCGCTGGTGGAAATGGCGCGCGTCCTCGGCGTAGCCGTAGTAGGGCGTCAGGTCCATGCCGCCGCCGAACCACCAGACGGGCGCGCCGTCGGCCGCGGTGGTCATGAAGAAGCGCACGTTCATGTGCACGGTCGGGGCGTGCGGATTGCGCGGATGCAGCACCAGCGAGACGCCCATCGCCTCCCACGGGCGGCCGCCCAGTTCGGGCCGGCCGGCCGCGGCCGAGGGCGGCAGCGCCGCGCCCTGCACGTGCGAGAAATTCACGCCGCCCCGCTCGAAGACATTGCCTTCCTCGATGACGCGCGAAATGCCGCCGCCGCCCTCGGGGCGCTGCCAGGCGTCGCGCGCGAACGGCTGGCCGTCGAGCGCGGCCAGGGCCTGCACGATGCGTTCCTGCAGGTCGAGCAAATAGGCTTTGACCGCGGTGGGGGAGGGAGATGACGACATTGCGCGCTGGAATAAAAAAGTGAGGGTGGATTGTACCCCGTCGCGCGTTTTTGTGATAGCAAAATGAGCGGGCGCCGCTCGCGCCCGCTTGTGGCCGGAAAGCGGGAACAAGGGGCCGGCCCTTGTTCCCGCGCGGCGCCTCAGTGCTTCAGGCCGCGCCAGCCGATGTCGCTGCGGTGCTGGGCGCCGTCGAAATGGATTTTCTCGACGCTTTCATAGGCCTGCTTCTGCGCCATCTTGACGCTGTCGCCCAGGCCGACGACGCACAGCACGCGTCCGCCGTTGGTGTAGAGCTTGCCGTCCACCTGGCGCGTGCCGGCGTGGAAGGTGACCGAGTCGGGCGTCTCGGCGGGGATGCCGTCGATCAGGTCGCCCTTGGTCGGCGCGTCCGGATAGCCGGCGGCGGCCATGACGACGCCGACCGCGGTGCGGCGGTCCCACTCCAGTTCGACGGCGTCGAGCGTGCCGTTGACGGCGTGCTCCATGACGCCGACCAGGTCGGTCTTCAGGCGCGCCATGATGGGCTGGGTTTCCGGGTCGCCCATGCGGCAGTTGAACTCCAGCGTCTTCGGATTGCCCTTGTCGTCGATCATCAGGCCGGCGTACAGGAAGCCGGTGAAGACGATGCCGTCCTTGGCCATGCCGTGGATGGTCGGGTTGATGATCTCGCGCATGACGCGCGCGTGCATCTCCGGGGTCACGATGGGGGCCGGCGAATAGGCCCCCATGCCGCCCGTGTTGGGGCCCTCGTCGTGGTCCTTCAGGCGCTTGTGGTCCTGGCTGGTGGCCAGCGGCAGCACGTTCTTGCCGTCGCACATGACGATGAAGCTGGCCTCCTCGCCGGCGAGGAACTCCTCGATGACGATGCGCGCGCCGGCGTCGCCGAACTGGTTATCGGAGAGCATCATGTCGACCGCCTGGTGCGCCTCCTCCAGGGTCATGGCGACCACCACGCCCTTGCCGGCGGCCAGGCCGTCGGCCTTGATGACGATGGGCGCGCCCTGCGCGTCGATGTAGGCGTGCGCCGGGGCCGGCTCGGAGAAGGTCTGGTAGAGCGCCGTCGGGATGCCGTGGCGCTGCATGAAGGCCTTGGCGAAGTCCTTCGAGGACTCCAGCTGCGCCGCCTCCCTGGTGGGACCGAAGACCTTCAGGCCGCGGGCGCGGAACAGGTTGACGATGCCGGCCGCCAGCGGCACTTCCGGGCCGACCACGGTCAGGCCGACGTGCTCGGCGACGACGAAGTCGGCCAGCGCGTGGATATCGGTGATATCGACGTTGACCAGGCGCGCGTCGCGCGCGGTGCCGCCGTTGCCGGGCGCGACGTAGACCATCTGGATGCGCTCCGATTGGGCCAGTTTCCAGGCCAGTGCGTGTTCGCGGCCGCCGGAGCCGACTACTAAAATTTTCATATGGACCGTTCGTTCAGGTGGGGGCGCCGGCGGCGGGCCGCCGGCGGTGATGCGTCGATCAGTTTTCGATCAGGGCGTTGGTGAACACTTCCTGGACATCGTCCAGGTTCTCCAGCGCGTCGAGCAGCTTTTGCATCTTGACGCCGTCCTCGCCCGAGAACAGGGTCTCGGTGGCGGGCTTCATGACGATCTCGGCCACTTCGGCCTTGAAGCCGGCCTTCTCCAGCGCGTCCTTGACGTTGGCGAAGTCGTGCACGGCGCACAGCACCTCGAAGCCGCCCTCGTCGTCGCTGAGCACATCCTCGGCGCCGGCCTCCAGGGCCGCCTCCATCAGCTTATCCTCGCCGGTGCCGGGGGCGAACAGGAACTGGCCGCAATGCTGGAACATGAAGGCCACCGAGCCCTCGTTGCCCATATTGCCGCCGAACTTGGAGAAGGCGTGGCGCACCTCGGCCACCGTGCGCACGCGGTTGTCCGTCATGCACTCGACGACGATGGCGGCGCCGCCGATGCCGTAGCCCTCGTAGCGCACCTCCTCGTAGTTGGCGCCGTCGGCGCCGCCGCTGCCGCGGGTGATCGCGCGCAGCACATTGTCCTTCGGCATATTGGCGTCGGCCGCCTTGTCGACGGCCAGGCGCAGGCGCGGGTTGGCGGCGATATCGGCCCCGCCCATGCGCGCGGCGACCGTGATTTCCTTGATCAGGCGGGTCCAAATCTTGCCGCGCTTAGCATCCGTCGCGGCTTTCTTGTGTTTGATATTGGCCCATTTACTATGTCCAGCCATGGCGAATCTTCCTTAGACGGTGTGCAATTGTGGCCGACATTTTACCATATTGGCATGCCCGGAAGCCCCCGCCCGGGCGGCCCGGCGCGGCGTTTTTTGCGGCGGAACAACGCCCGGACGGGGCCGGGAGGGTGGAACGCAACAATCAAGGCATCCGGATCGGGGTCAGGCATCCGGATCGGGGTCAGGTCTTGCATGTCACCATTCCATCAGGAATGGTGACATGCAAG
>JANXSQ010000312.1 GCA_025356595.1 Janthinobacterium sp. | reverse complement strand
GCCACGCCCAGGGATGAGCGAGCGACTGTCGGGTTCCCAGCCCAGAGCGATCAGATCGCGGGTCACTGTCTCCAGCTCCAGGCATCCGGGCAGTTCAGCTTGTCCAGGCCCCCAATCAATGTCAAATTTGGTCTTTTTAGGGTCTTCAAATAGCCCCACTGACACAGCCCCCAAGCCCTCGATTTCCTGCTCCAAAGAATGGAAATACTGGGCGCCGAGGACGCGCGTTTCGCCGTCCTTCTCCGTATGAGTAAAGCGCAGGCCGAGACTGTCTTCTACATCTTGTTTGGTAGTGAAACCACCATTTTTTTTGAGTAGCACCAAGATGCGGGACCACAATTCTTCTGGCGTGTTGGGCAATGTCATGGTCGTGCTCCTTGATTCAGGCGGACTACTGGGGGATATCGAATTGGGGGCTTGTGCGCTCGCTGTTGTTGCCATGATGGCAAGCGCCAAGGCGCTCAGGGCGAACAATGCGTTCATTCTGGTTAGGGACATACAGTGAACTCCGGTTGTTTTCGCATAGCCTGTCAGAATTAAAATTATCAAAAAAATTATTATTCGACGATTCATTTTCGCCAATCGTGCGATTATTTACATGTCATGAAGTGAGTCTCACTCCAAATATTATTAAGAATATTCGATAGACGGCATTGTTGGATATTCTTCATCTGAATATAAAATATTTTGCACTTATTTTCAATTAAATTTTCAAATGAGTTAATTAAACTCCATAACAAGTAAAATAGATACTCAATAGTTGAAAGCCGCATTAAGTGTAATTTCGACTCCACTCAAAAAGTATTTTTTTATATTTTTCAATTTCTATTGTTGATTGCAGCAATATTATATTCGGACTGCCGATCAGTTCAGGACAATCATAGTTATGACTGATAATTATTACATGACAAGTAATAAATATCAATTTTTTAACATTGACATTACCATTTTGCAATGATGATGATTGGATCCAGTTAGTGAGGTGACCTTGTGGTAGAACGCTTCACTAGGACATATCGAAAAACCAAAATCCGCCTAAAAATTTGTCCTCCGCCAGTGACGTAAAACAGCCTTATTTTGGACGAGCTAGAAATGAAAAAAATACCAAAACTGGTATGTGACAACTTTTGGGGTCTTGACAATTAACCAGTTGCCGGCGTTGGCCGCGGTCGAGCAGCCCCTCCATCAGGACCTCGCCTCCAGCAGCACGCAGGCGGCCGCCGTGATCCAGGGCGTGATGGAGGAATTGGCGCCACTGGCGCAGCAAAAACACATCGAATTGGGCGTCGACCGGCTCGACGATGGGGTGTATATAGCGCTGCCGTCCTACTTGTTGCGCGAACTGGTCGCCAACCTGATCGACAACGCGATCCGCCATATGGTTCATCAGGGCAGCGTCACCGTGTCGCTCGAGCGGGACCTCGCTGGTGTTGTGCTGCGCGTGACCGACACCGGGCCGGGCATCGCGCCGGAGGAGCGCGAGAAGGTCTTCCGGCGGTTCTACCGGATTGACGAGACGCGCCCGAATAGCTCGGGCCTCGGTCTGGCGATCGTCAGAGAAATCTGTGATGCCCTGCATGCTTCGGTGACGTTGGGCGTGGGGCCCGGCGGTGCCGGCCTGAAGGTTGAAGTTCGCTTCCCCTGCGGCCCCGGACAGTCGCCGGGGTGACGCATTGTTCGAATCGGCCTGCGCGTGGCCCGCAAACCGCATTGTCGGGCATCGCGGACAATGATAGCCGTGCTTGGCATGGCGCGCATGCCAAGCACTGCGCCCATCTGGTCCCCATAGCTAGCGCAGATAGCTGCGTGAGTTGGAGATTGCGTCGGCAGAATGAGCTAACACGGTGCAGTCACATTACAAAAAAGTAATCTGGCACTCCGGCTTTGGTCAGCACCGAACCGGCATAATCGGCCCTTCCTCCATTCCAATTCCGAAGCAACCATGAGCAAACCAAACAAAGGAAACCTGGCGCTGGTGGCGGGCCTGCTCGCCGTCGGCGCGGCGCTGGGCTGGGCCTTGTGGCCGGCCGGACAAAAGGCCGCGCCGGCGCCGAAAAAAGCGCCGCTGGTCAGCATCACGGCAAGCCGCACGATGGACGTGCCGATCGAATTGTCGGCGCAAGGCCATCTGGTGGCGCTGAACCTGGTCGAGGTGCGCCCGCAATTGACCGGGATCATCCGCGGCGTCCACTTCAAGGAAGGCGAACAGGTGCGCGCCGGCCAGTTGCTGTTCACGCTGGACGACAGCGATACGCTGGCCCTGCTGCGCCGCAGCGAGGCGCTGGCGGCCCAAGTCAAGGCGCAACTGGCCGACGCCAGACGCGACCTGCAGCGCTCGAAAGAACTGGTCGCCTCCAGATTCATCGCGCCGAGCGCGCTCGATACCGCCACCGGCAAGGCCGACGCGCTGCAAGCCCAACTCGCCGCCGCCGGCGCCGAAGTCGACAGCGCCCGCGTGGCGCTGGCACATACCCGCATCAGCGCGCCAATCTCCGCCAAGGCCGGCGCGCTCGCCGTGCATCCTGGCAGCTTGGCGCAAACCGGCGCGGCCGCGCCGCTGGTCACGCTGGCCCAGTTCGATCCGATCGGAGTCGAGTTCAATCTGCCGGAAGCCGATTTGCGGGCGATCCTGGCGGCGCGCGGCGCGGCCGGCGCGCCGCTGCCCGTGTCGATCGATGGCCAGGCAGGCCAACCGGTCACCGGAAAACTCAGCTTCATCAACAACACCATCAACACCAGTACCGGCACCATCGCGCTGAAGGCCGATTTCGCCAATCCGGCGCTGGCCTTGTGGCCGGGTGCGTTCGTGCGCGTGACGGTGCACGCCGGGCGCAATCCGGATGCCGTGGTGCTGCCGCCGCAAGCGCTCATGGAAGGACCGGCCGGCCGCTTTGTGTATCTGCTGGGCGCGGGCGACAAGGTTGTCGCCACGCCGGTGACCTTGCTGCGTGTGCAGGATGCGCTGGCCGTGGTCGACGGGCTTGCGGCCGGGCAGCGCGTGGTGCTCGAAGGCGGCCAGAACCTGAAGCCCGGCATGGCGGTGCGCATCGCCGCCGGGACCCAGACCGCTGCGGCGACGCCGCTTGCCGGTAAGGCGGGCAGCAATGCCAAGGCGGCGCCATGAAGATGGTCGAATTCTGCCTGCGGCGTCCCATCGCGGTATTGCTGTTCTGGATCAGCGTGATCGTGGCCGGCCTGGCGTGCTGGCTGCAACTGCCCTTGTCGGCGCTGCCCACCTACGACACGCCGACCATCCAGGTCGGCGCCAGCCTGTCCGGCGCCAGCCCGGAAACGATGTCGACATCGGTCGCCACGCCGCTGGAGAAACAGTTCACCGCGATTCCCGGCCTGCTGACGACCACCTCAACCAGCATCCAGGGCGAATCGAAGATCACCCTGGAGTTCGACCCGGGCCGTAACATCGACGCCGCGGCCGGCGACGTGCAGGCGGCGCTGTACCGCGCCACCCGCTCGCTGCCCACCGAAATGACGACGCCGCCGTCCTACCGCAAGGTCAATCCATCCGATACGCCGGTGCTGCTGATCGCGCTCAGTTCGCCGTCGCTCAAATTGACCGACCTGAACGGCTTTTCGGATAACCTGATCGTGCCGGCGCTGTCGACGCTGAGCGGGGTGGCGCAGGTGAACATCTCCGGACGCAAGCGTTACGCGGTGCGCATCGAGGTCGATCCGGACCGGCTGGCGGCGCTCGACCTGACGCTGGCCGAAGTCGGCACAGCCTTGAAGGCGGCCAATTCGAACGCGCCGCTGGGGCAGTTCGACAGCCGGCGCCAGATGATGACCTTGCAACTACCGCCCGGCCTGATGAAGGCCGAGGATTTCGGCAAGCTGGTGATCGCCTCGCGCGACGGACAACAGGTGCGCCTGTCGGACTTTGCGACGGTGCTCGACAGCATAGAAAACACCCAGGACACCAGTTCGGTCAACGGCGCCAGCGCGATCCTGCTGCAAGTGATGCGCCAACCGGGTGCCAACACGGTCGCCACCGTCGACGCGATCCGCGCGATGCTGCCCAAGCTGGCCGCGCAGATGCCGGCGTCGGTCCAGATCGTCCTGTTGAACGACCGTTCGATCTCGATCCGCCAGGCGATCCACGACGTCAACCTGACCATGCTGCTGACCATCGCCCTGGTGGTGATGGTGATCATGCTGTTCCTGCGCCACGCCGCCGCCACCGTGATTCCGTCGATCAGCCTGCCGATCTCGCTGTTCGGCACCTTCGCGCTGATGGCCGCCTGCGGCATGAGCCTGAATAATATTTCGCTGATGGGGCTGACGATCGCGGTCGGCCTGGTGGTCGACGACGCCATCGTGGTGCTGGAAAATATCATGCGCCACATTGAGGCAGGCATGACACCGTACCAGGCGGCGCTGCGCGGCACGGCCGAAGTGGCGTTCACGGTGGTATCGATCTCGGTCTCGCTGGTGGCCGTGTTCATTCCGATTTTCTTCATGCCGGGCACGCTCGGCCTGCTGTTTCATGAATTTGCCATCGTCGTCACGCTGGCCATCCTGGTGTCGGCGGGCGCCGCGCTGACCCTGATCCCGGTGTTGGTGCCCATGCTGATGAAGCCGGGCCGCCACGCCGGCGCCGCCACGCCGGCCTGGAGCCGCTGGTTTGAAAGCACTTTTGAATGGACTCTGCAACGCTATGCGCGCGCGCTGGACTGGGCGATCGGCCACCGGCCTCTGGTGCTCGGCGCGGCGCTGGCCACGCTGGCCCTGACCGCCGCGCTGTATGTGACGGCGCCGAAGGGATTTTTCCCGCAGGAAGACACCGGCCAGATTTCGGCCAACGTCGATACCCCGCAAGACATGTCCTATCTCGGCCGGCTGGCCGTGCTCAAGCAGCTCGAAGCGGTGCTGCTGCAAGACCCGTATGTCAGCGACGTGGCCTCCAAGGTCGATCACGACACCACCTCGTTCTACATCACGCTGAAGGGGGCCGGCGCGCGCCCGGCGATGCCTGCGGTACTGGCCAAACTGCGCGCCGAAACGGCCTTTCTGCCGGATATTCAGGTGTTTTTCAGTCCAGTGCAAAGCCTGAAGGTCGGCGGGCGCAGTTCCAAGAGCACGTATCAATACACCTTGCAGTCGGTCAGCCCGGGCGACCTGGACCTGTGGTCGGAAAAGCTGCTGGCCGAACTGAAAAAATCGCCGCTGTTCGTCGGCCTGAACTCCGACTCGCAGCGCAATGGCCTCGATGCACGGCTGGCGGTCGACCGCGACCGCGCCGCGCTGCTCGGGGTCGACATGGCCGGCATGCGCAACACCTTGTACGCCGCCTACGGCACGCGCCAGGTGTCGACCATCTACGCGCCGGAAGACAGCTACCAGGTGATCATGGAACTGGGCGACGAATTCCGCCGCGACGAAGCGGCGCTGGCCAAGATCCAGGTACGCGGCGCCGGCGGCGCTCTGGTGCCGCTGGCCGCCTTCGCCAGCGTCGAGCGCGGCAAGGGCACGATGGCGGTCAACCACCAGGGCCAGTTGCCGGCGGTGACCTTGTCGTTCGACCTGGCGCCGGGCGCCGCACTGTCCGACGCCGACGCCGCGCTCAAAACCGCGCGGCAGAACATCGGCTTGCCGGACGCGATCTTCGGCGCCTGGGCCGGCCAGGCCGCGCTGTTCCAGCAGTCGCAAAGCGCCCAGCTGTGGCTGATCGGCATCGCGGTGGCGGTGATTTATGTCATCCTCGGCATGCTGTATGAAAGCTGGATCCATCCGGTGACAATACTGCTCGGCGTGCCGTCGGCGGCGGTCGGCGCGCTGCTGGCACTGCGTCTGACCGGGCTGGAGCTGAGTTTCATCGCCATCATCGGCATCCTGCTGCTGGTCGGCATCGTCAAGAAAAACGCCATCATGATCATCGATTTTGCGCTGGAGGCGCAGCGCGGCGAAGGTTTGACGCCGCAAGAGGCGGTGCGCCGGGCCTGTCTGCAGCGCTTCCGGCCCATCATAATGACCACGCTTTGCGCTATCATGGGCGCCCTGCCGCTGGCCTTGGGCCTGGGCAGCGGCGCCGAATTGCGCCAGCCGCTCGGCGTCGCCATCGTCGGCGGCCTGCTGCTGTCGCAACTGATGACCTTGCTGATCACGCCGGTGCTGTATGTGTTTTTCGACCGTTTCGGCGCCCGCGCGCCGGCCCTGTCGCCTGCCGTTTCCCTGTCTTGAAGGTATGAGCCATGTATCCAACCCCTGCCCTCCGCCGGCCCGAGGCTGGCGCCCGATGAGCAAGATCTTGCTGGTGGAAGACCAACAGACCGCAGCCGCCTACCTGTCCAAGGGGCTGGGCGAGGCCGGCCTGCTGGTCGACGTGGCGCGCAATGGCCCGGACGGACTGCATCTGTTGTTGACCGAGAGTTATGAACTGGCGATCCTCGACGTGATGTTGCCGGGCCTGGACGGCTGGGCCATCCTGGAGCTGGCGCGCAAGGCCGGCAACCGCACGCCGGTGCTGTTCCTGACGGCGCGCGACGATATCGAAGACAGGGTGCGCGGCCTGGAGCTGGGCGCCGACGATTACCTGGTGAAGCCGTTCGCCTTCAGCGAACTGCTGGCCCGGGTGCGCGTGATCCTGCGCCGTCACGACGGCGCCGCCCCGCCCGCCGGCGGCGAACCGACCGCCTTCGTGCTGGCCGACCTGAAGCTCGACCTGCTGCGCCACCGCGCCACGCGCGGCGCCGACCGGATCGACCTGACGCCGAAGGAATTCGCGCTGCTGAGCCTGCTGATACGGCGCGCCGGCGAAGTCTTGTCGCGCACCGTGCTGGCCGACAAGGTGTGGGACATGAATTTTGACTCCGACACCAACGTGGTCGAGGTCGCCGTGCGCCGCCTGCGCACCAAGCTCGACGACCCGTATCCGGTCAAGCTGTTGCACACGGTGCGCGGCGCGGGTTATGTCCTTGAACTGCGCGACTGATTCGTGAACCAGCTCGACGCGTGGCTGTTGCGCCGGCCGGCCTGCGATCCGCGCCGCTGGTCGCTGACGCTGCGCATGACCCTGTTTTTTTCGTTCGCCATCGCGCTGATCCTGATCGCCGTGTCGGCCATGATGTACCGCGAACTGGTACATCAACTGCATGAAAGGCAGGAAATCGAGATCCGCGACGCGGTGCGCATTGAGCACGAGGTACTGGAAAAACAGGCGCGCAAGAGTGCGCCCGATTTATGGCAGCACGAATGGGGCGAACAGGTCGAGGAAGGCAAGCGTTTTTCGTGGCGCCTGTGGTCCGGCGCCGGCCGCATGCTGGCCGAGTCGAGCCACATGGCGGCGCCGCCGGACGGCTACGCCGCGCCCAACCGGCGCGGCAAGTTTTCGCGCCGCAGCGTGATGACGGATGGCCGGCTGCGCCACCTGCTGCTCGTCGCGCAGCGCAGCGACGAACGCGACGGCGCCGTCTGGATCATGCACGGTGCGCTCGATGTGTCGGAGGACGAACAAGTGGTCGAACGCTACCTGTTCAAACTGTCCGGCGCGCTGGCGGTCGCGATCGTGCTGTCCGGCCTGGTCGGCTGGCTGCTGGCGCGCCAGGGCCTGGCGCCCCTGCGCGCGATGAGCGCGGCGATCGGCCGGGTCAGCGCCGAAAAGCTTCACGCGCGCATCGGCAGCGAAGTCTGGCCGGCCGATTTGCAGGCGCTGGCGGTCAATTTCGACGCCATGCTCGCACGCCTGGAGGCGTCGTTCGAACAGTTGTCGCGCTTTTCGTCCGACCTGGCGCACGAATTCCGTTCGCCGATCAACAACCTGGTCGCCGCCGCCAGCGTCACGCTGACGCGCGCGCGCAACGCCGACGAATATCAGGAAACGCTGGAAGTGATCATCGAGGAAGGCGGCCGGCTCTCGCGCATGGTGTCGAGCATGCTGTTCCTGGCGCGCGCCGACCACGCCAAACAATGGCTCGATCCCGAATCCTTGTCGACGGCCGTCGAATTCGACAAGCTGCTGGACTTTTTCGAGGCGGTGGCCGAGGACAGCGGCGTCGCCGTCACCGCGACGGGCGACTTCCCTATCCTGGCCGATCCCTTGTTGCTGCGCCGCGCCTTGTCCAACCTGATCGCCAACGCCTTGCGCTATACGCCGCGCGGCGGCGCCATCGGCCTGATGGCGCGCGACAACGGCAACACGATCGCGCTCAGCGTCGCCGACAACGGCAGCGGCATCGCGGCGCAGCATCTGCCGTTCCTGTTCGAGCGCTTCTACCGCGCCGACGCGGCGCGCAGTTCCAGCGACAGTACCGGCCTGGGCCTGGCCGTGGTGCGCTCCATCGTCGAACTGCACGGCGGCGCGGTGGCGGTCGACAGTGTCGTCGGCCACGGATCGTGTTTTACGCTATCGTTTCCGAAGCAGGCGGCCGTACCGCGCATCCGTCCGCTCGAGTCTTGAATCCCCGCTCTGTTCCAGCGTCATCGTCAGTACATGGAAAGTGTCGGCCTGAAGACCGGATGCCGCAATTCTGGCAGGCTATGCACCGCTTACGGCGCAAGCTCGAGCATGGGTTTACCGCAACACTACCCGATACAGTGGCCGGCGCCGCTGCTTGCCTGCCTCAGATAACAAAAATGTAATCTCCGATTCACCATACGGTCACATTGGATTTCTAGACTTGTCGCTTTCTACACCACTCGACAATTACTGGAAACAATATGATGGATCGAAACCCGCAGCATTTCGCACGTTCAACGATGTCGGCCCAAGTGCTCCTGGCCCTGGCCATGATGGCAGGTCAGGCGCACGCCCAGAGCCGCGACGCCGGCGTCGACAACGTGCCGGAATCGTCCACGGCGCTGGACGCCGAGGCGATCAAGCAACGGGTCGTGATCAGCGGCTCGAACGTGACCAACCGCGCGCCGGTGCTGGTGTCGCTGAAAGCCACCCAGCCGCAATCGATCATCACCGCCACCTTCATCGAACAGGCCGTCACGCCGCTCGACGACTTCAACGCGGTGGCGCGCATCGCGCCGAGCATCGGCGCCGGCGTCTCGCCGAACGGTCCCGGCCTGGCCGAAACCAAGGTCACGCTGCGCGGCTTCCAGGACGGCGAATACAATATGACGTACGACGGGATTCCGTTCGGCGACACGAATAATCCGACCCACCATTCGACCTCGTATTTCCCGGCGCGCATCATCGGCGGCATGGTCATCGAACGCGGCCCTGGCAACGCCAGCAACCTGGGCCAGGCGACCTTCGGCGGCTCGATCAACCTGTTTTCCAAGGAACTGTCGCAAGACCGGCACTTCACGCCCTACGCCACGGTCGGTTCGTGGAACACCAGAATGGTCGGCGGCCAGGTCGACAGCGGCGTGCTGGACAACTTCGGCGACGCCAAGTTGATGTTCAACGCCTCGCACCTGAGCAGCGACGGCTACCTGAGCTATAACGGCGTCAAGGAAGACAACTTCCAGTTCAAGTTCGAGGTTCCGCTGACGGCGGCGGTCAAGCTGACGGTATTTTCCACCTATAACAAGATCCACAGCTTTACCCCGGACAAGAGCGGCGTGACGCTGAACCAGGTGGCCCAGTTCGGCAAGAACTATTCGCTCAACAACGATCCGGCCAGCCAGAATTACTTCGGCTACAACTACAACGACAAGCATACCGATTTCGACTATGCCCGCCTGGACGCCAGACTGGGCGGCGGCTGGGTGCTGGAAAACACGCTCTACACCTACGCCTACGACAACAATACCTTTTCCGGCCAGGACGCCAGCGGCGCCTCGGCCAACGGCACCAAGGCGGGCGCCGCGGGCAACAAGAACGTGCCTGGATACAATAAGTTGAACTCCTACCGGGTCAACGGCGACATCATCAAGCTGAGCAATCATCTGGAAGCGGGCGTGCTGCGCACCGGCGTCTGGCTGGAAAACGCCCATTCCGACCGCCATCTGTACGACATCGATTTCACGCTCAGCCTGCCCAACCCGAAGGAAGCGAGCGCTCCGAAGAGCGTTTCCTACGACCAGCAATCGTCGTGGAAGCAATACCAGCCCTTCATCGAATTCGAATGGGCCGCCACGCCGTCGCTGACCGTCACGCCGGGCGTCAAATACGTGCATTTCAAGCGCGCGCTGAACGCCGACGTCAACCAGGGCACGCGCATCGCCACCGACGCCGAACAGACCTACACCAGCACCTTGCCGTTTCTGAGCGCCAACTACAGTTTCACGCCCGAGTGGTCGGCCTACGCCCAGACCGCGCGCGGCTTCCTGGTGCCGGACCTATCGATGTTTTACGTGAATAACCCGAACCTGAGCAAACCGTCGCCGCAGACGTCGACCAATTACCAGCTCGGCGCGGTGCACCAATCGAGCAAGCTGTCGCTTGACGGCGACATCTATTACATCGACTTCAACAACAAGATCGCTTCGACCGGCCTGGGCAACGACCTGGTGTATTACAACCAGGGCGGCGTGGTCTACAAGGGCATCGAAGGCGCGGCGACGTACTACGTCGGCAGCGGGTTCTCGCTGCACGCCAACGGTTCGCTGAACAGCGCAAAAAGCAAGGAGACCGGCCTGAGCATCGCCAAGGTGCCGCAATCGACGACCGCGCTCGGTCTGCTGTACAAGGCCAACGGCCTGTTCGGCTCGCTGATCGCCAAGCGCAACGGCAGCCAGTACGCCAAGGACGGCGAGCCGGCCGCGTACAAATTGGGCGCCTACATCACCACCGACCTGTCGCTGGGCTACCGCTGGAAAACGCCGGGCAGCATGGTCAAGGCCATCAAGCTGCAAGGCGGCATCAACAACCTGATGAACAAGCAGGATGCGACATCGATTTCGGCCAACAGCAAGGGCGCCGCGTTCGACCAGTACGCCTTCATTCCGGAACGCAGCGCGACCGTGTCGCTGAGCGCCGATTTCTAATTGACCATATCGAAAGTCCTCCATGAAAAAACTGAGCTTCCCGTTGTTCGCCCTGGCCGCATTGGCCGTCGGCCCGCTGTACGTGCATGCCGCCACGCCGTCGTTCGTCTCCGCAGAGCAAACCCGCATCATGCAAATCCTGCCCGAGCCGCCAGCCGCCGACTCGTCCGTCACCCGCGACGAGCTGGCCCTGCTACACCGCCTGCAGGACAGCCGCACCGCGCAGCAGGCGGCACAAGCGGTGGCCGACGACCACGATGAAAGCATCTTCATTTACCGCGACGTGCTGGGAGATAAGTTCAATGCGGCGCTGTTGCCGGTGACCGCCGCGTTTTCGGCGCGCGTCAAGAACGACGAGGAGGTCAATACGCTGCCGGCCAAGCGGGGTTTCCACCGTATGCGTCCCTACAACCTGGACAAGACGCTGCAACCAATCTGCAAAACCAAGACCAAGGACGACTCGTATCCGAGCGGCCACACCACCGCCGGATACCTGCAGGCGCTGGCGTTGATCGAACTGGTGCCGGAAAAACGCGACGCCATCCTGGCGCGTGCCGCCGACTATGGCAATAACCGCCTGGTGTGCGGCGTGCATTATCCGAGCGACGTGCAGGCCAGCAAACTGCTGGCCTATTCGGTGCACGCGGTGATGACCAACAATCCGCGATATCAAAAGGAAATGGACGCGGCCCGGAGCGAGTTGCGCAAGGCGCTGGGCCTGTCCGCGATGAGCGTCAATTAATTCCGCCGCAAAGGCTTGAAGTTACTCCAATGCGTGCATGCGTACTGTAGCGCAAGCCCTGGTGGCGTTCGCTCCTGAAACTGTTGAAGCAACATTCAGTTGGGCCGTCCTCCCGACGGCGTCCCTTGCTGCGGCGGCGCCCCCGAGCTCGGCGCGGATGGACGGATTACAGTCAGGCGCTGCGGTCTGGCTTACCGCCACGCTTTCCGTCCAGTCCGCGACATGATTGGAGGCGAGGACGGGAATCGAACCCGTCTAAACGGCTTTGCGGGCCGCTACGCCACCACTGCCCGGCCCCGAATCCACCTCGCTTCGTCTCAGCTGGAGTCGAGGCAAGTACCAGCAGCATTCCGGGCTGGAGGGGGGCAAATCTCCCAGGCGGGCAGTCGACGCCCTAAGCGCTGCCCCCCCATCAACACCTCGTTGATAATCTTTACCGCGTCATCACCGAGCATCGAAAATTCATTCCATGAAGAATTGATTCTATAAAAAAAGCCCTGTAAAAACAGGGCTTTATGTCCATCATTTAAGACATTGGATGATATTTCCTACGGGAAACTCACTCCCACTCGATGGTCGCCGGCGGCTTGCCCGAAATGTCGT
>JANXSQ010000278.1 GCA_025356595.1 Janthinobacterium sp. | reverse complement strand
GCCGCGCCGCCGCCGCCCGTTGAATTACCATAAAAGCAATGCCTCTCCGGCAATCCTCATTCTGGCAAACATTGGGGATTTTGATCTACATCAATAAAATTGCGACTACGACTCCGTACACTGGATCCAGTGCTTGCGATCACGCAAGAGTCAATGTATCCATCCGTTCTGGGAAGCCGCCATGCGCCAAAATTTACCCGTGACCAAGCAGGAAGTCCATGTGATGGACGACCAGGCCATCGTTTCCAAAACGGATTTGAACGGCAACATCACCTATGTGAATCCGTATTTCTGCCAGGTCAGCGGGTATTCCGAGGCGGAGTTGCTGGGCGCGCCGCAAAACATCCTGCGCCACCCCGACATGCCGCCCGAGGCCTTCGCCGACCTGTGGGCCTCGATCAAGGCGGGCACGCCGTGGACCGGCCTGGTCAAGAACCGCTGCAAGAGCGGCGACTTCTACTGGGTGCGCGCGAACATCACGCCGATCAAGGAAAACGGCAAGACCCTCGGCTACATGTCGGTGCGCGTGAAACCGGAGCGCGCCGAGATCGAGGCGGCCCAGCGCGCCTACGCCGCCATTTCCCAGAGCAAGACGCACGGCTTGCGCATCAAGAACGGCCAGGTAGTGCAGACCGGCCCCTCGCACATCCTCGCCAACCTCGGCCACATGTCGCTGGCCATGCGCATCTGGCTGTGCACCAGCGCCGTCAACACCCTGCAACTGGGCGTGTGCGCCGCCGTGCTGTTCTCCGGCGGCTCGCCGGCCAGCAACTACGGCATCTTCAGCGCCACCCTGCTGGGCTTCCTGATCAACGTCTTCCTCTGGTACACCCTGCGCAGCTCGGTGCTGCAACCGCTCGGCAAGGCCCTCGAGGGCGCCCGCGCCATCGCCGCCGGCGACCTGTCGGGCAGCTTCGACACCGGCAGCACCGACGAGGTGGGCCAGTTGCTGCGCGCGCTGCAACAGATGAACAGCAATCTGATCGCCACCATCCGCGACGTGCGCGTCAACGTCGAGACCATGGCCGTGGCGACGCGGCAGATCGCCGCCGGCAACCTCGACCTGTCCGGACGCACCGAGTCGCAGGCCGCCAGCCTCGAGGAAACCGCCTCCTCGGTGGATGAGTTCTCCTCCACCGTCAAGCAGAACGCCGACAACTCCATGCAGGCCAACACGCTGGCGCTGGCCGCCTCGAAGGTGGCAGTGGAGGGCGGCGAGATCGTCGCCGAGGTGATCACGACGATGAGCGACATCAACACCTCCTCGAAGAAGATCGTCGACATCATCAGCCTGATCGAGGGCATCGCCTTCCAGACCAACATCCTGGCCCTGAACGCGGCCGTCGAGGCGGCCCGCGCCGGCGAGCAGGGGCGCGGCTTCGCCGTCGTCGCCGGCGAGGTGCGCAACCTGGCGCAGCGCTCGGCGCTGGCCGCCAAGGACATCAAGAACCTGATCGACATCTCGGTCGGCAAGGTCGGCGCCGGCATGCTGCAGGTGAACCGGGCCGGCGCGACGATGGAGCAGGTGGTGAGCTCGGTGCAACAGGTGACCGCCATCATGCAGGAGATTTCGCTCGCCTCGCGCGAGCAGAGCATAGGCGTCGACCAGGTCAACCAGGCGATCGCCCACATGGACCAGGTGACGCAGCAGAACGCCGCCCTGGTCGAAGAGGCCGCCGCGGCCGCCACCAGCCTGGCCGAGCAGGCCGGCAACCTGACCCAGGCCGTCAGCCTGTTCAAGTTCGGCCGGCCGATGGCGCCGGTGCGGCGCCCCGCGCGCGGCGGCTCCGGCGGCGCGGCGCCCGGCCTCAAGCGCCTGGCAGCCTGATTCCGGCATTTCCGTCCCGCTTTCTTTGAATTGAGTTTATGTCCACCTCCTCCAGCACCGCCGCGCCCAATCCGCTCGTCGAATTCGACGCCGCCATCATCGGCAAGTTGAGCCAGTCGGGCCCGCGCTACACCTCCTACCCGACGGCCGACCGCTTCACGGCCGACTTCGGCTACGGCAACTTCCTCGAGGCGCTGGCCGCGCTGCGCCTGCGCGGCGGGCGCCGCCCGCTGTCGCTGTACATCCACATCCCCTTCTGCGACACGGTCTGCTACTACTGCGCCTGCAACAAGATCGTCACCAAGGACCGCGGCAAGGCCGCCACCTACCTGAGCTACCTGAAGCAGGAGATCTCCATGCAGGGCAAGCTGTTCGCCGGCATGAACCAGATCGAACAACTGCATTTCGGCGGCGGCACGCCGACCTACCTGAGCGACCGGCAGATGGAGGACCTGATGGCCCACCTGCGCCACCATTTCGAGTTCGCCCCCGACGACGCGGGCGAGTATTCGATCGAGATCGACCCGCGCACGGTCAGCGCCGAACGCGTCCAGTCGCTGCGCGCGCAGGGCTTCAACCGCATCAGCCTGGGCGTGCAGGATTTCGACGCCGAGGTGCAGAAGGCGGTCAACCGCATCCAGCCCGAGGCCGAGACGGTGGCCATCATCGAGGCGGCCCGCGCGGCCGGCTTCCGCTCCATCAGCATCGACCTGATCTACGGCCTGCCCAAGCAGAGCCCGGCGAGCATGGAGCAGACCCTGACGAAGGTGATCGCCGCCAACCCGGACCGCATCGCCCTGTACCACTACGCGCACATGCCGCACCTGTTCAAGCCGCAGCGGCGCATCCTCGACGCCGACCTGCCCGACAGCGCCACCAAGCTGGCCATGCTGGGCCTGTGCATCGCGCGCCTGACGGCGGCCGGCTACGTCTACATCGGCATGGACCATTTCGCCAAGCCCGGCGACGACCTCGCCATCGCCCAGCGCCAGGGCCGCCTGCACCGCAATTTCCAGGGCTATTCGACGCGCGCCGAGGCCGACCTGATCGCCTGCGGCGTGTCCGCCATCAGCTCGGTGGGCGCCGTCTACAGCCAGAACGAGAAGACCCTCGACGCCTATTACGAGAAACTCGACGAGGGCCGCCTGCCGATCGCCCGCGGCATCAAGCTCGACAACGACGACCTGCTGCGCCGCATCATCATCCAGATGCTGATGTGTAATTTCGAGCTGTCGATCGAATCCATCGAGCAGGGTTATCCCATCGTCTTCAAGACCTATTTCGCCGCCGAGCTGGCCAAGCTGGCCGAGCTGGAGGCGGACGGCCTGCTCAGCATCGACGCCGAATGGCTGACCGTGACGCCGAAAGGGCGCCTGCTGATCCGCAACATCTGCATGGTCTTCGACCGCCACCTGAACGCCGCCAAAGAGAACGCGCCGCAACCCCTGCGCTACTCGAAAACCATTTGACGGCGCCGCCATGAACGCTCTCAACCTGCTGCCGATCTTCATGGTCGGCCTGGCCGGCAGCGTGCACTGCATCGGCATGTGCGGCGGCATCGTCGGCGCCCTGTCGGCCGCCGCCGCGCCGCGTCCGCGCGCCGTCATCGCCATCGCGGCGGCCCCGGCCGCCGCCGGCGAGAACCTGTTGCGCGTGGCCGCCTACAACAGCGGGCGCATCGGCAGCTACATGCTGGCCGGCGCGCTGGCCGGCGGCCTGGCCGGCGGCGCCGCCAACCTGCTGCGCTACGCGGCCCTGCAGGTGGCCGCCTACTGGCTGGCCAACCTGATGCTGGTGGCGCTGGGACTGTATCTGATGGACGCCTGGCGCGGCCTGGCCCGCCTGGAGGCGGCCGGCAACGTGCTCTGGCGCCGCGTGCAACCGCTGCTGAAACCGCTGCTGCCCATGGACAGCCCGCTGAAGGCCCTGGCCCTGGGCGGCCTGTGGGGCTGGGTGCCCTGCGGCATGGTCTACAGCGTGCTGCTGACGGCCCTGCTGAGCGGCTCGGCCGCCCAGGGCGCGCTGGTGATGCTGGCCTTCGGCCTGGGCACGCTGCCGACCCTGCTGGCCCTGGGCCTGGTGGGCGCGCGCATCCGCGCCGCCGTGCGCCGGCGCGGCGTGCGCGTCGCCTGCGGCCTGCTGGTGCTGGCCTTCGGCCTGCTGGGACTGGCGCGCGCCTACCACGGCGTGTCGCTGGGCTGGCTCGACGGCCTGTGCCTGACGGGCCATCCATGAACGCCGTGCCCGCCGCCGCCGCCTGCTACCACTGCGGCCTGCCGGTGCCGCCCGGCGGCGCCTGGAGCGTGACCATCGACGCCGCGCCGCGCGCCATGTGCTGCCCGGGCTGCGCGGCGGTGGCGCAAACCATCGTCGACATCGGCCAGAGCGCCTATTACCGCGAGCGCTCCAGCTTCGCCGCCAGCGCCGCCGGCACCGTGCTGGTGCCGCCCGAGCTGCAACTGTACGACAACGCCGACGCCCGGTTCGCGCTCGACGAGGCCTCCTGCGAGGCGACGCTGGCCGTCGACGGCATCCGCTGCGCCGCCTGCGTCTGGCTGATCGAAAGCCGCCTGAAGCGCCTGCCCGGCGTGCAGGCGGCGCACCTGAACGTCGCCACGGAACGCCTCTACGTGCGCTGGAGCAAGGACGCCTGCCGTCCCGGCGACATCCTGCAGGCCGTGCGCGACGTCGGCTACGCCGCCTATCCCTACGACGCGGTGCGCCACGGCGAACAATTGCGCGCCGCCTCGAAAACCCTCGGCCGCCAGCTCTTCGTCGCCGGCCTGTCGATGATGCAGGTGATGATGTACGCGGTGCCGGCCTACCTGGCCGAGGACGGCACGCTGGACGACAGCATGGCCGGCCTGATGCGCTGGGCCAGCCTGCTGCTGACCCTGCCGGCGATCTGCTATTCGGCCCAGCCCTTCTTCAAGGGCGCCTGGGCCAGCCTGCGCGCGCGCGCCCTCGGCATGGACGTGCCGGTGGCGCTGGGCATAGGCGCCGCCTTCGGCGGCAGCGTCGTCGCCACCTGGACCGGCCGCGGCGACGTGTACTTCGATTCGGCCACCATGTTCATCTTCCTGCTGCTGTGCAGCCGCTACCTGGAACTGCTGGCGCGGCGCAAGGCGGCCACGGCGCTGGAGCGCCTGCAGCACGCGCTGCCGGCCTCGGCCTCGCGCCTGGACGGCTATCCGGCCAGCCGCGCCGCCAGCGTGGTGCCGGCCGCCGCCCTGGGCGCCGGCGACATCATCCTCGTCAAGCCGGGCGAGGCCATCGCCGCCGACGCCCTCATCATCGAGGGCAGCACCGCCGTCGACCTGTCCCTGCTGACGGGCGAGAGCGCGGCGCAGCGCAGGCGCGAGGGCGAGGAGGTGCCGGGCGGCGCCATCAACGCCAGCGCCGCCGTGCTGCTGCGCGTGCTGCGCCCGGCGCGCGAGAGCACCCTCTCGGACCTGCTGAAACTGATCGAACGGGCCGGCCACGGCAAGCCGCGCATCGCCCAGTGGGCCGACCGCGCCGCCTCGCGCTTCGTCGCCTGCCTGCTGCTGTTCGCGCTGGCCAGCTTCGCCTTCTGGTGCTGGCACGACGCGGCGCGCGCCTGGCCCATCGCCATCGCCGTGCTGGTGGTCTCCTGCCCGTGCGCGCTGTCGCTGGCGACGCCCTCGGCGCTGGCCGCCGCCACCGACCGCCTGCTCGGGCGCGGCGTGCTGATCGTCCAGCCGCACGTGCTGGAAACGCTGCACCGCGCCAGCCACGTGGTCTTCGACAAGACCGGCACCCTGACGCAGGGCAAGCCGGTGCTGCACGAGGTCGTGCCGCTGGGCAGCATGCCGCGCGGCTGGTGCCTGCAGGTGGCCGCCGCGCTGGAGGCCGGCAGCGCCCATCCGCTGGCGCGCGCCATCGCCGAGGCGGCCGGCGCCGATCCCGAGGCGCCCGCCTGGCACGCCGAGGGCGTCGCGGAATTGCCCGGCCAAGGCCTGGAGGGCAAACTGGACGGACGCCGCTACCGCCTGGGCAGCGCCGCCTTCGTGGCCGAACTGGCCGGCGCGCGCGCGCCGCCGGCCGACGCCGCCGGCATGACCCCGGTGTATCTGGGCGGCGAGGGCCAGTGGCTGGCGCGCCTGCTGCTGAGCGACGCGCTGCGCGGCGACGCGCGCGCCGTGGTCGACTATTTCCGCGCCGCCGGCAAGCAGGTGGTGCTGCTCAGCGGCGACCAGGCGGCGCTGACGGCCGGCGTGGCCGCCGACCTGGGCATCGGCGTCGCCCGGGGCGAATGCCTGCCCGACGCCAAGCTGGCCTTCGTGCAGCAATTGCAGGCCGGCGGCGCCGTCGTCGCGATGGTCGGCGACGGCATCAACGACGCCGCCGTGCTGCGCGCCGCCGACGTCTCCTTCGCCATGGGTTCCGGCGCCGCGCTGGCCCAGGCGCACGCCGACGCGGTGCTGCTCTCCGGGCGCCTGTCCTCGGTCGCCGAGAGCGCCCGCACGGCCAGCAAGACCATGGGCGTGATCCGCCAGAACCTGGCCTGGGCCACGTTGTACAATGTGCTCGCCATCCCGGCCGCCGCGCTGGGTTATCTGAACCCCTGGCTGTCGGGACTGGGCATGGCGCTCAGCTCGGCCGTCGTCATCGCCAACGCGCTGCGCCTGCGCCGGAACTGAACATGGAAGCCCTCTACCTGCTGATCCCGGTCAGCATCGCCACCGTCTTCGTCGCCCTGTGGGTCTTCTTCAAGGCCTCCGACGGCGGCCAGTTCGACGACCTGGTCGGCCCCGGCATGCGCGTGCTGCAGGACGACGACAGCGGCGCGCCCAACGCCCCCGCAACGGAGCCGGACAAAAGCTGAGGGCGGCGCCGCCGGCCAGGTCCACAAACCCGAAGTCAGATACATCCCGCACCGGTCGGCGGCGCGCCGAGCGGCGCGCGCCGGCCCGACGTGGTGCGGTTGCAGCTTGATCGGCGGCGCCAACGCCAGTGCCGGCCGGGTCTTGGGGAACGCCGTGCCCGGCGCCGTCCGGGTCGCCCGACGCCCGTCAACCGCGGGCCCGGCCGGCCGGAAAACCGGCGCCGAAAGCCTGATCCGCGCCCCTCCAAGCAGCGCCAAACGCCCCGCCGCCGCCGGGCGCTCCGGCGCCGTCGCGCTAGTGTCCTATCTGCAAGTGATCTGGTGAATTTTGATCCATATCAAAGTTTTTTGATGGTCAAACCCGTACCCTTTGATGCACTACATCATCATAGTATCCCGGGAGAGCATTAGTGGACCATTCACTGAACTACAACTACAAGATCGTCAAGCAATTCGCGATCGCTACCGTAGTCTGGGGCATCGTAGGCATGCTGGTCGGCGTTATCATCGCCGCCCAACTGACCTGGCCTGCCCTGAACTTAGACATACCGTGGCTGACCTACGGCCGCCTGCGGCCCCTGCACACCAACGCGGTCATTTTCGCCTTCGGCATCAGCGGCTTGTTCGCAACATCCTATTACGTGGTGCAACGCACCTGCCAGGTCAGATTGTTCTCGGACAAGCTGGCCGCTTTCACTTTCTGGGGCTGGCAAGCGGTCATCCTGTCGGCCGTCGTCACCTTGCCGATGGGCCTGACCCGCGGCAAGGAGTACGCCGAACTGGAATGGCCGATCGCCATCCTCATCGCCGTCGTCTGGATCGCCTACGCGGTGGTCTTCTTCGGCACGCTGCTCAAGCGTAAGGTGGCGCACATCTACGTCGCCAACTGGTTCTTCGGCGCCTACATCATCGCCGTCACCATCCTGCACGTCGTCAACGCGGCCGTGATGCCGGCGACGATGTGGAAATCCTACTCGGCCTACTCGGGCGTGCAGGACGCGATGATCCAATGGTGGTACGGCCACAACGCGGTCGGCTTCATCCTCACCGCCGGCTACCTGGGCATGGTCTACTACTTCATCCCGAAACAGGCCGAGCGCCCGGTCTACTCCTACCGCCTGTCGATCGTCCACTTCTGGGCCCTGATCTTCACCTACATGTGGGCCGGCCCGCACCATCTGCACTACACCGCCTTGCCCGACTGGACCCAGTCGATCGGCATGGTCTTCTCGCTGGTGCTGCTGGCGCCGTCGTGGGGCGGCATGATCAACGGCATGATGACCCTGTCGGGCGCCTGGCACAAGCTGCGCAGCGACCCGATCCTGAAGTTCATGATCGTTTCGCTGTCCTTCTACGGCATCGCCACCTTCGAAGGTCCGATGATGTCGATCAAGACCATCAACTCGCTGTCGCACTACACCGACTGGGGCATCGCCCACGTCCACGGCGGCGCGCTCGGTTGGGTCGGCTTCATCACCATGGGTTCGATCTACTATCTGCTGCCGCGCCTGGCCGGCAAGACCGCGATGTACAGCACGCGCCTGATCGATATGCACTTCTGGGTCGCCACCATCGGCATCGTCCTGTACATCGCCGCGATGTGGATCGCCGGCGTGATGCAGGGCCTGATGTGGCGCGCGGT
>JANXSQ010000303.1 GCA_025356595.1 Janthinobacterium sp. | reverse complement strand
TTAAGACGTCCGGCCGCCGCGCGGCGGCCGGACGTCTTAAGGTCTTAGTGAATCGGGTGGGTACGGAAGTGGTCGCCCGCCTCCGCATCGCCTTCATCTTCGTCGTCATGGTCGTGACCGTGGCCATGCGCGCCATGCACGTGGCCGTGGGCGATTTCTTCGTCGGTGGCGGCGCGCACGTCGGTCACCGTCAGCTCGAAGCGCAGCGCGATGCCGGCCAGGGGATGGTTACCATCGAGCACGACTTTGTCGTCAGCGATATCGGTGACGGTGAAAATCATCGCGTCGTCGTCGGGCGAATCGCTGTCCGGCATGCCTTCGAACTGCATGCCCACTTCCAGCGGATCGGGCAGGCGGCTGCGCGGCTCGACCTTGACCAGCGCCGGATCGTACTCGCCGAAGGCGTCGTCCGGTTCGATCTGTATCGTGTTCGAGTAACCTGTTTCCTTGCCGTCAAGTTCTTCTTCGATTTTCGGCAGGGTGTTTTCATAGTCACCGTGCAAATAGACCATAGGCTGACGGCCGTCTTCGATCAGATTGTCTTGGGCATCTGACAGTTTGTAATCTACAGTCACGACCGTGTTCTTGGCAATCTTCATTGTGCTTCCTTTCATTGTATAAGCTGGCAAATTATACCCTCTTAGCCGGGCGTAGGAAGGAATCCGCGCCGGCCGGAGCGGACCGCCGCGCGGGCGGGCGGCGGGCCGCCCGAATCCCCCGCCGCGCCATGGCGCATTGTTATAATGGCGGAATGAAAAAACTTACCATCCTCGGCGACATCACGCCGGCGCAGTTCCTGCGCGATTACTGGCATAAAAAGCCGCTTCTGATCCGCCAGGCCATCCCCGGCTTCAAACCGCTGCTGAGCCTGGCCGCGCTGAGCGCGCTGGCCGCGCAAGACCACGTCGAATCGCGCCTGGTCAGCCACACCGACGGCGCCTGGGCGATGCAGCAGGGTCCGCTGGCCAGCCTGCCGCCGCGCGACGAGAAGGAATGGACCCTGCTGGTGCAGGGCGCCAATCTGCACCACGCCGACGCCGACGCCCTGCTGCGCCAGTTCCGCTTCATCCCGGACGCGCGCCTGGACGACCTGATGATCAGCTTCGCCACCGACGGCGGCGGCGTCGGTCCCCATTTCGATTCCTACGACGTGTTCCTGCTGCAGGCGCAAGGCCAGCGCCACTGGCGCATCGGCCCGCAAAAAGACCTCAGCCTGGTCGACGGCCTGCCCCTGAAGATCCTCGCCAACTTCAAGCCGACCGAGGAGTTCGTGCTCGAGCCGGGCGACATGCTCTACCTGCCGCCCCACTACGCCCACGACGGCGTCGCCGTCGGCGATTGCCAGACGTATTCGATCGGCTTCCGCTCGCCCTCCTTCCAGGAACTGGGCGAAGCCTTCCTGCAGTTCATGGCCGATTCCATCGACCTGCCGGGCCGCTACGCCGATCCGGACCTGGAGGTGACCAAGCACCCGGCGGAAATCCCCCGCGCCATGCTCAGCACCATCGCCGAGGAACTCAACAAGGTGCGCTTCACCGAGGACGACGTCACCATCTTCCTCGGCGAGCACCTGTCCGAGCCGAAGCACAACGTCTTCTTCAAGGGCCCGCCCAAGCCCCTGACGCCGGAACGCTTCGCGCAGAGCGCGGCCAAGAAGGGCGTCAGCCTGTCGCGCAAGAGCTTGATGCTGTACCGCGGCAAGAACGTCTTCATCAACGGCGAATCGTTCGCCATCGGCCGCGCCGACAAGGTGACCCTGGAGGCGCTGGCCAACGCCCGCGCGCTGGAGGGCGCGGCGCTGGCCGGCGCCTCCGAGGACGTCATGGACGCGCTCTACACCTGGTATCAGGACGGCTGGCTGGAACTGGGCTAAGAGACTGAGACAGCGCCCGGCGCGGCGGCGGACCCGGCGGGTCCGGCCCGCCGCCCGGGCCGATGTTTGAAGCGACAAGGAGCAGCGATGGAAAAGCAAGTGGTTCCCTTTGCAAGCCGGCTTGAATTCGAACAGCAACTCAAGCTGTGCTTTTCCCGCGCCGAACTGCGCCTGCGCATGTTCGACCCCGATTTCGCCCTGTGGGGCCTGGGCACGCTGGAGAACGACGCCAGCCTGCGCCGCTTCCTGCTCGGCCACGGCCGCATCGAGTTGGTGGCGCACAGCAACGCCTTGCTGGAGCGCCAGTGCCCCCGTCTGCTGCGCCTGCTGACCCAGTTCAGCCACCGCATCGAATGTCGCGTTACCGACAAGAACCTGCGCCATCTGAGCGATTCCTTCTGCATCGCCGACGACCGCCATTTGGTGCGGCGCTTCCACAGCGAGCACACGCGCGGCGAGGCGGTGTTCGACAGCCCGCCCGACACCGAGCTGTGCGCCGAGCGTTTCGCCGCCATCTGGGCCGAATCCATGCCCGGCCTGCACGCTAGCACGACAGGACTATGACGCGAATCAAGAAATCTGGCATTATTCCGCCTTGTTTCTGATTTTCGGTTAAATTTGATTCAAATGAAAAGGTATTGCTCCGGTAAATATTGCAATGGCATGAAATAGTTGCGAAATTGACCGTTCCTCCTATTGCGATGCACCAAAAATCGCTATAATATTCGGTTAGGAAGTTTCCGTTGTCTGGCAGGCACCTCAAGGTACGAAAAGCCTTCGAAGACGACCTAACGAGCGATAATTACCGGTAATTATTCATCGCAACATTGTTGAACTATTTTTGAAATAATTAAGGAAAACCCATGAAAAAATCCCTGCTGATCATCTCCCTGTTGGCTGTTGCTCTGGCTGCTTGCAGCAAAAAAGAAGAAGCTCCTGCTGCTGCTCCTGCAGTCGTCGTTGAAGCTCCTGCCGCTGCTGCTCCTGCAGCTGCTCCAGCTGCTGACGCTGCTGCTGCCGCTTCGGTCGCCGCTTCGGCTGCTGCTGACGCTACCGCTGCTGCTTCGACAGCCGCTTCGGCTGCCGCTTCGGCTGCTTCCGCCGCTGCTAAGTAATATCAGCCGGCAATAAAAAAGCCGACCTTCGGGTCGGCTTTTTTACGTCCGGAGATTTGCGCAAGGGCGCGGGCCGGAAGCTTACAGGGCTTGCCGCAGAGACTGCGGCAAGCCCTGCGGCGTTTACTTCAATTGCTCGTTGAGCAGCACGAGGATCTTCTCGGCGGTGGCGGAGACTTCCGCCGCGCCGTCCTTGTTCAGCACGCTGACCTGGCTGACCGCGCCGCTGCCGGCCTTGACGGAAACGCGGTAACGCTGCGCTTCCTTGTCCTTCTCCGAGGAACCCCAGCTAAACAGCTTGCTCAGGAAGCCGTCGGCCTTGGCCACGTCCGGATCCAGATAGCGCACGAAGTAGGTGCCCTGGGTGCGGTCGCGGTCCTCGACGGTGAAGCCGACCCGGTCCAGCGCCAGGCCGACGCGGCGCCAGGCGCGGTCGAAGCCCTCGTCCACCTCCACCGAACGGGACACGCCGGAACCGATCAGCTTGGCGTGCAGCGGCTGCACGATGGCCGTGTCGACGGCCGTCTTGGCGCTGGCGTCGTCGCCGCTGCCCAGGCGCGTCATCAGGCGCGCCAGGAACAGCGCCTCCATGCCCGGATCGTTGGGGCGGGCGGTCCAGATCGTGCCGTCCTTCTGCGTGCCGGTCAGCACTTCCTCGGCGCCGCGGTGGCTGATGAAGATCTCGCTGGAACCGTCGGCCAGGCGCTCGATGCGGGTGCGGTACTTGTCGCGCTCGCCGGTCGAATAGAGCGAATCGAAGACCTTGCCGATGGTGCTGCGCACGATGTCTTGCGGGATCTTGGCGCGGTTTTCATTCCATTCCGTTTCCATGATGCCGGCCGCCGGTTGTTCCAGCGCCAGCGTGAAGCCGGAGTCTTCCCAGAAGGTTTTCAGCTGCGGCCAGAGGGCTTCCGGCGTCTGCTTGACGACCAGCCAGCGCTGGTTGCCGGCGCGCTCGACGCGCACTGCGGCGCCGCCGGTCGCCAACACGCCGGAGGTGCCGGCGGCGGCCAGCGGCGCCGCGCCTTTTTGCGCGTTGTAGCCGGACGCCGTGGCGATGCCGTTCTTGGCGTCGGGCAGCGAGTAACGATTATCTTTCTGCAACTGCGTCAGATCCGGCGGCACATCGAGCGTGCTGGCCTTCTTGACCGACTTGTAGTCGACCTTGTCGTTGCCAACGACGGAACTGATCATGCCGCAGCCGGTCAGGCTGACCAGGACGGCGCCGATCACGAGGCCGCGCTGTGCAATGGCGGTGTGCGCCGGAGGAGTGTTCTTGCGAATAGTCATGTCGTTACTGGATGAGAAGCCAAAAAACAGCTGGAAACAGGGAAGATCCGGACCGTTGCGAGTCGGGGCTTAGGAACGTGCAAGAAATAAATTCCCGAATTGGATCGGAAAGTTATTTCGCGCATGTTCCTTAGGATAGTACGCCGGCGTCGCGCAGGGCGCCGCGGACGGTGTCGTGGCAGTCGGCGGCGAGCGCGACGAGCGGCAGGCGTATGCCCGACGGCATCATGCCCATTTCCGTCAGCGCCCATTTGACCGGCACCGGATTCGGTTCGACGAACAGCTTCTGGTGCAGCGGGATCAAACGGTTGTTGATCGCCACGGCGCCGGCGATGTCGCCGCCCATGGCCGCCGCGCACAGCTCGTGCATGGCGCGCGGCGCCACGTTGGCGGTCACCGAGATATTGCCGTGGCCGCCGCAGAACATCAGCGCCATCGCGGTCGGATCGTCGCCGGAATAGACGGCGAAGGACGGCGGCACCAGGCGCAGCAGGTCGGTGCCGCGGCCGATGTTGCCGGTCGCGTCCTTCACGCCGACGATGTTCGGGATTTCCGCCAGGCGCACGATGGTCTCGTTGGACATGTCGGCGACGGTGCGGCCCGGCACGTTGTAGAGGATGATGGGCAGGTCAACCGCTTCGGCGATGGCCTTGAAGTGCTGGTACATGCCTTCCTGGGTCGGACGGTTGTAGTAGGGCACCACCGACAGGGCGGCGTCGGCGCCGGCCTGTTTGGCGAACTCGGTCAGCTTGATCGCTTCGGCCGTGGAGTTGCCGCCGCTGCCGGCGATGATAGGAATGCGCCCCTTGGCGTGCTCGACGGTTGCCCGGATCAGCTCGCAGTGCTCTTCGACGCTGACGGTGGCCGATTCGCCGGTGGTGCCGACGATGACGATGCCGTCCGTGCCCTCGGCGATGTGCCAGTCGATCAGCTTGCGCAAAGCTGGATAGTCGAGAGTGCCGTCCGCCTGCATCGGGGTGACGATTGCTACAATGCTGCCCTTGATCATAGTAAGTATGGAACGCCGATAAATAAAACAACGATTGTAGCGGATAGGCCGCGCCTGTGGTGCATCTTGCACCGGGTTTTACGATTGCTTACGCGCTCAGCAGCGCCGCCAGCGGCGGGAAAGCGGCGCGCACCGCGCACAGGCGCTGCAGCATGGCCGGCTTGGGCGCGCACACCCGCCCCTCCTCGAAGGCGACGACGCGCAGGCCGCGGCGCGCCGCCCAGCCCAGCATCTCGCCCGGCTGGAGCAGGAAATTGGGGTTCGAGGGCTTGCCCAGTTCGGCGTTGCCGACCGCGAAGGTTTCATAAATGAGCACGCCGTCCGCCGCCAGGCTGTCGACGATGCCGTCGATCAGGGGCCGGTGCAGGTAATTGGTGACGACCACGCCGGCGAAGCGTTCGGCGGCGAAGGGCCAGGCCGCGCCGGCCTGCTCCAGGTCGTACTGCGCGGTGACGATGCCCGGCCCTTCGGCCAGTTCCAGCGCGGCGGCGTCGTAGTCGAGCGCCAGCACCTGGTGGCCCAGCGCCGCCAGGTGGCGCGCGTGGCGGCCGCCGCCGCAGGCCAGGTCGAGCACCTCGCCGCCGGGGATCAGGGGGGCCCAGCGCCGCACCCAAGGGGAAAGGGCGTCCATCTCAGTTGTACCCAAGGCCCATGGCCTCGCGCACGTCGCGCATGGTTTCCTGCGCCAGCTTGCGCGCCGTGTCGTTGCCGTCGGCGACGATGGCGCGCACCAGCGAAGGGTCGTCCAGATACTGCTGGGCCCGTTCGTGCATGGGTTCCTGCTCCTTGATGATGGCGTCGATGACCGGTTGCTTGCATTCGAGGCAGCCGATGCCGGCCGACTTGCAGCCCTTCACCACCCATTCCTTGGTCGCGCTGTCCGAGTACACCTCGTGGAATTGCCACACCGGGCACTTGGCCGGGTCGCCGGCGTCGGTGCGGCGCACGCGCGCCGGGTCGGTCGGCATGGTGCGCACCTTCTTCGTCACGCTCTCCTTGTCCTCGCGCAGCGCGATGGAGTTGCCGTAGCTCTTGGACATCTTGCGCCCGTCCAGGCCGGGCAGGCGCGAGGCGGCCGTCAGGCGCGCGTGCGGCTCGACCAGGATCAGCTTGCGGCTGCCCTCGAGATAGCCGAACAGGCGCTCGCGGTCTATCATCGACAGGCTCTGGGCGTCGTCCAGCATGGCCTTGGCCTGCTCCAGCGCCTCGTCCTTGCCCTGTTGCTGGTACTCGGTGCGCAGCTCGTTGTAGAGCTTGGCGCGCTTGCTGCCCAGCTTCTTGACGGCCTCCTGGGCCTTTTCCTCGAAGCCCTTTTCCTTGCCGTACAGATGGTTGAAGCGGCGCGCGATCTCGCGCATCATCTCGATGTGCGGCACCTGGTCGTCGCCCACCGGCACCTGGCTGGCGCGGTAGATCAGCACGTCGGCCGCCTGCAGCAGCGGATAGCCGAGGAAGCCGTAGGTGGCCAGGTCCTTGTTGGCCAGGTTCTCGATCTGGTCCTTATACGTCGGCACGCGCTCCAGCCAGCCCAGCGGCGTGGCCATCGACAGCAGCAGGTGCAGCTCGGCGTGCTCGGGCACGCGCGACTGGATGAACAGGGTCGCCTGCGAAGGGTCGATGCCGGCCGCCAGCCAGTCGACCAGCATGTCCCAGGTGCTGCGCTCGATGACACTGGGATCGTCGTAATGCGTGGTCAGCGCGTGCCAGTCGGCCACGAAGAACAGGCAAGGCAGTTCCGACTGCATCTTGATCCAGTTCTTCAGGGCGCCGTGGTAGTGGCCAAGGTGCATGGCGCCGGTGGGGCGCATGCCGGAAACGACGCGGTCGGGATACATAGTTACTCAGTTCAAAAGAAGGGTCAGGGGGAGCACGAGCACCTTGAAAAGGCCGACCACGAACTGGATCGCCGCCATCAGCGGCGCGTCCAGCACGCGCTGGTACATCAGGAACACCAGCAGCAGGAAGACCACCACGCCGTAGCGCTCGATGCCGCCGTACACGCGCGCCAGCTTCATGGGCAGGATGCCGGTCATGATGCGGCCGCCGTCGAGGGGCGGAATCGGAATCAGGTTGAAGACGCACATGGCGGCGTTGACGCTGACGCCGGCGGCGGCCATGCGCAGGAAGAAGGGCTCGCGCAGCTGGAAGCTGGCCAGCAGCACCAGCAGCACCATCCAGCCCAGGCCCATGGCGAAATTGGCGGCCGGGCCGGCCAGCGCCACCCAGGCCATCTGCTTCTTCGGATTGCGCAGGCGGGCGAAGTCGACCGGCACCGGTTTCGCGTAGCCGAAGGGAATGCCGATGCTCCAGTACAGCATCAGCGGCAGCAGGATGGTGCCGAAGGGATCGATGTGGCGCGCCGGATTCAGGCTCAGGCGGCCCTCGTTGGAGGCCGTCGGATCGCCGAAATACTTGGCCACGTAGCCGTGCGCCGCTTCGTGCAGGGAGATCGCGAACAGCACCGGGATCAGGTAAACCGCGATGGTTTGGATGGTTTGGCTCATGTCGTTCATGGCGTCGATTCTACCAGAGCCGTCCGGGCGGCCCGCGTGCGCGCGCCCCTCACAGGCCCAGCAGACCGGCGTCGCCGCGCCCCTGGCGCAGCAGTTCCGGCTCGGCGCCGCTCAGGTCGACGACCGTGGTCGGCTCGAAACTGCAGGCGCCGCCGTCGACGATGAGTTCGATCTGCTTCTCCAGGCGCTCGCGGATGCTCTCGGCGTCGGTCAGGCTGTGCTCGTCGCCGGCCAGGATCAGGGTGGTGCCCAGCAGCGGCTGGCCCAGCTCCTCGAGCAGGGCCTGGACGATGCGGTTCTCCGGCACGCGCAGGCCGATGGTCTTGCGCGAGGGGTGGCTGAGGCGCCTCGGCACCTCCTTGGTGGCCTCGAGGATGAAGGTGTAGGGACCGGGCGTGGCCGCCTTGAGCAGGCGGAACTGGCGGTTGTCGACGCGCGCGTAGACGCCGATCTCGCTCAAGTCGCGGCACAGCAGGGTCAGATGGTGCTTGTCGTCGACGCCGCGGATGCGCCGCAGGCGCTCGACGGCGCCCTTGTCGTCGAGGTGGCAGACCAGGGCGTAGCAGGAATCGGTGGGCAGGGCGACGATGCCGCCGGAATGGATGATCTGCGCGGCCTGCTTGATCAGGCGTTGCTGCGGATTGTCGGGATGGATCTGGAAAAATTGACTCATGAGTCTGTATGCGCGGCATCGCGGGATGCCGAAATATTAAGTTACTGTGATTGTACGCCACGCAGCGCGGCGATGCGCTCTTCCATCGGCGGATGGGTGGCGAACAGGGCCGACCAGCCGGCGTTGCCGCCGGCGATGCCCAGCGCCGCCATCGACTGCGGCAACGGGCCCGGCGCCACGCCGCCCAGGCGGGCCAGGGCGTGCATCATCGGCACCGGGCTGCCCAGCAATTTGGCCGAGCCGGCGTCGGCGCGGAACTCGCGCTGGCGCGAAAACCAGGCCACGATGAGGGAGGCGGCGATGCCGAACAGCACCTCGCAGACCATCACCGTCACCATGTAGCCGATGCCGCGGCCGCGCTGCTCGCCGTTATTGCGCAGCAAGACCTTGTCGACGAAGAAGCCGACCACGCGCGCCAGGAAGATCACGAAGGTGTTCACCACGCCCTGGATCAGCGTCAGCGTCACCATGTCGCCGTTGGCGACGTGGGCGATCTCGTGGCCCAGCACGGCCTCCACCTCGTCCTGGTTCATGCTCTGCAACAAGCCCGTCGAGACGGCCACCAGGGCCGAGTTCTTGAACGCGCCGGTGGCGAAGGCGTTCGCCTCGCCCTCGTAGACGGCGACCTCGGGCATGGCGATGCCGGCCCGCCCGGCCAGCTTCGCCACCGTCGTCAACAACCACTGCTCGGTCGACGAGGACGGCGCGCCGATGACGCGGGCGCCGGTGCTCCACTTCGCCATCGGCTTGCTGATGAGCAGGGAAAAGATCGCCCCGGTGAAGCCGACCACCAGCGAGAAGATCATCAGGCTGCCCAGGTCCAGCCCGCCGCCATAGGGCTGGCGGCCCACGCCCAGCACGGTCAGCACGAGCGACAGCACCAGCATCACGGCCAGATTGGTCAGGATAAACAGAACGATGCGCTTCATGGGCGGGGTCTCCGAAAGGGATGGCCGGTACGACGGTGGACGGGGAAAAGGCTACCCCGCAGATGGGTGCGGGGGCGGCCGATACAAGATGGGCAGGCTCAGAACCAGTCGTGCCAGACCGGCGTCACGTTCGACGGCAGCGGCGGCAACTGGGAAAAATCGACGCGCGACTCGCCCGGCGCGTGGAAATCCGTGCCGCGCGAGGCCAGGAAACCGTAAGCGTTCGCCAATGCCGCGTATTCGGGATACTGGTGCGGGCTGTGGCTGCCGGTGACGACCTCGATGGCCGCCCCGCCCAGTTGCTTGAACTCGTCGAACAGGGCGCCCTGGGCCGTGTCGCTGAAACGGTAGCGGCCCGGATGGGCGATCACGGCGACCCCGCCGGCGCCGCGGATCCAGCCCACCGCCTCGCCCAGCGAAGCCCAGCGGTGCTCGACATAGCCGGGCTTGCCCTCGGACAGGTATTTGCGGAAGACTTCGGGGATGTTGGCGCACTTGCCGCAATCGACGATGTAGCGGGCGAAATGGGTGCGCGACATCAGGTCCGGATTGGCGACGAACTGCAGCGCGCCCTCGTAGGCGCCGGGAATGCCGGCCAGGGCCAGTTGCGCGGCGATCTCGCGCCCGCGCGCGTCGCGCCCGGAGCGCGTCGCGGCCAGGCCGCGCACCAGCGCCGCGTTGTCGGCGTCGATCTGCAGGCCGACGATGTGCACGGTCTCGCCGGCCCAGGTGATGGAAATTTCGACGCCGGGCACGAAGCGCATGCCCTGCTCGACGGCGGCGGCGCGCGCCGCGGCCACGCCCGACACCTCGTCGTGGTCGGTCAGGGCCCAGACGTCGACGCCGGCCTTGCGCGCGTACGCGGCCACCGCGGCCGGCGCCAGCACGCCGTCGGAAATATTGGAATGGCAGTGGAGATCTACATTAAGCATACGGAAACGTGGCCTTGCGTCGACTGAAGCGGAACTAAAACGCCATTGTACGCCGCTTGTCGAAATCACACGACCGCGCCCCGCCCGCCGCCCCGCCCCGCCTCAGCCTCTCAGGCGAGGAAGTCCTCGACCATGCGCGCCAGGGCTTCCGGCTGGTCGTGGTGCAGCATGTGGCCGGCGTCGGCCATCATGCGCGTCGTGACGTCCTTGAGGAAGCCGAGGCGGCGGTCGATCTCGACGCGCGCCTCCGGCTTCGGCCCCATCCACTGCCACATATTCGTCTCGGCCGCCTCGACCCACAGCACGGGCGCCGCGATCGCGCTCCAGCAAGCCATGAAATCCTCCACGTGGTAGGGCAAGGGGCTGGCGTTCTTGTGCTGCGGATCGCCGAGGATGTCCCACTGGCCGTCCTCCTGCTGCGCGGCCCAGTGCTGCGAGAGGAAGTCGGCGCGCGCGTCGGACAGGCGCGGATTGGTCTTCTGCAGGCGCGCGGCGACCGCCTTGCGGTCCGGATAGCGGCGCATCACGGCCGGTTCGAGCAACTCGTCGAGCCAGGTGGCGTAGCGGCCCGGCACCTGCTCCGGCTTGCTGTTGGGCAGGCCGAAGCCCTCCAGATTGATCAGCTTGCGCACCCGCTGCGGGCGCGCGCCGGCGTACAGGCCGACCACGTTGCCGCCCATGCTGTGGCCCAGCAGGTTGACGGCCTGGTCCGGCGAATAATGGCGCAGGATCGCGTCCAGGTCGGCCACGTAGTCGGGGAACCAATACGTGTCGGCCGGCGTGCGCTCGCTGAGGCCGAAACCGCGCCAGTCCGGCGCGATCACATGCCAGTCGCCGCGCAGGCAGTCGACGACGAACTGGAAAGAGGCCGACACATCCATCCAGCCATGCACCATGAACAACTTGGGCGCGCCCTCGCGGCCCCAGTGGCGCACATGGGTGCGCAGGCCGCGCACCGTAAGAAATTCCGAACGAGAAACTTGCATGAGAGTCCTGACCTTGAAAGTGGCGGTCCCGTCGCCAGATACAACGCTAGGCCGGGAAAGGATAAATAAAAGTACGCCCGTTCGATTATACTGGAAGCCGCGCAAGGCGGCAGGCGGCGGCTTTTTTCCCAACGCAACATTATGGATGCGCGGCAAAGTTTGGCAGGGCGTAAAATAGCGCCATTCCAACGCACTCACCGGGCAGACCATGACTATCTATCAATTGGGCGAGGACGCGCCGCAGATCGACGCCAGCGCCTTCATCGCCGATTCCGCCACCCTGATCGGCAAGGTGACGGTCGAAGCGAACGCTTCGGTCTGGTTCGGCGTGACCGTGCGCGGCGACAACGAACGCATCACCATCGGCGCAAACAGCAATGTGCAGGAAGGCTCGGTGCTGCACACCGATATGGGTTTCCCCATGGTCATCGGCAAGAACGTGACGGTGGGCCATCAGGCGATGCTGCACGGCTGCAGCATCGGCGACGGCGCCCTGATCGGCATCCAGGCCGTCATCTTGAACGGCGCCAGGATCGGCAAGGGTTGCCTGGTCGGCGCCGGCGCCCTGGTCACCGAGGGCAAGGAATTCCCCGACAATATGCTGATCATCGGCGCGCCGGCGAAGGCCGTGCGCGCCCTGACGCCCGAGGACATCAGCCACTTGCAGGGCAACGCCGCGAACTATGTGCAGCGCGGCCAGTTGTTCAAGACGCAACTTAAGAAAATAGGATAAGAAACAATGACGACCGAAGTAATCCAGGACACGCTGCAAAAATTTATTTTCGATAACGCCGCCGTGCGCGGCGAGTTCATCGACATCTCCGCCACCTGGCGCGAAGTCTTGTCGCACAACGACTATCCGGCCGCCGTGAAGACGGTGCTGGGCGAAATGGTGGCCGCCGCCGCCCTGCTGTCGGCCAACCTGAAGTTCAACGGCTCGATCATCATGCAGATCCACGGCGACGGTCCGGTGCGCCTGCTGGTGGTCGAATGCGACTCGCAACTGCGCCTGCGCGCCACCGCCAAGCTGGCCCCGGACGCCGACATCGCCGCCGACGCGACGGTGCCGGAACTGCTCAATGTGAACAGCAAGGGACGCTTCATCATCACCCTCGATCCGAGCGACAAGATGCCGGGCCAGCAACCCTACCAGGGCATCGTGCCGCTGGACGGCGACGACGTGGCGACCGTGATCGAAAACTACATGCTGCGCTCCGAGCAGCTCGACACCAAGCTGTGGCTGGCCACCGACGACACCACGGCGCGCGGCCTGCTGCTGCAAAAGCTGCCCCACCACGGCGGCAAGGCCGAGGCGGTGCCGCTGTCGGAGGAGGACGCGCTGGAAACCTGGAACCGCGCCGTGGTGCTGGCCTCGACCCTGAAGCGCGAGGAGATGCTGGCCACCGACATCGACACGCTGATGCAGCGCCTGTTCTGGGAAGAAACCATCCGCGTCTTCGAGCCGCTCAACCCGAGCTTCCATTGCAGCTGCTCGCGCGAAAAAGTCGGCAATATGCTGAAGATGCTGGGCCAGCCCGAGGTCGACGGCACCCTGGCCGAATTCGGCCTGGTCGGCGTCAATTGCGACTTCTGCGGCCAGCGCTACGAGTTCGACAAGGTCGACTGCGCGCAATTGTTCGTCAGCGACGCGCCGGCCGAAGCGCTGCTGCCCGCCAGCACCGCCAAGCACTGAAGCCCGCCTTGCCGCCGACTCCGGCGGCAAGGCAAGGGGCCGGGCGCCGACGCGCCGGCTCCGCGTGCACGCCCGCCGTCCCCTCCCCTCGCTTTCCCCTCGTCATCAACAGGTCACACAAGCTCGTTACGCTGCGCTGCGTCGCACCGTCCCCCGATTGTCACCCTACAGGCTTATTGATGAACCAGAAATCCAAGTCGGCCCCGCGCCGCAGCTCCTCCCGCGCCGTCTTCGTCGTTTGCGCCGCCGCGCTGGCCGCTCCGGCGCTGGCGCAGACGGCGCTGGCCGCCGACGGCGCCGCCGCCGCCAACGAGATGGCGGCGCCGTCCGCCGACGGCGCCGCCGCGCCCGTCGCCACGGTCGAGGTGCTGTCGCGCCGCACGCGCTCCTCGGTGGCGCTGAGCAAGAACGAGATACAGAAAATCCTGCCCGGCGTGAATCCGCTGAAGGCCCTGCAAACCCTGCCCGGCGTCAGCTTCCAGACCGCCGACCCGTGGGGCAACAACGAGCAAAACCTGTCGCTCTTCGTGCATGGCTTCAGCGGCCAGCAACTCGGCTACACCATGGATGGCGTGCCGCTGGGCGACCAGCAATACGGCAACTACAACGGCCTCTCTCCGCAGCGCGCCGTGATCAGCGAAAACGTCCGCAGCGTCGTGCTGTCCTCGGGCGCCGGCGACCTGGCGACGGCCTCCACCAGCAACCTGGGCGGCACCATCGAAACCTTCTCCAGCGAGCCGCTGGCCGAGCGCAACGTGAATCTGCAACAGACCGTCGGCAGCCACTCCACCAGCCGCACCTTCGTGCGCTACGACACCGGCCTGTTCGGCGCCGGCAACAGCGCCTACCTCTCGGCCCTGCACCACACGGCGCGCGCCTGGGACTTCGACGGCAAGCAGGGCGGCGACCAGATCAACGCCAAGTGGGTCAACCAGAGCGAAGCCGGCAAGCTGACGCTGTTCTTCAACTACTCCGACAAGACCGAGCCGAACGAGGACAGCACCGTGCGCGTCAAGGGCGACAGCAACGCGCCCTACACGCGGCCCTTCCTGTATCCGGACTTCAACGCGGCGCTGAAATACCTGTCGCCGACCGGCGCCACGCCGGCCGCCGACGGCAGCAACTACCGCAATTACTACAGCGACGCGCAGCGCACCGACTATCTGGGCTACGCCAAGTTCGACGCCACCCTGAGCGATACCCTGAGCTGGTCGAACCAGCTCTATTACCACCACGACGACGGCGTCGGCGTGGTGGCCGGCCCGATCGGCGTGGCCGGCCTGCCGGCGCTGTTCGGCGTCTACTATCCGAAACAAGACCTCAAGCAAGTCTTCGGCGGCTCCGGCTACGCCGTGCGCACCACCGAATACGCCATCAACCGCGCCGGCCTGCTGTCGACCCTGCGCAAGGAAATCGGCGAACATCAAATCCAGCTGGGCGCCTGGCTGGAGCACAACCGCTCCTCGGCCTACCGCCGCTGGTACGCGCTGGACGTCAACCATCCGAGCTCGCCCTACGACCGCCCCTCGAATCCGCTGATCACCCAATACGGCAGCGAGATCGACAACAAGGTCGTGCAATTGCACCTGCAGGATGAATGGAAGATCCGCCCCGACCTGGCGCTGCAGGCCGGCTTCAAGTCCAGCCTGCAATTCGCCGACGGCCAGTTCCCCGTCCAGCCGGCCAAGGGCGCCATCGCCAACGGCTCGACGGCCCTGCCGGTGGGCGAGATCATCAGCAAGAAATGGTTCCTGCCGCAAGTGGGCGCGCGCTGGGACGTCACGCCGCAAGACCAGGTGTACATGAACGTGCAGAAAAACCTGCGCCAGTTCGTCACCTACGGCGGCGGCGGCGCCTCGCCGTGGAGCCTGGCCAGCCAGGCGGCCTTCGACCTGTTCCGCGACACGGCCAAGCCGGAAACCTCGCTCACCTATGAAATCGGCGTGCGCGGCAACCACCCGCTCGACCTCGGCCCGCTGACTTCCATCGACGGCCAGGTCAACCTCTACCACGTCGACTTCAGCAACCGCCTGCTGCAAATCAGCCCGACCCCGGTGATCCTCTCCATCATCGGCGGCAACCCGCTGCTGGCCAACGTCGGCAGCGTGCGCACCGACGGCATCGACCTGGCCGGCACCTTCCACTTCGGCCGCTCCTTCTCCTTCTACAACGCGCTCTCCTACAACCGCTCGCTGTACTCGGACAACTACAACAACGGCGCCGCCGTCGTCGCCACGGCCGGCAAGATCGTCCCCGGCGCGCCGGAATGGATGAACAAATTCGTCGCCACCGCGAACGTCGCCGGGATCGAAGTGCAACTCATCGGCGACTACGTCGGCAAGCGCTACGCCACCTACACCAACGACTTGTCGGAAGCCAGTTACTTCCTGATGAGCCTGGGCGTATCGGGCAAGCTGCCGCTGGCGGCCGGCTGGCTGAAGAACCCGCGCTGGCGCCTCAACGTCAGCAACCTGGCGAACCGCAGCGGCACCTCGAACGTCGTCGTCGGCGCCGCCGAGAAGACCTACAACACCTTCCCGATCGCGCCGCGCCAGGGCTTCCTGACCGTGACGGCGGACTTCTGATGGGCCCGTTCCCATCGCCGGGCCGGGCCTTCTCCCGGCGCCGCTTCATCCAGACCACGGCCGGCGCCGCCGCGCTGGCCGCGCTGGCGCCGTTCGCCGCCGCGACGCCGGCCCTGCAGGCGGGCCGCCCGCTGGTGTTCGCCCACCGCGGCGCCAGCGCGCTGCGTCCCGAGCACACGCTGGCGTCCTACGCCAAGGCCATCCTCGACGGCGCCGACTACATCGAGCCGGATCTGGTCTGCACCCGCGACGGCGTGCTGGTGGCGCGCCACGAAAGCAATCTGATCGACACCACCGACGTCGCCGGGCGGCCCGAATTCGCCGCGCGGCGCGGCAAGAAGACGGTCGACGGCGCCGTCCACGAGGGCTGGTTCGTCGACGACTTCACGCTGGCCGAACTGAAGACGCTGCGCGCCGTCGAGCGCCTGCCGCTGGTGCGCGCCGCCAACACGCAATACGACGGCCAGTTCCAGATCCCCACCTGGGAGGAGATCATCGACTTCGTCGCCGCCGAGTCGGCCGCCAGCGGCCGCCTGATCGGCCTGGTGCCGGAATTGAAAAGCTCGACCTACTTCGCCTCGGTCGGCCTGGCGCTGGAGGACCGTTTCCTGGCCACCCTGCAGGCGCACGAATACACCCGCCGCGCGCCGCTGGAGATCCAATCCTTCGAAGTGGCCAATCTGAAATACCTGCGCACCAAACTGGGGCGGCGCGCCAACCTGCGCCTGATGCAACTGGTCGTGGGCGGCGCGCTGCGGCCCAGCGACGTCGTCGCCGCCGGCGGGCAACTGAGCTTCGAACAGATGCTGACGCCGGCCGGCATGC
The DNA here is from genome assembly GCA_025356595.1 of Janthinobacterium sp. Taxonomy (GTDB): domain Bacteria; phylum Pseudomonadota; class Gammaproteobacteria; order Burkholderiales; family Burkholderiaceae_D; genus Janthinobacterium. The sequence continues at coordinate 3,744 of JANXSQ010000303.1, read as the reverse complement.
GCGACATCGCCGCCTACGCCGACGTGGTCGCGCCGCAGCACCGCAGCGTGATCCCGGTCGGCAAGGACGAGCGCCTGGGCGCGCCGAGCGCGCTGGTGGAGGACGCCCACCGGGCCGGCCTGCTGGTGCACACCTGGACCTTCCGTCCGGAAAACCGCTTCCTGGCGGCCGACTTCCGCGACGGCAAGGGCGAGAACGCCCGCAACGAGGCCGGCTCCATCGCCGAGATGCAGCGCTACATCGCGGCCGGCATCGACGGCTATTTCAGCGACGACCCGGGCCTGGGGCGGCGCGCCGCCGGCGCCTGAGCGCCCGGCCGGGCGGCGCCAGAATCGCGGGGCATGGCGGCGCCCGGATCATGTATCGCATCTCATGCAGCGCGACACATGGAAAAACATTACAATGTTGCCTTTAACTTAATCCGGCAATCGGCAGGCGACATTGAGCACCCAAGGGTGGCATTGAGCGCTGTGGACTCGAGCAAACCGCCCAATGTCAAAGGAGGCGAAATCGTCCACCCGCGGCGCCGGGTGGACTGGTTTCAGCGCCGGACCCTGGTTCGGAAGAGCGAACGCCGCCTGCCCGGATCGCTTTCCGCCCGCCACCATCCTTGGGAATCGACCATGCATCAAATCAAGCGATCCACGCGCGTGCTCGCCTTGTGCGCAATCGGCGCGTTCGCCCTGGCCTGCGCCCCGGCCGGCGCGGCGCCGTCCACAGACAAGACCCGCGCCGCCGCCATGGACGCCCTGCTGCAACGCTACTTCAAACCCGGGCAAGCCGGCGCGGCCGTGCTGGTCCAGCAAAACGGCGCGGTCCTGTTCAAGCGCGGCTACGGCCTGGCCAGTCTGGAACTGCGCGTGCCCGTCAAAACCGACACCGTGTTCCACGTTGCCTCCGTGAGCAAGCAATTCACCGCCGCCGCGATCCTGCGCCTGGCCGAGCAGGGCAGGCTCGACATCGCCGCGCCCGTCTCGCGCTACCTGGCCGACATCCCGCCCGCCTGGGCCGGCATCACGATTCAACACCTGCTCACGCACACCTCCGGCATCGACAACCTGTTCAACGACGCGCAGTTCCGCCAGCGCGTGCGCGAGGACCTCACGCCGGAGCAACTGCTGGCCTACGCCGCCAAGCGCGAGCTGCTCGCCGCGCCCGGCGCGCGCCACCAATACGCGAGCGTCAACTACAGCATCCTCGGCATGGTCATCGCCAGGCTGAGCGGCATGCCCTACGAGCAATACGTCAGCGAGCAATTCCTCCAGCCGCTCGGTATGAAGCACACCCACTTCGACGTCGGGCACGGCATCCTCGCCGGTCAGGCCTCGCCCTACGAGGAAGGCCCGATTCCCGCGCACTACATCAGCCCGAGCCTTGGCTACGCCGCCGGCAGCTTCTTCTCCAGTAACGCCGACATCGCCCTGTGGAGCGAGGCGCTGGCCGCCGGCAAGGTGCTGTCCAAGGCCAGCGTGGCCGCGATGAACAGCGCCTTCAAGACCGCCGACGGGCGCGACACCCACTACGGTTACGGCATGCGCGTCCACCACAGCCTCGGCCAGACCTATCTGCAAAGCAATGGCGACATTTTCGGCTTCCACACCGAAACCGTGCGCCTGCCGCAAGCCGGCGTGTTCGTCTCCATCATGCACAACAGCGACGAGCATGCGGGCGAGCTCGCCCCGCTCGCCAAGCGCCTGGCCGCCATCGCCATCGGCCAGCCGATCCCACCCTTGCGGAAGAAGACGCTGGCGCAGGCCGGCGCCGCGCCGCTGATCGGCCGCTACGATGCCGGCGGCAATGCGCGCAGCATCAGCTACGTGAACGGGCAACTGTTCAGCGAAGTGCCGGGCTTCCCGCCTAGCAAGATCCATCCCCTGTCGCCCAGCGAATTCTTCTTCGACGACAACGACGACGCGCGTCTCGAATTCGTGTTCAAGGATGGCAAGGTGGTGGCGCTCAAACGCTACGACATCGACCGCGAACCGTGGCCGACGTACATGCGGGCGGAGTGAGAATCTGCGGCTGAGAATCTGCGGCTGGAATGACAGAAGTCCGAAAAATTGCCAGTCGCCAACTTATTTTTTGCACCAAAACGGGGCTGCGACGCCCCTATTATGTGCATTGTGAATTTCTGTAATCTGAAAACGAAATTGGACGTATAACGTGAATTCCCTTATTGTGCAATGCAACATCACATATATCTTAAGGAGTTCACCATGTCCTCAGTCGCCACCACCTTCAACACCGCATCGAGCCCAGTCCAAGGCTACCTGAACACAGTCGGCCGCGCCGCCCGCGCCCTGTTGGCCGCATTGCTGGCCGTTAAGCCTTACCAGGAACTGGCGCAAAAAGAAGCCGGCGTGATCAGCAAAGCAAAAAACGCCGTCGCCAAGTTCTCGCCACGCCAACGCGCGCGCGACATCGCCGCCCTGTACGCCGAAGCCAATCGCTACGAGTCGACGATGCCCAACCTGTCGGCCGAATTGCGCTTCATGGCATCGCGCGGCTAAGCGTCGCACCGTCAGCCGGAACGGCAAGCAGCAGTACGCAACACGCAGTCAGTAGCACGCAGAAGTAGTAAGCAGTAAAGTTGAGATGAGCCCTATGGGACGCGCAACGGTGAACCGCCTGGTTCCGCCGGCCGCCCTTCAGGGCTAGTGTCAGTCCAGATTGGGTTTTGTTGTCGCCGCCGTGGGCGTAGTTGCCGCCGCGGCGGGCAGTGGCGGAGCCGCCTGGCCCTTGCCGACGATCTGCACGAAAATTTCGTTTTGTTTGACCATGCCCAGTTCGAAACGGGCACGCTCCTCGACCGCGCCGGTGCCTTCCTTCAGGTCGCGCACTTCGGAATCGAGTTTGGCGTTGCGGGCCTTCAGTTCCATATTCTTCTTTTGCGCCTGGGCCACCTGGGCTTCCATGTCGGAGACGCGCAACCATCCCCCTTTGCCTATCCACAAGGGTAGTTGAATCAACAGCAGCAGGGCCGCGAGGGCCAACGTAATCAGACGCATAGGATAAAAACCGGCCGGAATATTTCCGGCCGGTTTGAGTGGATTACTTCAGGTTGTAGAAAGCGTCGCGGCCAGGGTAGCTGGCGATGTCGCCCAGGTCTTCTTCGATGCGCAGCAACTGGTTGTACTTGGCCATGCGGTCCGAACGCGACATCGAGCCGGTCTTGATCTGCAGGGCGTTCATGCCAACGGCGATATCGGCGATGGTCGAATCTTCGGTCTCGCCCGAACGGTGCGAGATCACTGCGGTGTAGCCGGCGCGCTTGGCCATTTCGATGGCGGCGAAGGTTTCGGTCAGGGTGCCGATCTGGTTGATCTTGATCAGGATCGAGTTGGCGATGCCCTTCTGGATGCCTTCTTTCAGGATCTTGGTGTTGGTGACGTACAGGTCGTCGCCCACCAGTTGGATCTTCTTGCCCAGGTCCTTGGTCAGGATCGCCCAGCCGTCCCAGTCGCCTTCATGCATCGCGTCTTCGATCGAGATGATCGGGTACTTGTCGCACCAGGTCGCCAGCAGGTTGGTGAACTCGGTGGCGGTCAGGCTCAGGCCCTCGCCTTCCAGTTCATACTTGCCGTCCTTGTAGAACTCGGAAGCTGCGCAGTCCAGGCCGATGGCGATCTGGGTGCCTGGCTCGTAGCCGGCTTCTTCGATCGCCTGGATGATCAGCTTGATCGCTTCTTCATGGTTGGCCAGCGATGGCGCGAAACCGCCTTCGTCGCCCACGGAGGTGCTCAG
>JANXSQ010000133.1 GCA_025356595.1 Janthinobacterium sp. | reverse complement strand
GCGACGATGCGCACCGCCTCGCCGCGCACGCTGCCGTCGTAGGCCGGCGCGGCCAGGGCCGCGGCGGCGCGGCGCAGCGGCGGGAAGTCGGCGTCGCCGGCGATGTCGCGCCCGGACGGGCCGCGCACGACGAAGTAGACGGCGTCGACGGCGTCGGCGCGCAGCACTTGCTCGGCCTGGCGCGGCAGGTCGATGCGCACGCCGTCGGCCGCCACGCTCAGGCGCGCGCCCAGCGCCCCGGCGGCGTCCTGCAGGCTTTGGTCGAAGGCGCTCTGCGCCGGCATCCACGCCAGCGCGTAGGTCAGCGCGCCGCCGGCCAGGTTGAGCAGCAGGATGGGCGCGATCAAGCACTTCAGCAGGCGCAGGCGGATGCTAGGCATCGCTCGTTTCGAGCATGTAGCCGAAGCCGCGGATGGTGCGGATGCTGACGCCGGCGTCGCCGATCTTCAGGCGCAGGCGCGAGATGTAGACTTCGACGGCGTTCAGCGTCAGGTCCTCCCCCCACGGCAGGATGGCGTCGATGATTTGCTGTTTCGAGACGACCCGCGCGGCGTGCTGCAGCAGGTATTCCAGCACGGCCCATTCGCGCGCCGACAGTTCGACGACGCGCTCCTTGATGCGGGCGCGCTTGCTGGAGGTGTCCAGCGTCAGTTGGCCCAAGGCCAGCACGGCCGGTTGCGGGGTGTTGCGCCGCACCAGCGCCTTCAGGCGCGCCACCAGTTCGGCCGTGGCGAAGGGTTTCACCAGATAATCGTCGGCGCCCAGCTCCAGGCCGCGCACGCGGTCCTCGATGGCGTCGCGCGCCGTCAGCAGCAGCACCGGGATGTTGCTGCCGCGCGCGCGCAGGCGCCGCACCACTTCGAAGCCGTCGATGCCGGGCAGGCCGATGTCGAGCACCAGCACGGCCACGTCGATGCGCTGCAGCATGGCGTCGGCCTGGCTGCCGTTGTTGACGACGTCGACCGCCATGCCGTGCGCGCTCAGGATGCGCGTCAGGCCGTCGGCCAGCACCGCGTCGTCTTCCACCAGTAATACGTGCATGCGCGAACCATTTCTCCAGAGGGGGTGGCAGCCATTATGCGGTATTTCCCGGTCGGCGGGAATGCCGCCGGGACGGGCGCAAAACGGCCGCGCGGCGGCGCGCTCAGTGCGCGCTTTCACGCCCGTGGTTTTGTTGCGCTGCGGCACAATTCATCATGTTGTCACATTTCCGGCGCATTATTGCACAATAGAAATAAATGATGCCCAATACACAAGGAACCCGCCGTGAAAATCATACTCAAGCCCGCCATCGCCCTGATGCAGCGCCTGCGCCTGCTGCCGAAATTTATCCTGGTGTGCCTGGTGTTCCTGCTGCCGCTGGCGCTGGTGACGACGCTGCTCCTGGCGGAGCTGGAAAAATCGCTGGCCTACGCCCGCGCCGAACAGCGGGGCGTCGCCTACATCGGCCAATTGCATGACATCACCCGCCTGGCCCAGCAACGCCGCGGCCTGGAGCATCTGCGCCTGAACGGCAAGACCGATCTCGACACGGCCGGCGCCGGCCAGCAGATCGGCGCCGCCATCGCCCGCCTGGACCTGCTGCAGCGCGAGCTGCCGGGCCTGGCGGCGCTGGCGCCCTGGGCCGAAGTCGGCAAGCAGTGGCAGGCCTTGGGCGCGCGCCGCGCCGGCCTGAGCGCCAAGGAAAGCTTCGCGCTGCACACGGCGCTGATCGCCCAGTTGGACAAGCTGGGCACGCTGGTGGCCGAGCGCTCGCACCTGAGCCTGGACCCGGACGTCGCCGCGAACCACCTGGGCGCGGCCTTCCTGTCCACCCTGCCCGGCTTGGCCGAGAGCCTGTCGGAAATCGCCGGACGGGGCGCCGCCTTCATCGACACCGGTCTGTTCGAGGCCAACGAGGATCAATTGGTGAACGCCAGCGCGCTAATCGCGCGCCACGATCTGGAGCGCGCGCCGGCCAGCTTCGAGGCGATCTTCCTCGCCCAGCCGGCCGTCAAGCCGGCCCTGCAGCCGCAACTGGCGGCGCTGCCCGCCGCGCTGGCCTTCCTCGAACGCACCAAGAACGAGGTCAGCAATTCCTTCAACCAGACCTCCGGCAAGGAATACTACGCGGCCGGCACGCGCAGCGTCGACGCCCTGTACGCGCTGGCGGCCGGCTCGGCCCGCGCCCTCGACGGCCTGCTGGCCGAGCGCGTCGCCCGCGACGCCGCGCGGCGCCAGTGGATGCTGGCCGGCGTGGCGCTGGCCGTGCTGGTGGCCGCCTATCTGTTCGCCGGCTTCTACGCCTCCTTCTCGCGCGACATCGCCCACCTCAGGCACGCCGTGCGCGAAGCCGCCGACGGCGACCTGGCGGCGCACATCGATTCGGATGCGCGCGACGAGATCGGCGAACTGGTGCGCGACTTCGGCGCCATGACGCACGCCTTAAGCGTCCTGGTGGCCGACATCCGCGGCGGCGCCGGCGTGATCGCCGCCGCCACCGCCGACATCGCCGGCGGCAACCGCGCCCTCTCCGGCCACACGGCGACGCAGGCCGGCGCGCTGGGCGAGACCATGCTGTCGATGCGCGAACTGACGGCCACCGTGCAGCGCAACGAAGCCTATGTCGGCAACGGCCGCGCGCTGGTCGCGACGGCTTCCGGCGTGGCCCAGCAAGGCGGCCACAGCGTCGGCGCCGTGGTCGCGACGATGGCCTCGATCAAGGCCAGTTCGCACAAGATCGTCGATATCATCGGCGTCATCAACGGCATCGCCTTCCAGACCAATATCCTGGCCCTGAACGCGGCCGTCGAGGCGGCCCGCGCCGGCGAACAGGGACGCGGCTTCGCCGTCGTCGCCGCGGAAGTGCGCAACCTGGCGCAGCGCTCGGCCGCGGCGGCGCTGGAAATCAAAGGCTTGATCGGCGCCTCGGTGGCCCAGGTCGACAAGGGCAACGAACTGGTCAACGCGGCCGGCGCCACCATCGGGCAGGTGGTGCTGGCGGTGCAGCAGGTGGCGGCCGTGATCGGCCAGATCAGCGCCGCCGGCGCCGAGCAGAACGCCGAGATCGCCCAGATCGACAAGGCGCTGGCGCAGATCGACGCCATGACCCGGCAGAACAGCGCCCTGGTCGAGGATGCCCGTGTAGGATCAGGCCGACTGCGCGAAGAGAGCGCCACGCTGTCGCGCGCCGTCAGCCGCTTCCATCTGGATGGCGCCGACGCGGCGCCGGCGCGCGCCGCCGATTCCTTCGGGCACGCCGCCGAACCGGCCGCCGCGCCGGCCGCGACGCTCCTGCCGCGGGTGCGCCCGGCCGGTTTATGGAGCGCCAACAAGCCCCGCGTGTTGTCCGCGCACGACACGAAACCAGCGGTGTTGGCACGCAAAGCCTAGCCGTGTTATCTCAGCAGTAGGACTAGACTGACAAATTGTCATGCAAAGAGCCTACACGGAGGCGACGACTAGTCTTATGTTCCTCATCGACATAAGGTTTTAAAGTAGCTACATCAAGATCTGCATAGTGCGCAGGGCCGGACGCGGCAGCGTCGGCCCGCGCCGCCATGGCGGCAGATTGCATCCCGATGTAACGATTTAAGCCTGTGAGGAACAACAATGAACAACACCCAACTTAGCCTTGCCGTCCCGAAAGCCCGTTCGCTGCCCCGCGCGATTCCAACCGGCTCCCTGGCGTTCAAGCTGGCCACGCCGAAAGTCAGTTACGCCGCCACCCAGCAGAACGAATTGCTGGCCGCCCTGCCGCGCGAGGCGCTGGAAGCCTTGTTCGAAGATCTGGAACTGGTGGAGATGCCATTCGGCAAGGAACTGTTCGACTATGGCAGCACGCTCGACTACGCCTACTTTCCGACCACGGCCATCGTCTCGCTGCTGTATGTGATGGAGGACGGCGCGACCACGGAAATCGCCGTCGTCGGCCATGAGGGCGTGGCCGGCGCCTCGCTGCTGGACGGCGAGCGCGCCATGTGCGCCGCCGTGGTGCAGAGCGCCGGCCACGGCTACCGCCTGAAAACCCAGCATCTGCGCGCCGCCTTCAACCTCGGCGGCGCCCTGCCCCAGTTGCTCATGCGCTACACCAACGCCCTGTTCGCGCAGATGGCGCAAAACGCCGTCGGAGGCCGCCACAGCTCCATCGAGCAGAAACTGTGCCGCTGGCTGCTCGACCGCCTGGACCGCTCGCCGTCGAACGAATTGAAGGTCACCCAGGAACTCATCTCCATCATGCTCGGCGTGCGGCGCGAAAGCATCACGGCCGCCGCCGGCAAGCTGCAGGAGGAAGGCTTGATCCATTACCGCCGCGGCAACATCACCGTGCTTGATCGGACTGGACTGGAAGACTATGCGGGTGAATGCTATAAGGTAGCGAAGACGGAATATGACCGCCTGCTGGTGGATGTGGCGCGCTGCTGACCTGCGCCATGCGCACCGGCAGGGGGATCACGGCCTCGATGCAGGTGCCGCGCTCGCTGCGCCCGCGGCGTATCGTCAGGGTTCCGCCCAGTAAGAGGGCGCGCTCGCGCATGCCCAGCAAGCCGTGCGACATCGGTTTCACCAGCGCCGCGTCGGTGATGCCGACGCCGTCGTCGATGATGCGCAGGGTCAGGCCGATCTCCACCTTCTTCAGCGTCACGCTGACATTGCCCGCCTTGGCGTATTTGGTGATGTTGTTCAAGGACTCTTGGACGATGCGGAACAGCGCGATGCTCAGGGTCGACTCGCTGTGGTCGATATCGATTTCGATTTCCGTGTCGCACTTCACCTTCGTCATGCGGCTGAACTGCTCGCAGTAACTCTCGATGGCCGCGCACAGGCCCAGGTTGTCGAGCAGGCTGGGGCGCAGGTCCTCGACGATGCGGCGCTTCAACTCCACCGTTTCCAGCAGCGTCGACTTGGCGCGGCGCAATTGCGCGGCCAATTCCGGATGGGTCTTCAGCAATTGCTGCGTCACGGCGCCCAGATCCATGCTGATGGCCGTCAGGTGGGCGCCCAGTTCGTCGTGCAGCTCGCGCGCCAGGCGCGCCTTCTCCTCCTCGCTGACGCTGATCAGGTGGCGCGACAGCACCGATAACTGTTCGGTGCGCTTGACGACGGTCGACTCCAGGGTGTCGTTGGCGTTCTGCAGCGCGAACTCCACCGCCGCGCGCGTCTGGAAGCTGCGCCGCACCAATTGATAGAACATGACCAGCACGAGGATGGCCAGAAGATTAATGCCGATGCCCAGCATCACGGCCTTCTGGTACTCATGGTAGAAGGCGGCGCTGCGCGTGGCGAGGATTTCGTTTTGCTCCTGCACCATGATCACCACCAGCAGGCGGATCTCGTCCATCGCCGCGCGGCTGTCGCTGACGCGGGCGATGTTGACGATGTCGGCCAGGCCGCCCTGCTTGTAGACCTCGATCGCCTGGTTCAGGATGGAGAGCTTGCGCCGCACCAGGGTGTGCAACTGGGCCAGGTTCTTCAACTGGCTGGGGCTGTCGGCGAGCAGGGCCTGCAGGTCGGCGAATTCGCTCTCGACTTCGCTGTCGGCGGTCTTCGCCGGTCCGAGGAAGGTTTCCTTGCCCGAAATGAAATAGCCGCGCAGGCTGCTCTCGGCGTCGAGCACCAGCACGTTCAGGTACTGCAGGCGGTCGGCCACGCGCGCGGTCTGGCCGAGCCGGGTGTTGGAGCCCTTGAGCGCCTGCAGATTGTGGTACAGACTCACGCCGTTGAGTATCAACAGCAGGGCGCACGTGACGCACAAGACGGTCTTATACAATGGCAGACGGTGTGCCGGGCCCGTGTCGACGGTGAAATACATCCTGATGTGCATCCTAAGCAAAGTTCAGCGCCCGCAGCGCCGCGCCCGCCAATTATAGCCCCCGCCGACGATTGCTGCCGCGCAAGATTTCAAGCGTGCGCGCATCAAAGCATGCCCGCAAGACCGCCGCGCGGGGGCGCGGCGCGGGCCGCGCGCCTCAATCGAGCAGATTGTTTTTCATCGCGTAGTAGGTCAGGTCGCTGTTCGACTGCAGGCCCATTTTTTCCATGATGCGGGTGCGGTAGGTGCTGACGGTCTTGATGCTCAGCGACAGGGCGACGCCGATGTCGGAGACGGTGGCGCCGCGCGCCAGGCGCAGGAAGACCTGGAACTCGCGGTCCGACAGCTCCGTGTGCAGGGCCGTGTTGGGGTCGCGGTCGAAGGATTGCGCCAGCAGCTCGCCCACCGTCGAACTGACGTAGCGCCGGCCCTGGTGCACGGTGCGCACGGCCGTCATCAGTTCGTCGGCCTCGCATTCCTTGTTCAGATAGCCGTTCGCGCCCATCTTGAACAGGTTCAGCGCGTACTGCTGGGCCGGATAGCCGCTCAGTATCAGCACCGGCAAATCGGGCTGGCCCTGGCGTATCGTGCGCAGGGTGTCGATGCCGCTCTGGTCCGGCATGGCGATGTCGAGCAGGAGCACATCGCAGATTTCGCGGCGGGCGATATCGAGCGCCTCGCGCCCCGTACCGGCTTCCGCCACGACGCTGAAATCGTCGGAGGATGAAAAAATCTGTTTAAATCCGGCTCTGACAATTTGGTGATCATCACAAATGGCAACGCGTATCATTGTTTTCCCTTTAATTTTCCTGGCATGGGAAAGAGGAGCGGGCTCGCCGTCCCGGTTCAGCGTATGCAGTGTCTGGCAAAATACTGGATTCCCGCCGGCCGCCCTCGGGACGCCGGAAAAAAAGGAGGCGTCCATCGCCTCCCCCTATATTGGGCCGATGCTCACTTTAGCAAGTCGAGAATCGCCAGCAGTTCGCCGCGTATCATGGCGCGGTCCAACTGCGCCGGCGCGGGGGCCGCCGCGGCGAATTCGCGCACCTCGGCCCCGGCGCCGTCGGCGCTCCTGCTGTCGAGCTTGTTGCGGGCGCCGCTGATGGTGAAGCCCTGTTCGTACAGCAGTTCGCGGATGCGGCGTATCAGCAGCACTTCGTGGTGCTGGTAGTAGCGCCGGTTGCCGCGCCGCTTGACCGGCTTGAGCTGGGTGAATTCCTGTTCCCAATAGCGCAGCACATGGGGCTTGACGCCGCACAACTCGCTCACCTCGCCTATCGTGAAATAGCGCTTGGCCGGAATCGGCGGCAGGACGGCAAGCTCGGACTTACTGATGCGCTCGTTCATGCGGACTCACTCAGGCGGCACGCGCCAGCGGATTGGTTTCTTCAACCATGCCTTTTAACTTTTGGCTGGCGTGGAAGGTCACCACGCGGCGCGCCGTGATCGGGATCTCCTCGCCCGTTTTCGGGTTGCGGCCGGGCCGCTGCGGCTTGTCGCGCAACTGGAAGTTGCCGAAACCGGAAAGCTTGACGGCTTCGCCCCGTTCCAGGGCGTTGCGGATTTCGTCGAAGAAGGTCTCGACCATGTCCTTCGCTTCGCGCTTGTTCAAGCCGACCTGCTCGAACAGGAGTTCGGCCAGTTCGGCCTTGGTCAAGGTCGGCAAATCTTTTTCCGCGTCCTGGCGTACCTTGGCCACCAACATGGCCCGATGCAGATCGGCGGCCAATGCGGATTGGAGTACGGCGGAATCGACGTCGTTGTTATTAATTTTGCTGCCCTGCCTTCTGTGTGCGCCCGGGGCCGGCGCGAGCCGGACCCCGAGGGTGGTTACGAACGCAATTTCGCGTTGTGCTGTTGCACCGCCGCCGCCGTCAAAGCCGTCATGACGGCATCGACAACATCGTCTTGCAAGGTGTTTTGAGTATCTTGCAAGCTAAAGCGGAAAGCAAGGCTTTTTTCGTCCACCTCCAGCCCCTTGCCGCGATATTCATCAAACAAAACAATGGCTTGCACGATTTTGCCCTGCGCGTTGACGGCGATTTCCGCGGCGAACGCGTCGAGCAGATCCTGCGCCGGCACGGACTGCTTGACGACCAGCGCCAAGTCGCGGCTGGCGCCGGGAAATTTGGAAATCTCCAGGTATTTTGGCACACAACGTTGCTGCAATGCAACTGCATCCACCTCGAACAAGACCGGCGCCTGCGGCAGATCATATTTCTGCATCCAGCGCGGGTGCAGTTCGCCGATGAAGCCGACCGCCACGCCGTCGATTTCGATGTGCGCCGAGCGGCCCGGGTGCAGCGCCGGGTGCTCCGCCTTGACGAAGCGCGGCGTGCGCGGCGCGAACAGCGCCTCCAGGTCGGCCTTGACGTCGAAGAAGTCGACCGCGCGCGAAGGCTGGCCCCACTGCTCGTCGACGACCGGGCCGTAGGCCATGGCGGCGACGCGCTTCGGCTGCTCGTAGCCGGCCACCGTCAGGGCGCCGTTTTCGACCGCCGCGTTGCGCTTGAAGATGGTGCCCATCTCAAAGACGCGCACGCGGCCGAGCTTGCGGTTCAGGTTGTAGCGCACGTTGGCGACCAGGCTGCCGATCAGCGAGGAGCGCATCACGCTCATCTGGCTGGCGATCGGGTTCTGCAGCTTGATCGGATTCGCGTTGGCGGAGAAGTCGCGCTCCCAGGCGGCGTCGACGAAGCTCATGTTGACCACTTCCTGGAAGCCCAGGTCGGCCAGTTGATGGCGCACGGCGAACAGGGAACGGCCGTTTTCCGGCGCGATCTGCATCTTGTTGGCGGCCACCGGCGGCAGCGCCGGGATATTTTCGAAGCCGTAGACGCGCGCCACTTCCTCGATCAGGTCTTCCTCGATCTCGATGTCGAAGCGGTAGGACGGCGCCGTCACCGAGAACACGCCCTCGGCCAGCGTGAACGGCAGCGCCAGGCGGGTGAAGATGTCGGCGATGACGGCGTCCGTCAGCGGCACGCCGATGACTTTCTGCGCGCGCGCCGTGCGCAGCGCCACGGCCGGGCGTTGCGGCAGATTGACGACGTGGTCGTCGACGGGGCCGACCAGGGTCTGGCCGGTGCCGCAGATTTCCACGATCAGCGCGGTGATGCGCTCGATGTGCTCGACGTTGCTGGCGAAATCGACGCCGCGCTCGAAGCGGTGCGCCGCGTCGGTGGAGAAGTTGAAGCGCCGCGCGCGCCCCTGGATGGCGTTCGGCCACCAGAAGGCCGCCTCCAGGTAGATGTTGGTGGTGGCGTCGCCGACGGCGCTGGCGTCGCCGCCCATGATGCCGGCCAGCGATTCGATCTGGCGCGCGTCGGCGATGACGCCGATCCACTCGTCGACGGCGACGGTGTTGCCGTTCAGGAGCTTGACGGATTCGCCCGCCTTGCCCCAGCGCACCGTGAGTCCGCCCTCGATCTTGTCGAGGTCGAACACATGGCTGGGACGGCCCAGTTCCAGCATCACATAGTTGGAGATGTCGACCAGCACGGAGACGCTGCGCTGGCCGCTGCGTTCGAGGCGCTGCTTGATCCAGTCGGGCGTCGCCGCGCCGGTGTTCAGGTTGCGGATGACGCGGCCGGAGAAGCGCCCGCACAGATCGGGCGCGCTGACGCTGACCGGCAGCACTTCCTCGCTGTTGACGGCGACATTGCGGTATTGCGGCTGCTGCAGGGGGGTGCCGGTGAGCGCCGACACTTCGCGCGCCACGCCCAGCACCGACAGGCAATCGGCCTTGTTCGGCGTCAGCTTGATGGTGAACTTGAGGTCGTTGAGGGCGTAGTAGTCGCGGATGTTCTGGCCGATGGGCGCGTCGTCGGGCAACTCCATCAGGCCGGCGTTCTCCTCCGACAGCTTCAGTTCGCGCGCCGAGCACAACATGCCCTGCGACTCGACGCCGCGCAACTCGCCGACCTTGATTTCGAAGGGCTTGCCGTCGGCGCCCGGCGGCAGGATGGCGCCGGCCATGGCGCACACCACGCGCAGGCCCGGACGCACATTGGGCGCGCCGCAGACGATGTTGAGCAGGGTGCCGGTGCCGACATCGACCTGGCAGACGTTCAGGCGGTCGGCGTTCGGGTGCTTGACCATCTCGCGCACCAGGCCGACGACGACGTTGGAAAATGGCGGCGCGACCGCCTCGACAGCCTCGACCTCGAGACCGGACATGGTCAGCAAATGGGACAGTTCATCCGAAGTCATCTTCGGATCGACCATGGTACGGAGCCAGTTTTCGGAAAATTGCATAATCAAGCCTTCAGCCGCAAAGAATAGTCAAAGCGCGAGCGCGCAGCGAGGCGCTCGAACGCAGGGATGTTGTTAGTTGAACTGCTTCAGGAAACGCAGGTCGCCCTCGTAGAACAGGCGCAGGTCGTTGATGCCGTAGCGCAGCATCGTCAGACGCTCCAGGCCGGAGCCGAAGGCGAAGCCGATGAAGCGCTCGGGATCGAGGCCGAAGTTGCGCACCACGTTCGGGTGCACCTGGCCGGCGCCCGACACTTCCAGCCAGCGTCCCTTCAGGGGGCCGCTGCCGAAGGCGATGTCGATCTCGGCCGACGGTTCCGTGAACGGGAAGTAGGACGGACGGAAGCGCACCTGCAGGTCGTCGGTCTCGAAGAAGGCCTTGACGAAATTCAGGTACACGCCCTTCAGGTCGGCGAAGCTGATGTCCTCGGCGATCCACAGGCCTTCGACCTGATGGAACATGGGCGAATGGGTGGCGTCGCTGTCGACCCGGTAGGTGCGGCCCGGCGCGATGACCTTGATGGGCGGCGTGTGCGTGCGCGCGTAGCGCACCTGCATCGGGCTGGTGTGCGTGCGCAGCAGCAGGTTCTTGCCCTCGCTGTCCTGGCCGTCGATGTAGAAGGTGTCCTGCATGGAGCGGGCCGGATGGTTTTCCGGGCTGTTCAGGGCGCTGAAATTGGTCCAGTCGGTTTCGATCTCGGGACCGTCGGCGACGTCGAAGCCGATCGAGCGGAAGATTTCCTCGACCCGTTCCCAGCTGCGCATGACGGGGTGGATGCCGCCGGTGGCGCGGCCGCGGCCGGGCAGCGAGACGTCGATCACTTCGCCGTTCAGGCGTTCCTGCATCTGCGCGTCGGCCAGCGCGTCGCGCCGGGCCGTCAGCGCCTCTTCGATCTGCGCCTTGACGGCGTTGATCAGGGCGCCCTGCGCCTTGCGCGCGTCCGGGTCGAGCTTGCCCAGGGCCTTCATCAATTCGGTGATTTTGCCGGTCTTGCCAAGATAGATGGCTTTGGCGTTTTCGAGTGCTGCAGCGTCCGCGGCGGCGATAAAGTCAGCCTGGGCCGAGACGACGAGTTGTTCTAGGGAGTTCATGCGGCTTTTCCTGTCGTGGAAAACAATTCGCGGGCGTAAAGCGCGCCCAAGAATCAAAAACGGGGCATAAGGTTATGCACCCCTGCCCCGCTCTTTAGACGCCACCCGGGGGTGGCGCTGGCAACCTCGTCGCTGATTAAGCAGCGGCGATTTTTGCTTTAACTGCGTTGACAATCGCGGCGAAGGCCGGTTTGTCCATCACAGCCATATCGGCCAGGACTTTACGGTCCAGTTCGATCGAAGCTTTTTTCAGACCGTTCATGAAGACGCTGTACGTTACGCCATGCTCACGGGAAGCGGCGTTGATACGAGCGATCCACAGGCGGCGGAAGACGCGCTTCTTGTTGCGGCGATCGCGGTAAGCGTATTGGCCAGCGCGCATGACTGCTTGCTTGGCAACACGGTAAACCTTGCTGCGACGGCCGCGGTAACCCTTGGCCATGTTAAGGATTTTTTTATGACGGGCACGAGCTGTAACCCCACGTTTTACTCTAGGCATAGTAACTCCTTAAATTGAGTGTGAGATTAAGCAGATGGCATCATGCGCATGACCGACTTGACGTCAGCCGGTGCGACATTGGTAATACCGCGCAACTGGCGTTTTACTTTGGTGGTCTTTTTGGTCAAGATGTGGCGTTTGAACGCATGACCACATTTAACGGTACCACCCGGACGCACGCGAAAACGTTTTTTCGCGGAGCTTTTGGTTTTCATCTTAGGCATAGCAATCTGTCCTTTTATGGACAGCTCCATTTTTAACAGGATTGCAGGTGGCAACGAGACGTCGCGCTTAGATGCCTGCTTTCACTTGTTGTGTGGCGGATGCGAGTCCACCACAGTTCGCACACGCCGCCCGTTTCCGGACGGCGAGCGCGAATCATACCTGAAACTTCGACGCCGCGCCAAACTATGACGCGAGACCGCCTCGTTTACAGTCTTACTTTTTCTTCTTAGGCGAAAGGACCATGATCATCTGGCGCCCTTCCATCTTCGGAAACTGCTCGACCTGGCCGTACGGCTCCAGATCGGCCTTCAGACGCTCCAGCATACGGAAACCAATATCCTGATGCGCCATCTCACGACCGCGGAAACGCAGCGTGATCTTGGTCTTGTCGCCTTCGTCCAGAAACTTCTTCAGGTTACGCAACTTGATATCGTAATCGCCGTCATCGGTACCGGGGCGGAATTTGACTTCCTTGACCAGAATCACCTTCTGCTTGAGCTTCGCTTCGTGCGCTTTTTTCTGTTCCTGGTATTTGAACTTGCCGTAATCCATCAGGCGCGCAACTGGCGGC
>JANXSQ010000106.1 GCA_025356595.1 Janthinobacterium sp. | reverse complement strand
ATGTGATGGACTCCGGTTTGATCACGATGACGGGCAAGGCCAGCGACATGCTGGACGATCCGCGCGTCAAGGCGGCCTACCTGGGCGAGTAATGTCGTAAAACCGCAACACGAAACGGCGCCGATGGCGCCGTTTTCGCGTGCGATGCGCGATCTTTGTGCGCGCGCATAAGAAATGCCCCGGCGAGCCGGGGCATAATGGCAACCCTGTGAGGAGAAAAGGCAGGGTGCCGGGGACCGCAGACCGGACCGCTCGCGCGGCCCGGCCGTGAAGCTTACTTCTTCGCTGCGCGCGGCACGGCTTTTTCAGCGGCTTGGCTGAATTGGTTCACGGCCGAAGTCAGGTTCGCTTCGATCGTTTCGGCGGCTTGCTTGCTGGTTTTGCTGAACTGCTCGTAACCGGCGCTGGCGTTGCCGATGGCCGATTTCAGCAGTGCAACGGCGTTTTCCGAACCGGCTGGGGCGTTCTTGCTGACTTCTTCCACCAGCGAGATGACTTTACGGTTGGTTTCGGCGATTTGCGTTTCGGCGGCTTTGCTGAATTCAGCTTGGGTGCCGGACGTGATTTCGGCCAGGTGACGACCGTAAGCGATGGCTTTTTCGGCTGCAGGCTGGGCTTGGGCGGCGGTCAGCGAGAAGAATTCTTGTGGGTCTTTAGCCGACAGCAGTTGCTTGGTCGTAGCAGCGGACTCTTCCAGAGTCGCCTTGGCGGCGGTCAGGTTCAGTTCGACGATTTTTTCGATGCCTTCAAACGCTTTGCTCGTCAACGACGAGAAAATGGCGAATTGGCTTTCGAAGTTGGCTTTGGTGGCGGACGAAAATTGCTCAGGAATTGAAAACATATAACTCTCCAAAATATAATAATAGCTCGTTGATGAACGCTGCGGTAAGCACCGTGGTAATGAAGCAAGTAGGTCTTATTTTCAAGCTGAACAACTAATTGTGCAACGCAACAAACCCGATTCTAAAGCCTTTGAAAATTAAGTCAAGCGAATTTTGTGCGGCGCAACAAAGTGTTAGATTTGCATCAAAGATACTATTTCTAAAGGGTAATTTCGATTGACAGTTTCTGCCCGCGCGCCGGCGAAAAGGCGCGGCTTCCGGCCGGCGGGGCGGGGCCATGCTAGACTTTGTGGCGCAAGCGAGCGCGCGGCCCTCGCCGCCGCGCCACCCACCCGAGTCGAAAAAAAATGTCACACACCCGTGTCGCGCCAGTCGCGCGCAGTCCGCGCGCCTTTCCGCTAGCCTTGCCGGGCTTTTTTGTCTTGCTCTGGAGCACGGGCTTCATCGTCGCCAAGTTCGGCCTGCCCTATGCGCCGCCGCTGACCTTTCTGCTCTTGCGCTTCGTCGGCGTGCTGCTGATCCTGTTGCCCTGCGTCGTGCTCCTGAAGGCGCCCTGGCCGGTCGGCAAGGTGCGCCATATCGCCGTCGCCGGCCTGCTGCTGCAGGCCGGCTACCTGTCCGGGGTCTGGTGCGCGATCAAACTGGGCATGCCGGCCGGACTGTCGGCGCTGATCGTCGGCATGCAACCGATACTGACGGCCTGCGCCGCGCCCTTGATCGGCGAAAAGGTGCGCCCGCGGCAGTGGCTGGGCTTGCTGTTCGGCCTGCTCGGCGTGGCCCTGGTGGTGTACGCCAAGATCAATCTGGTCGGTTTGACGGCGGCCAGCGTCGCCCTGTGCCTGTTCGCGCTGCTGTCGATCACGGCCGGCACCCTGTACCAGAAACGCCATTGCCCCTCCTTCGACTTGCGCACCGGCACCGTGATCCAGTTTTCCGCCTCGCTGCTGGTGATGCTGCCGCTGGCCGTGCTGCTGGAGGGCTTGCGCCCCGATTTCGCCGCCGTGCAGTGGACGCCGGCCTTCATGGGCGCTCTGTTGTGGTCGGTGCTGGTCCTGTCGATCGGGGCGATCTTCCTGCTCTTCGCCCTGATACGCCGCAGCGACGCGACCCAGGTCACCAGCCTCTTGTACCTGACCCCGCCCACCACCGCGCTGATGGCGTGGCTGATGTTCGGCGAGGCCTTCAATTGGATGGGTATCGCCGGCATGCTGGTGGCGGTGCTCGGTGTGATTTTTGTGGTGAAAAAATAAACCAAACGAGGAAACATGATTTCTACCCCGGAACAACAGACCGTCGACGCCGCGATCACTTCGCGCCGTTCCATCCGCGCCTTCCTGCCGACGCCGGTGGCGCGGGCGGACTTGGCCGCCATCCTGGAGGTGGCGGCGCGCGCCCCGTCGGGCACCAACACGCAGCCGTGGAAAGTGTATGTGCTGACGGGCGCGCGCAAGGAGCGCCTGTCGCAGCGCCTGTTGGCCGTCCACAACGATGCCCAGCTGGCGCGCCTGCACAGCGAGGAATACGCCTATTATCCGCGCGAGTGGACCTCGCCCTTCATCGAGCGGCGCCGCAAGGTCGGCTGGGATTTGTACGCGCTGCTGGGCCTGACGCGCGAGGACAAGGCCGGCATGGCCGCCCAGCACGGCCGCAACTACCGCTTCTTCGACGCCCCGGTGGGCTTGATTTTCACCATCGACCGGGTGATGGAGCAGGGCTCCTGGCTCGACTACGGCATGTTCTTGCAAAGCATCATGGTGGCGGCCCGCGGCCGCGGCCTGGATACCTGCCCGCAGGCCGCTTTCACGCAGTACCACAAGATCATCGCCGAAGAGCTGGAGTTGCCGTCCGGCGAGATGGTGGTGTGCGGCATGGCCCTTGGTTTCGCCGACCCCGGCAAGATCGAAAACACCCTGCGCACCGAGCGCGAGCCCGTGGCCGGTTTTGTTAAATTTCTGGATTGATAAGCTTCCGGCCCGGATATGTGTTTTTGCATTGCGCCGTGGCAATAAATACTGCTTTAGGTGTTAAATTCGCTTGCGCTAACTCTGCATTTCGCTAAACTGGAGTGAGAGATTTCTGTTTGCTTCACGAGGATGAGCTATGTTTAAATTTGCGCTGGGCGCCTTGGTTTCACTGTTGTTTGCGCTGGCGTCCTCGTCCGCCGGCGCCGCCCACGGCGCCGCGCATGGCGCCTCGGTGCAAAAGAAGCATGGCCTCAAGCGCGTCAAGGCCGGCGCGCGGCAGCAGTCCGTCAGGGTGGTGGCCGAATCGGGCGAACGGCGCGTCAAGCGCGTCATCGTCGTGCGCGGCAAGCGCAGGGTGGTCTACCAGCGCGTCACCAGCGTCGTCATCGCCGCCAAGCCGACCATGGGCGACCTGGCCGGCCTGAATCTGACGCGCGATCCGCTCGACCTGAAGTCCAGCGTCGCCCTGGTGCTCGACCAGTCCAACTCCGAAGTCCTGTTCGAGAAGAACGCCAACGTCGCGCTGCCGATCGCCTCGATCACGAAGATGATGACGGGCCTGGTCGTCGTCGAGGCGCGCCAGGACATGGATGAAATGCTCACCATCACCGACGAGGACGTCGACCGGGCGAAATTCAGCAGCTCGCGCCTGAAGGTCGGTTCCGAACTGACGCGCGCGAACATGCTGCACATTGCGCTGATGAGTTCGGAAAACCGCGCCGCCTCCGCGCTGGGCCGCAACTATCCGGGCGGCTTGCCGGCCTTCGTCGACGCCATGAACGCCAAGGCCAGGACGCTGGGCATGGCCGACACCCGCTACGTCGATTCCAACGGCCTGTCCAAGCAAAACGTGGCCAGCGCGCGCGACCTGGCCAAGCTGGCCATCGCGGCCTTCCGCCAGCCCCTGCTGCGGCAATTCTCGACGGATCCGAAAGCCATCGTCGAAGCCAGCGGCCATCCCATGCAGTTCGGTAACACCAACCACCTGGTGGCCAATCCCGGCTGGGACATCGGCCTGCAGAAAACCGGCTTCATCAACGAGGCGGGGCGCTGCCTGCTGATGCAGGCGGTCATCGAGGGGCGCGCCGTGATCATGGTCTTCCTCGACTCCAAGGGCAAGCAGTCGCGCACGGCCGACGCCGGACGCATGCGCAAATGGCTGGAGGCCCTGAAGCCGGCGGGCATGAGCCTGCCGGGCGGCTGAAGCGCCGCGGGACAATGAAAAACAGCGGCCCGGGCCTAATGCCGTTCAGTTAAGACTGGACGGCATTTTTATTTTGGGCCTGTAAACGCCCGGGCCTGCTGTTAACCTACGCGGCGATGCTCGATGACACTCTCCATTTCCTGGCAAACCACCTCGAAGCGCCTGACTGGCGTCGTCTGGGAGAGCATTTGCCGGTCGAGTGGATAGAACAGGCCGTGCAGCGCACCGACACAACGAG
>JANXSQ010000100.1 GCA_025356595.1 Janthinobacterium sp. | reverse complement strand
TCAGAACGGACATGGCAGGCAGCGGGAGTAAAAATCCACACTGACGGCCGCGCTTTTAATACAATGTCAAGTATATATTTAATAATATTGATAATAAATGATTTAATCGCACATAATTTCCTTAACTTGGGTGGATTGGTTTACGGACCCACGTCCAAGCTGGCCTCGCGACCACCATTACTCATCGACGTGCGATGTGGCCCCGACCGGCTTTATTCGGTGCAGTAATGGTTGGGCAAGCTGCGCGAGCAAGGCGCCTCGCGCCTTTCCCTGCATCCCGCCGCCGGATTGCCGGATGTCGGACCCTTGGATTTCGTCTGGGCGGAACGCGTGTTCATCGTCCGTTTTCGCGATCGCCATCAATGCTGGGCCTTGGGCGAGGAGCAAACGCAATGGCGCAACAATGCATGGCGTTCCGACGATGATGGCCGGCCGCACCGTTATCCCGATGCAACGCATTACGGCGGCGAGGTCGATTGCTATTGGCTGGTGAAGGACGCGGCCGGTGTGCCGGAGGTTCCGGAAACGCGTAGTAAAAACTGGCCGCGGCCATTCAAATCGACCTCGCTACAGGGCCAGGCCGCTCCGGAGCCAAATCCATGCCGGCCTACGCGCCGTATTGTGTTTCCATGCCTTCCGAATCCTCATGGGCAAAACTGCCGCTGATTCCCGCCTCGCCAAAACTCGCCATACAGCATCAATTACTGGCGATGCTAGATTCGGAGCGCGCAATATTCAACGATGATACGAATTGCAAAGATGAGAACCGCTATTACTTGCATTTGTCCGAGCAGCAAGCCGCTGAAGTCGATCACAGGGGGCGGCGCCTGGAAAGCGGGATCGCCGAAGTGCGCTTGCGCGCCGGGAATGAATTGCGCTGGTCTGCTGGCGGTGGCGGTGGCGGTGGCGGTGGCAATACTGAGCGCATGCCGCAAATGAGGGAGTCTCATCCACGCGGGTCGTGGCGAACCGAACGGCGCACAAGGGCCATTCGGCTGCCGGGCGCCCGCCCGTCTGGGGCGCGGCGGGCGCCGTCGGATCGGCCTTAGGCCATCGGCAGCGTGACGCCGCTCTGACCCTGATACTTGCCGTCGCGGTCCTTGTACGAGGTCTCGCAGACGTCGTCGCTTTCGAAGAACAGCACCTGGGCGCAGCCTTCGCCGGCGTAAATCTTGGCCGGCAAGGGCGTGGTGTTGGAGAATTCCAGCGTCACATAGCCTTCCCACTCCGGCTCGAACGGCGTCACGTTGACGATGATGCCGCAACGCGCGTAGGTCGATTTGCCCAGGCAGATGGTCAGCACGCTGCGCGGGATCTTGAAGTATTCGATGGTGCGCGCCAGCGCGAAGGAGTTCGGCGGGATGATGCAGACGTCGCTCTTGACGTCGACGAAGGAGTTCGAATCGAAGTTCTTCGGATCGACGATGGTGCTGTTGATGTTCGTGAAGATCTTGAATTCATCGGCGCAGCGGATGTCGTAGCCGTAGGACGAGGTGCCGTAGGAGATCACCTTGCGGCCATCGACCGTGCGCACCTGGTTCGGTTCGAACGGCGAGATCATGCCGGTTTCTTCCGCCATCCGGCGTATCCATTTATCGCTTTTAATCGTCATCGCAGAGGCATTTTCTTAGTAATTTCAGGGAGGAGGCGGGGTCCGGCGCGCCGCAGGGGCGCGCGACCCGGGTACCCGGATTTTACGCGAAAAGGCGCCGCTTATGGCCGCCGGGATGGCTTTTTCCGGCCGGAGCAACACCGCCCGGCCCTTTTTGACTCAATCGGCGCGTCCCCGCGGTGCCAACAGCGCCGCGACCATGGCCCGCACCTCGGCGGCGGCGCGCTCCGGCGACTCCATCGGAAACAGGTGGCCGCCGGGGATCTGGCGGAAGAAACGCCCCACCAGCTTGCGCGTCGGGCCCAGACCGGCCTGGCGGCATTCGACCGATTCGGTGCCGCCGATGAAGCCGATGGGCACCGGGAAGCGCCCTTTCGTCAGGCTGCCGATGTGGTGCGGCAGGCTGCGGTAGACCTCGGTTTCGATTTCCCGCGTGAAGCGCAGCTGCATGCCCTGGGGATGCGGCGCCAGGCCGCTGTGCATGTAGTCGCGCAAGACCTGCGGCGCCCAGGCGGCGAACATCGGTTTCGCGGCGAAATGCTGGTAGGCGGCGTCGGCGTCGGGCCACAGATTGCGCCGCCGCCGCGAAAAGCGCGCCGGCGAGAAGTGCCGCTCGCCCAGCCTGCTGTTGCGCAGCAGGCGCAGCACCAGCGCGCGCCAGCCGGCCACGACGGGCGAATCGAGCAGGACGACGCAGCGCACCAGATCCGGGCGCGCCTTCGCCACCATCAGGCTGAGCATGCCACCCAGCGAGTGGCCCAGCAGTATCACCGGCTTGTCGTAGCGGGAAACGAGGTCGTCGATGTATTCCTGCACCAGCGCGCCCCAGCCCGTTTCCACGGGATAGTTGGGATTGTGCGCGTGCATGTCGAGCGCCTGGATGTCGAAATCGGCGCCCAGCAAATCGAAGAAACGCCGGTAGGTGCCGGCGGGATAGCTGTTGGCGTGCGCGAAATGCAACTGGGGTTTCGTCATTTTTTTATGGCCGCCCCGTTCGCTGGCGATCAGGCGCGGCCGTCTCCGATGGATGGCAGGTGTCGACCAATTGTAATGGGACACGCCCGCCGCGGATCAGAGGAAGTCCTCTAGACTGAAAACCGGCCGGATTGAGCGGCAGTGGCGCCGCAACCGAAGTCAGGCTTTAATCGGCTTCAGCATCCGATCCAGCGCCGCCCGTCTTTTTGCCGCATCGGCTGGATCGACAATCAATACATAGCGGTTCACCGCCCCGCTCTGCTCCTGATTCACCACTTGCATGGCGACGGCGCGCTGGTCGCCCACCTGTTTTGGATGCCGGATATAAAACATGTCGCTCCTCAGCGAATGGGAATCACTTTAGATGTGGCCGGTGACCCACTTTTTCAATCGAGGAAGGAATGTATCACGCCGTGCAATTCCTCGACACTGTCGACGATGCAGAAGGCGCCGTCGAAGGCGCAGCCCTGCGTCAACTCGCTGCGCACGACGATGCATTCCAGGCCGGCCGCGTTCGCCGCGCGCAGGCCGCGCGGCGAATCCTCGACCGCCAGGCAATCGGCGGCCGGCAGGCCCAGGCGCTGCAAGCCCACCAGATAACTGTCCGGCTCCGGCTTTTCCTGCGCGTACATCTCACGCGAGACGACGAAATCGAAATGCCCGGCCAGCGTTCCTCCGGCATGACTTTGCAGGAAGTGCTCGTGGAAGGAACCTGTGACGACGCCCATCGGCACGCGCCGCCACAGATCGGCGACCAGCGCTTCGACCGGGCGGTTGATCAGATTCTCCGCCGTTGCCAGTTTCTCGCCGTAGCGGCGGTTGCGTTCCGTGCGCAGCGCGTCGATCTGCTGTTCCATGTAACCGCGTTCGATCAGCAAATGCCAGGCGCCATAGCTGTAGTTGAGGAACCAGTCGAAATACTGTTTCTGCGTCAGATCGATGCCATGCTCGAGCAGCAATTCCCGATTCGTCGCGAAAAACAGCCGCTCGGTATTCACCAGCACGCCGTCATTATCCCAAAGCAAACCTTTAATTGTTTTCATAATCTCGGTTATTACACAGTTATTAATGAGCGAACAAAACGTCGTAACCCAGTTTGACGATCAGCGTGACCAGCAATACCAGGAAGAGAATGCGCACGAAGGCGGCGCCACGGCGCACGGCGAGCCAGGTGCCGGTCAGGGCGCCCAGCACATTGCACACCGCCATAGGCGCGGCGACGGCGTACATCACATTGCCGGCCGGAATAAAGAAAGCCAGCGCCGCGACGTTGGTGGCGATGTTGACCACTTTCGCGCAGGCCGAGGCGAGCAGGAAGTCGAAGGCGAAGAAACGGATGAACAGGAAAATCAGGAAACTGCCGGTGCCGGGACCGAACAGGCCGTCGTAGAAACCGATGACGCCGCCGATCAGCACCGTCAGCACCTGTTCGCGCCGGCCGAAGGGACGCTCGACCTGGGTGGCGCCGAAGTCCTTCTTGATGAAGGTGTAGATGGCCATGACGATCAGCAACACCAGCACGACTGGGCGCACCAGGTGCTGCGGCACCGCCGAGACGGCCGCCGCGCCCATGAAGGACATGACGAAGGCGGCGCCGGCGGCCGGCAACACCAGGCGCCAGGGCACGCGCACCTTGCCGATATACGATTTGGCGGCGAACAGCGTGCCCCAGGCGGCGGCGAATTTATTCGTGCCCAGCAAGGGCGCCGACGCCATGCCCGGCATGAAATTGAACAGGGCCGGCATTTGAATCAGGCCGCCGCCACCGACCGCCGCGTCGATCATGCCGGCGAAGAAGGCGAAGATACATAAGAAGATAATGGTCAGCATGGCATTCCTGAAATTGTTGTGCGGAAACGAAACGAGTATAGGCTGTGCAATTTATAAGTGATGCAACGCCACGTTGCGGAAAACGCAATCAGCGAAGCTAGTACAATCGAGGCTGGACGCGCGGCTGGACGCGGCAATATCTGATTACTGACGGAGTGGCATGTCGATTAAATTAATGTGGGAAATCCGGGCTTTCTGCTCGGTCGTCGACAAAGGCAGTTTCATTCACGCGGCGCGCATGCTCGGTTGCTCGCCGAGCGCGGTGACGCGCGCCATCCAGCATCTGGAAGAGGCGATCGGCGCCGAACTCATCGTGCGCACGCAGAAACAACTGACCCTGAGCGCGGCCGGCGACTGTTATTACGCCTTCGCCAAGCACTTGCTGGAAACCCAGTCCGAGGCGCAGGACCAGTTGGCCGAACTGGGCAACTCGCCGCAAGGCTGGGTGCGCATCTCGGCGCCGGAAGTGATGGCGCTCGGCTTCCTGCCGCAGACCGTGGCGCGCTTTTCCGTCGCCTATCCGAACGTGCAGATCGACATACGCTTTTCCGACAAGAGCATCGACCCGCTGCAGGAGAAGCTCGACTTCGCCATCCGCGGCGCCTTCCCCAAGTCCAGCGAGCTGATCGGCTACCCCCTGTGGGAGTACCGCCGCTACCTGTACGCGGCGCCCGCCTACCTGCAACGCATGGGCACGCCGCGCGAACCGGAGGAACTGGCCGGACACGACCTCATCATGCACTCGGCGCCGCGCATCCTGCGCGACTGGCACTTCGTCTCGCCGGCGCGCAGCGTGAGCACGACCATCAAGCCGCGCCACCGCTTCACCTCCGGCATCGCCACCTTCCAGGCGGCCATGGAAGGGGCCGGCATAGCCCGCCTGGCCCATTGGCTGGCGGAGCCGGCCGTGCGGGACGGCAGACTGCTCAAGGTCTGCGCCGACTACCGCGTCGCCTCGTCGAAGGCGGTGGACCCGAGCATGCACGCCGTCTACGGCTCGCCCCGCCTCAGCAAAGGCGCGCGCCTCTTCCTCGAAGAAATCCGCAAGCAGGGCCGCGCCATGCCCGACGAGCGCTGAGCAGCGCCGCCGCAGTACCCGGCCGCGCGGCGCAAGCCGGCCGGCGCCACGCCACGCACCGATCCAGCGCGCCGGACACTTGCTCGGCCGCGAAATAATATGCCGTCGATTCAATGACTTGCGACATCGCCCCAAGCCACCGGACCATACCACTCGCGCCGCACGCAATACCACTTTGATACTTGTTGACCGGCTTGGCCTGCCTGCTGTAAAGTTGCCTCAGAATTAAGACAAAGTTAAGACAATACACTCCATCGTGGGCATCGATGCAAAACAAGAATCTCGGCGGGATCTGCTGGATGGTGCTCGATGCCATGATCATGAGCCTGATACTGCTGTGCGGCAAAGTGCTGGGCGAGCAAGGCTACCACCCGCTGCAAATCATCTTCATCGCCACCGCGCTGGCGGCCCTGCTCAACACCGCCCTGTTTTCGCGCGGCCAATGGGGCGCCATCCGTCCCCAGCGTCCGATGCTGCACGTGCGCCGCGCCGTGCTCAGTTGCGCCTCCACCGCCTGCATGCTGAGCGCCCTGCAATCGCTGACCCTGTTCGAGGTCAGCGCCATCTCCCTGCTCATCCCGGTGCTGACCGCCGCCGCCGCCCTGCTCGTGCTGCGCGAAGCGCCGACGGCGGCGCTGGGCCTGTCGACGCTGCTCAGCTGCGCCGGCGTGGCGACCCTGCTGGCCGCCAAATACGAACCCGCCGCCCCGTCCCACTCGCTGCTGATCGGTGGCGCGTTCGGCGCCGCCGCCGTGCTGACGGCGGTGCTCAACAACCTCAACCTGAAAAAAATCGGCCGCGAAGAGGCCCTCGTGCCGCAGATGATCTTCGGCCCCGCCTGCTCCGCCCTGCTCCTGCTGCCGGCGATGTTCTTCGTCTGGCGCCCCTTGCCGGCCGAGGCCTGCTGGGCCATGGGCTTGTACGGCGCCCTGGTGGCGGCGCGCATGCTGACGCGCTACCGCGCCTTCCGCCACGCCGACCTGTCGACCCTGATGCCGGTCGAATACAGCCAGCTGTTATTTTCGGCGCTGCTGGCCTACGCCTTTTTCGGCCAGACCGTCACGCCGCAGGGCGGCGCCGGCATGGCCCTGGTCGTCATCGGCGGCCTGGTCCTGATCAAGGGTGAACTGAGCCGCAAGCCGGCCTTACCAAGGAGCTGAGAGTGAACATAGCGATGCAAACGCCGCAACTGATGCTGTGGGACCTGGACGGCACCCTGATCCGCAGCGAGGAACTGCACCAGGAAGCGATCCGCCAGGCCTGCCGCGCGCTGGGCCGTCCGACCGACGGCGAACTGGATATTCCACCGGGCTCGGACGGTGCGGCCGCCTACCGGCACCTGTTCGGCATCTCCCCCGGACAAGCGCTGCCGGACCAATACGCCGCCTGGTATCGGATGGCGAACGAGTACGTGATCGCCAATCTGGCCGGTACCGAGGCGGTCGGCGGCGCGCTGGAGTGCTGCGCCTGGTTCGCGGCGCGCGGCGTGTCCCAGTCGGTCGTGTCGAACTCGGATCCGCGCGTCATCGACGCCTCGCTGCGCCATCTGGGCATACGCGGCCGCTTCGAACACCTGTGCAGCGGCGACGAAGTGGCGCGCGGCAAACCGGCGCCCGACGTCTACCTGCACGCGCTGGCCCTGCACGGCGTCGACGCCGCCTCCTGCCTGGTGTTCGAGGACAGCCGCAACGGCATGACGGCGGCCAAGGCGGCCGGCCTGCGCGTGGTCGCCGTGACGGACAGCCTGAGACTGGCCGCGCAGGCCGACTTCACCGTCTCGCCATCGCGGCCGGAATCCTGGCAAGCCTTGCTGCAACGCCTGTTTTGAAGCGCCGCGCGGCGGAAGGCCGGCCCGCGCCGCGCGCCCGTCGCTAGCGCCCGTACCAGTAACGGGCGTGACTGACGCGGTATTCCTCGACCGGTGCGCCGGAACCGAAACGCAACGTCAGCGCGCCCGACTCGTCGGTGCGCAGGCGCTGTATACCCATCTCGCGATAGCGCTCATACACCTCCGATTTCGGATGGTGATAACGGTTGCGATATCCGACCTGGAACAGCGCCAGTTCCGGACGCACGGCCAGCAAGAACGGCACCGTCGACGACGTCCCGCTGCCATGGTGCGGCACCAGCAGCACATCGGCGCGCAAGGCCTCGGGCGAGCGCGCCAGCAGTTGCGCCTCCTGCAAGGCCTCGATATCGGCAGCCAGCAGCATCGCCCTGCCGCCGACGCTGACCTTCAGCGTGCAGCCGCGCGCGTTCGGCTTCAGCGCCGCATCGTCGTAACTGGCCGCCAGCGGATGCAACATCTCAAAACGCACCCCGTCCCAAGTCCACGCCTGTCCGGCCGCGCAACGGCGGTGCTGCGGCGCGGCCTTGACGATGGCGTGCTGCAGCGGCAGCGACGACGCCAGCCAGCCGACGCCCACGCCATCGAGCACCGTCAACGCCCCGCCCGAATGATCCGCGTCGCTATGCGTGACGATCACCCCGTCCAGCGTGGCGATGCCGCGCGCCTTCAGGTACGGCAGGATGACGCGGTTGCCGCCGTCCGAACCGGGCGAGTAAAACGGGCCGGTGTCGTACAGCAGGCGATGGCCGCTGGTTTCGACCAGCAGCGCCATGCCCTGGCCGACGTCGAACACCGTGACCCACAACTGCCCGTCCAGCGGACGCGCCGGCTGCGCCGTCAGCAGCGGAATCCAGCTGAACACACCCAGCCAGCGGTGCGGCCAACCGCGCGGCGCCAGCATCCACAAAGTGCCCGACAGCGCCCAGCAAAACATCCACCACGCCGGCAGCGGCGCGCTCCACACCGCGAGCGAGCGTGAGCCCAGCCACTGCAAAAACATCGCCAGCACCTGCACGATAGCGTGCGCCAGCCACAAGAGCGGCGTGGCCAGCGTTTGCGGCAGCAGGCTGCCCAGCAGCGACAGCGGCGTGACGATCAGACTAATCAGCGGTATCGCCACCGCGTTGGCCAGCGGGCTGACCAGCGACACCTGGGCGAACAGCAGCATCGTCAGCGGCACCAGTCCCAGCGTCACGACGTACTGCGTATGCGCGCCCGCCAACAGCGACTCGCGCAGGCGCTGCCCGCGGCTGCGTTCGGGATCGCGCCGCGCGACCGTGCGCCCGACCGTCGCGTAGAGGATGGTGGCGACGGCGCCGAACGACAACCAGAAACCCGGCCACATCACCGCCCACGGATCGAGCAGCACGACCACGCCCAGCGCCGTGCACAGCACATGCGACACGCTCGTGATGCGCCCGAGCCACTGCGCCAGCGCCACCACCGTCAGCATATAGAGAGTGCGCTGCGCCGGCACGCCGAAGCCGGCCAGCAGTACATACAAGAGCGCGACGGCGGCCCCGGTCAAGGCCGCCACCTTCTGCGCCGGCAGGATCAGCGGCAGTTGCCAGTTCGTGAAAAAGGAGCGCCGCCAGAGGCTCGACGCGATCCATGAAAACAATCCCGCGACCATCGTAATGTGCAAGCCGCTGATGGAAATCAAGTGAGAAATCCCCGTCCGGTTGAAGACCTTCCAGTCCGACTGGCCGATGCCGCGCTGGTCGCCGACCACCAGCGCGACGATCACGGCGGCGTACTCCTTGCCCGGCAGGCTGTCCAGAATCCGCGCCCGCAACGTGGCGCGGCAATGCTCAACCAGATTGCCGATGCCGAACACGAAGCTGTCGATGCGCTGGTTGGCGCGCGCCCCGCCCGGGTCGGGACGCACGTAGCCGGTCGCCCGCAAGCCCTGCTCCAGCAACCAGATTTCGTAATCGAAGCCGTCCGGATTCGCGTTGCCGTGGGGGCGCTGCAAACGCACCGTCAGGCGCCAGCGCTCGCCCGGCTGCACGTCGCCCACGGTCACGACTTCATCGCGGAAACCGGCGTACCAGGACAGGGAAATTTTCGCGGGGACTTGGACGCCATCGCTGGCCTGCTCGACGGCGAAGTTGAAGCGCACGCCCTGCGGAAAGCGGTAAGGCAGGCTGTCGACGGTGCCGATCAGGGTGATGTCGCGGCCCTCGTCGTCCTTGGCCAGTTGGGGCGCCAGCGCCGCCTGCGCCAGCGTCGCCGCCCAGAAGAAGCCGAGCGCCGCGCCGGACAGCAGGGCCAGACCCGCGCGCAGCGGTGCGCCGCGGTGGCGAACGAGGAAGATCAGCAGGCCGACAAGGACGACTGTGGCGGCCAGCGCCAGTGCCGGATGGGCGGGCAAGCTCGCGCGCGTCTGCAAGCAGGCCGCGCCGCCGACAAAGCCGAGTATCCCGATGCGCATGGTTGAGGCCCCTGCCCCGGCGTGGCAGATGCCGGCCGAGACCTGCAATATAGCCCGCCTATGGGCTGCTGGCAGTGGACGGGATGGCTGGTGTTGATACCGCTCAGTGCGGGCACCAGGTAATCGTAAGAGGACAGGCACGGCGCAAATTCCAGGCGCAGGGCGGGCCAGGAATACAGAGGGCGAAATGTTCCGCTACCGTCGCGCGGCATAAACAGCGGTAGCCAGCTGAGTAGACCTAGCCAGCGGTGCTGGCGCCAGTATCCCCAAGCTGCACAGCAAAACATCCACCACGCCGGCAGCGCCGCGCTCCACACCACGAACAACCGAGAGCCTAGCCACCGCTAAAGCACCGCCAGCAGCCGCACGATGACGTGCGCCAGCCACAAAAACGGAGTAGCCAGCGCTTGCGATGCAGGCTGCCCGGCAGCGACAACGGCGTAACGATCAGGCTCCACGGCGTTGGCCAGCGGGCTGACCAGCGACACCTGCGCGCGCAGTAGTAGCATCGTCAGCGGCACCAAGCTCAGCGGCACGACGACTGACAAGTTGTTGCTTTAGCATACATGTCTAGATTCGGTTATTCTTGTGGTTCCCAAGATCGGGTCCACCGTATGAAGTCCGCCATAGTTTGGATAATTCATTTTAGTTGGCCAGAGATTAATGCAACAATAGACAACCTCCAGAACGAAAAATGGACATCGAAACCTCAAGCGCAATTAAACTTTTTTTTCCAAACCCATCATTAACGCTTGTCTATTTTGAAGCCATCGCAAATGCTTTGGACGCGGAAGCTACAGACATTGGAATAGTCATTTCAATCCAATCTTTTACGTCGCCTGAAACATTAAACATTGCGATTACAGATAATGGCAAAGGCTTCACCGATGAAAGTTTTGAACGGTTCAAGACGTTGATGAAGCCAAAAGATGGCTTCCACAAAGGTATTGGCCGGCTAGTATTTCTTAATTATTTCGAAAATGTTTCAATCAGCAGTGAATGGGAATGCAGTCGAAGGAGATTTACATTTAAAGAAAAATTTGATGGGAAATCAGAGTTAGATAAATTGAATGAGCCGGTCGGCAGGACAAATACAAAATTGGTTTTCAAAAATTTTGCCAAAGACAAAGTAAAATCCTACGACGATTTGAGGCCGGGAAACCTCAAGGAAAAAATAATTTCTCACTTTCTCTTGACGCTAAACGATTTGCGCGATAGAGATATAAATTTCAAAATTTCCATTAAACTCGAAACTCAAGAAAGTAATTCTCAAAAGGAGTTTTTTTCAAGCGACGTTACCATTTCATCTAGTGACCTTCCGAAAATGGTGCACTTGAGGATCATGGATGAGACTGTTGATGCGCACTCGCACATTGACATGTACTATTACATAAAATCTGATACATTGTCTGTCGCACATCTGCAAACGGCAGTAAGTATTGATGGTAGGACAATTCCGATCAACCTCTTGGAGTCGTCATCAATCCCCTACGGAAATTCAGCTGTTTTTATTTTTTCGTCGATTCTCTTCGCTGCGAGCGCCGATACCTCACGGCAAAAACTTGTGCTATCTGGAGGGATTTCGGAGAGAGCGCTCAACTCAACTTTGCGTCGAGAAATCGGCTTAATCTTAGCCGATCTAATTCCAGAAATTTCCAAGAAAAATGAAAAGACCGAAAAAAATTCGAAGAACAATTTCCTCATCTATTAGGCTATTTTGAGAGCGCCACGGTCGGGTTGATTGACAGTGAAGAAGCATTGAATTGCGCGCAACAAAAATTCTTCAAAATTCAAAAGGAAATTTTACAATGTGACAATATGACTGATTTGATCTACGAAAAGTCTTTGGAAGCATCGGCGCGAACGTTAACGGAATACATTCTCTATCGCGAAAAAATCATCGCAAAAATGAAGGCAATGACTGCTGACAACACGGAAGACGAGATACACAATTTGATTGTTCCACGATGGGAAACTTTTCACCAAGACTCCATTGTTAGTGACGTATATCAAAACAATGCTTGGCTGCTTGACGATAAATTCATGACATTCCGCACAATACTGAGCGAAGCGCGCATGGGAGAGGTAATTTCGGCAATTAGCTTGGACGATGAAAAAATCGCTGGTGAAATCGGAAGACCCGATATCGCGATGATATTCTCCGCCGACCCGAAAAATTCGATGCCCGTCGATGTAGTAGTTATTGAAATTAAAAAGAAAACCGATAACGAAAAAGAAAATCAATATGCAATCAATCAACTTCTAGAACGTGCCCACAAACTTGCCGAACACTGCCCTAATATACAGCGAATTTGGTATTACGCGATCCTACAAATTAATGATTCATTCGCAAGAAGTTTGAGGCAACAAGAATGGGCGACGCTTTTTTCCAAGGGGAAAGTTTATTATCAGGAATTCCCCACGGAAAGGTCTAATGGCACGATAGTTCCAACTCCGATCTTTGCAATGTCGTTCGATGCTATTGTTTCCGATACACAATCTCGAAACCATACATTTTTAGAAATTTTACGATCAGCAATGAAGCAGGAATCTAATCGACTGGCTGACATGACGGCAAAGTAAGCGAAGAACTGCGCGGGAGGCGCGCAGAATCATGTACACGACCAACACCATCAAAAGCCTGAACATGCAGCTCCGCAATGTGATCAAAAAACGGGGCCACATCCCGAACGACGAGGCCGCGACAAAATTGATCTGGCTGGCCTTGCGCAACATCGCGCACCTGTGACGAACCATTGAAAATAACTAAATGACTTCAACCACACAAAAATCCTGACATTCCCGGTCGTCATCGGAGCTTCCACTTTACCCACAATGGCGTCGATCAGCCCCTTCAGTTCCAGTCCGACCGTTTTCATGTGCTGATAGCTTGTGATTCGCCGGAAAACTGCCCGCCTTCAGCACGCTGGCATGCCGCGTTTGGCTGGTTTGTCGTGCACCGCACTCCGCCTTCCCGCCGCACATTTGCCAAGGCAACGACACCCCGCCCCACCCGATCCGGCGCGATATAATGCCCCAAGCTATCCCCTTGACAATCAGGCAAACAATGACCCTCCCTCCCGTTTCCCCATCCCATGCGCAGGACAACCTTGAGGGCGACGACGATTTCCTGAACCGCGAGCTGGATCTGGCGGCCAACGGCGTGGCGCTGATGAAGATGGAAGGCCAGGTTTTCCTGCGCTTTTCCGGCACCGTCGACGAGGCCGACCTGCTGATCCCCTACGCGCTGGTGCCGAACCAGGGCGTGCTGGCGCGCCCCGCCAAGTGGCGCAAGATGGACCGCGAGGCGCGCCTGGAACTGGTGCGCGAACGCGCCAGCTTCGACGCCATCGACACGCTGCGCGAGCACGTCGGCGACTTCGCCCGCGACATCGCCCAGCAGTGCGACGACGTCGGCCTCGATCCGATGACCTTCCTGCACACGCTGGCCGACCTGCAGACGTCCGAGCCGGCCGGCCACGTCTTCGACCGCATCCGCCAGCGCCTCGCCAACGCGCTGGAGCGGCGCGGCGAGGAGCGCAACGCGGCGCGCACCAAGCAGAGCATCAATCTGGCCGAGTATCCCAGCTCCTTCGAGGTGGCGCGCCGCATGCCGCGCCGTTTCATCGCCCTGCTCGGGCCGACCAATTCCGGCAAGACCCACCGCGCCATCGAGGCGCTGGCGAAGGCGCCCAGCGGCATCTATCTGGCGCCGCTGCGCCTGCTCGCGCTGGAGAACTATGAGCGCATGCAGGAGATGCGGCAGCACGGCAAGCCGCTCAAGGTCAGCCTCGTCACCGGCGAGGAGCGCCGCCTGGTCGAAGGCGCCACGCACGTGGCCAGCACGGTGGAGATGCTCGACACGCGCACGCCGGTCGATGTCGCCATCATCGACGAGATCCAGATGCTGGCCGACCGCGACCGCGGCGCCGCCTGGACGGCCGCCGTCTGCGGCGCGCCGGCCAGCGTGATCTATCTGGTCGGCGCACCCGAGGCGCGGCGCGCCATCGAGGCCCTGGCCGACCGCCTCGACTGTCCGCTGGAGGTGCATGTGCTGAAGCGCATGGCGCCGCTGTCGATGGAGGCGACTTCGGTGCGCAAGGTGCGCAATCTGCGCCGCGGCGACGCGGTGATCGCCTTCTCGCGCCGCGAGGTGCTGATGTGGCGCGACATGATCACCGAGGTCGGCCTGTCGGTGGCCACGGTCTACGGCAATCTCTCGCCGGAGGTGCGGCGCGCCCAGGCGCAGCGCTTCCGCGACGGTTCGGCCGATATCGTGGTCGGCACCGACGCGCTGGCGATGGGTCTGAACATGCCGATCGCGCGCATCGTCATGACGACGGCGGTGAAGTACAACGGCCAGGAGGAGGAGGAGATTTCGGCCACGCTGGCGCGCCAGATCGCCGGCCGCGCCGGCCGTTTCGGCGTGCACGAGGAGGGTCTGGTGGCCGGCTACGACGACCAGACGCACCAGGTGATGCGCTCGCTGCTGAAGGAGAAGCTGCCGGCGCTGAACACCAGCGGTTTTTCGGTGGCGCCGTCGCTCGAGCATCTGCACCGCATCGCCTCCGTCACCGGCGAGACTTCGCTGGGCAAGCTGTTGAAGCGCTTCGCCCAGAACATCGATGTGCCGGACGGTTTTTTCTACCCGCGCATCACCGACGACCAGACCGGCCGCGCCCTCTGGCTCGACACCCTGCCCCTTTCCGTTGCCGACAAATTCACGTTGTCGCTGGTGCCGATTTCGGCCAAGGTGGCGTCGCTGCAGCACGCCTGGGAGCAGTGGTCGCTGTCGCTGTCGCGCAGGAAGGCGACCACGCTGCAGCGCCATTTCGGCGCCGGGGCGCGGCAGAATCTGCAGGAGGTGGAGGACAGTTGCCGGCTCTATTCGGCCTATGCCTGGCTGGCCTACCGCCTGCCCGAGTACTTCCCCAGCATCGACCTGGCGCAGGAACTGGCGCGCGAGGCTTCGCAGCGGGTCGACTCCATCCTGCACACGCAGAACGCCGCCACCCGCAAGCGCCAGGACAAGAAGGTGCGCTGAGGGTCAAGGCCGCGCGTGCGGGTGGGTGCCGGGTTTCCGGACCGCGCCCTACATGTGCACCACGACCTTGCCGAAATGGCGTCCGCTGGCCAGATAGTCGTAGGCCAGCGGCACTTCGTCGTAACTGAACTCGGTGTCGATGACGGGCTCGATGATGTGCGTTTCCAGGAAGCGGTTCATGGCCGAGAAATGCGCGCCGGAGCCGACGCAGATGCCGTTGATCTGGGCGTTCAGGAATTGGATCGGCAGCAGGTTCGGGGTCGGGCCGAAGCCGGTCAGCACGCCGATCTGGGCGATTTTTCCGCCCGCCGCGACGGCCGCGATGGAGCGCTCGAAGGTGGCCGGGCCGCCCAGTTCCAGCACATGGTCGGCGCCGGCGCCGTCGGTGATGTCGAGCACGGCCCGGTCCCAGTCCGGCTGCGCGCCGTAGTGGATGGTGTGCCAGGCGCCCAGCGCGCTGGCCCGCTCCAGCTTCTCCTCGGACGAGGAAATCACGATGGGTTTGGCGCCCAGCGCCGTCGCCAGTTGCAGGGCGAACAGCGCCACCCCGCCCGTGCCCTGGATCAGCACCGTCTCGCCGCTCTTCATGCCACCGCGCTCGACCAAGGCGTGCCAGGCGGTGACGGCCGCGCAGGGCAAGGTGGCCGCCTGCGAGAACGACAGATGGGACGGGATCGCCACCACCGAGTCGGCGTCCACCACGATGCGCTCGCTGAGCACGCCGTCGCGCTGGCCGCCGCCCAGCGCCGACGCCATATGGGTTTTGCGGAACGGACCGCCCTGCCAGGCGGCGAAAAAGCTCGGCGCCACGCGGTCGCCGACGCGCCACTGGCGCACTTCCGCGCCGATTTCCAGCACCGTGCCTGCGCCGTCGGAGAGCGGGATCAAGCCATCGCGCATATCGCCACCGGCCCCGCGCAGCGCCAACAGATCGCGGTAATTGAGGCTGACGGCGTGCATCTGGACGCGGATCTGCCGCGGCGCCAGCGCGGCGGCGTCCACGGACGATTTGCGCAACTGCACGGCGTCGCCGTCCTTGGCCAGACGGTAGGCGTGGGAGATGTTATGCATGGGAATTCCTTTTCAATTAAGTAGCGGTCGCTATATAATATGGGTGCGGAGACGAGTCCGTCAATATCTTTTTATATCGATCACTATGGAATTAATCAAGAAAGCGACGCGCGGTCGGCCGCGCGCCTTCGACCGGGAGCAGGCGCTGGAGCGGGCATTGCATTTATTTTGGCGCAACGGCTATGAGGGCACCTCGGTCGCCGAGCTGACGGCGGCGCTGGGCATCACCCCGCCCAGCCTGTACGCGGCCTTCGGTTCGAAAGAATTGTTGTACCGCGAAGCGCTGGAGCGCTACCTGTCCAGCCGGGGCACGAGCATGATGGCGGCGCTGGATCAGCCGGGCGCGGCGCGCGCCGCCGTCGCCGCGATGTTGGAGCGGGCCGCCGCCTTGTTCGCCGACGACGACGCCCCGGCCGGCTGCCCGATCGCCAGCGGCGCGCTGCGCTGCGGCCCGGAGAACGGCGCCGTGTCCGGGCAGACCGCGAGCCTGCGCCGCCTGGCCGGCGAGGCCATCCTGCAGCGCGTCGAGCGCGCGCGCGCGGAGGGCGAATTGGCGCCGGACGTCGACGGCGCGGCCTTGGCCTCATTTTATGCGACGGTGGTACAGGGCATGTCGGTGCAAGCGATCGACGGCGCGTCGCGGACGGAGCTGGACGCCATCGCCGGCTGCGCGCTGGCAGCGTGGCCCGTCCGTCCCTGACCGCGCGCGGATTCTCCGCCTGCCAAGGTGCGTACCCGTCACGCTGGAAGGCCGGCGCCCCTAGTCTTGCGAGCTTATAGCCGCGCGATGCGGCTGCATGCTATTGGAAAGTGGGCATACCATTACTACCATTCCAATTTCAACTATGTCTGTTTTGAAGGGGATTTCACCGCGCTCTTGAAAACCAAGACTTGAGTAGAAGCGCCGAGCACTTAAATTGGTTTTGAGTACATCGAGCCATACCAAGCTCTCCCCGCGTTTTGTCCCCAGCTCGTAAATGTAGTTCAAAAGCTGTTTCCCATAGCCGCGCCCGGCCTCGGATTTGAGGAAGTATATCTTCTGGAGTTCCACACCTACCTCACCGCTTATAGGCGCAGGCTTCGACAAATTGATTTTTGAGAAACCTACGACTTTTCCACCTTCGTCGGCAACCACAAGCCAGATTTGGTTTAATGAATTCAGCGACTTTTCAAGCGCGCTGGGCGAAAAATCTTGATCCAGGAAATCCGACATTCCAGCGAAGGACCAAATGTCCGAAAAGTGCTCGCGGTAGGTCTGGCGGCCGATTTCACGTAGAGCATTCAGGTCAGTGATTTTCGCTTCACGAATATTGATCATATTTTCTCGACTTGGTAAGGAAGGGGATGTGCGAAGACATTGCGCAGTCGCCCTTTGAGAGTGACACTACGCGCGCAACCCGCCGCCACCCGCAAGCGCCGCGACAAGAAGGCGCGCCGGGGTTTACTGCCCCGCGCCCTCGTACTGCAGGCGCAGGATCATGCCGTTGTGGTCGTCGGCGATGTAGATGTGGCCGTCCGCTCCCGCCTTGACGTCGACCGGCGCGCCCATGCCCTGCGCACCCTTGCGCGTCCAGCCGGCGATCAGGTCGACCGATTTTCCCAGCGGCGCGCCGGCCTTGTCCGGCAGCAGCGCGACCAGGCGGTGGCCGTGCTGGCGGTAGCCATGGTAGCCGACGATCAGGCTGTTGCGGTACAGGACCGGAAAGCGCGTCCCCGTGTAGAAGACCATGCCCAGGGGCGCCGCGTGGGCCGG
The DNA here is from genome assembly GCA_025356595.1 of Janthinobacterium sp. GTDB lineage: Bacteria > Pseudomonadota > Gammaproteobacteria > Burkholderiales > Burkholderiaceae_D > Janthinobacterium. Next base: position 3,807 of record JANXSQ010000100.1, on the reverse strand, counting down.
CAGCAGGCGCGCCGGGGCGCGGAATTTGCTGCAGCTGAGCGCCGGATATTCGGGGCTGGCGCGGTTTTCGTCGTAGCAGTAGGGCCAGCCGTAGTGCTGCCCCGGCTGAATCAGATTGAGTTCGTCGTGCGGCAGTTCGTTGTCGTTCTTCAGTTCCGGCATGGCGGCCTGGATGGCGTCGCGCGAATTCTCGGCTTGCCACAGCGCGCCGCTGCCCGGCTGGAAGGCCAGCGCCATGGAGTTGCGCAGGCCGTGGGCGTAGGTGCTCCAGCGCTTGACGACGCCGTCCGGCCAGCTCATCTGGTATTCGCGGATCGCCCCCTGCGCGGCGTCGCCCTCGGCCTCGCGGCACATCTGGCGCGGCGTGGGCGGCGTGCCGTCGGCGTTCTCGCAATGGTCGCTGCTGGAGCCGACGTTGACGTACAGCGCGCCGTTCGGGCCGAAGCGCAGCGCCGTCAGCAGATGGCGGCCCTGCCCCGGCAGCGGCGCGACCTTGGAGGCGCCGCCGATCACGTCCGTCAGCGCGGCCGGATGGCGCGGGTCGAGGCGGAAGACACGCTTGACGACGCCGATGTAGACCAGCCCGTCCGGGCCCAGCGCGATGCCGTTGGGGCGGTCCAGATGCTTCAATATCTGCGTTCTCTCGTAACCCTGCGCGCCGCGCCTGAGCAGCCAGAGACTACCCTTGTCCGCCTCCCAGCCGCCCATGTCGAGCACCAGCACGTCGCCGTTCGGCAGCGGCTGGACGCCGCGCGGGAAGGCGAAGTCGGCGGCCAGCACGGCGACGCAGAAGCCGGCCGGCGTCGTCACCGCCAATGCCGGCAGACCGCCGCAGTCGGCCGCCGCCGCCCACGCCGCCCACGCCGGCAGCAGCGCGGCGGCGCACAGGAGGCGGCGCAGCATGCTCACGGCGCCGCCCCGGCCAGGCGCGGCAGCGCGGCGCGCGCGTTGGCGCTGGTCGCCGCCGCGATGGCGTCGACGCCGACGCCGCGCAGGTCCGCCAGCACCTGGCCGATGCGCGGCAGCTCCTCGGGACTGTTGCGGCCCGGGTGTACCCAGCTCGGCGCGATGTCGGGCGCGTCCGTTTCCAGCACAATGGCCGACAGCGGCAGGTCGCAGGCCATGCGGCGAATCTGCAGGGCGCGCGTGAAGGTCATGGCGCCGCCGAAGCCGAGTTTGAAGCCGAGCTCGATGTAGGCCTGCGCCTGCTGGAAGCTGCCGTTGAAGGCGTGGGCGATGCCGCCGGCCGGGCGGATCTGGCGCGCGTGTTTCAGGACCACGTCCTGCGAGCGGCGCACGTGCAGCAGCACCGGCAGTGCGAAGTCGCGGGCGATCTTGAGTTGTTCGCGCAGGAAGTGGATCTGCTTTTCGCGCATGGCCGGTTCGCACAGCATGGGGATGAAGAAGTCGAGGCCGATTTCGCCGATGGCGACGAAGTTCGGGTCGGCCAGCGCCGCGCCGACGGCCGCGCGCAGGGCCAGCAAATCGTCCTCGCTGGCCTGCGGCACGTAGATGGGATGGATGCCCAGCGCGTAACTGGCGTTGGCGAGGCCGCCGGCCAGCGCGGCGACGACGCCGAAGTTGCCCTTTTCGACGGCCGGGACGACGATCATCGCCACCCCCAGGGCCGCCGCGCGCGCCGCCACCTGGGCCGATTCGGCGCCGAATTCATGCGCGTCGAGGTGGCAATGGGTATCGATCCACATGGGCGTTTCCTAGTACGGTTGCAGGCCGTCCTCGGTCAGGCGCAGCACGCGGTCGCAGCGCTTGGCCAGCTCGATGTCGTGGGTGACGATGATGAAGGCCGTGCCCAGGGTGCGCGACAGTTCCAGCATCAGGTCGAAGATCTGATCGGCGGTGGCGTGGTCGAGGTTGCCGGTCGGCTCGTCGGCCAGCACGCAGGCCGGCTGCGTCACCAGCGCGCGCGCCAGGGCCACGCGCTGGCGCTCGCCGCCGGACAGTTCGCCCGGCACGTGGATGACGCGCTTGGCCAGGCCGACGCGGCTGAGGATCTGCTGCGCCAGGTCCTGCGCTCCGGCGCGCTTCATGCGCCGTATCATCAGCGGCATGGCGACGTTGTCGAGCGCCGAGAATTCCGGCAGCAGGTGGTGGAACTGGTAGACGAAGCCGAGCGAGGCGTTGCGCAGGTCGCCGCGGGCCTTTTCGTTCAGGCTGGCGAAGTCCTTGCCCAGCAGGGTGACGCTGCCGGCGCTGGGCGCGTCGAGCCCGCCCAGCAGGTGCAGCAGCGTCGATTTGCCGGAGCCGGAGGCGCCCACGATGGCCACCCGTTCGCCCTTGTAGATGTCGATGTCGATGCCGGCCAAGACCTTGACGCGGTAATCGCCCTGGACGAAGGTCTTGCCCAGGCCGCGGCAGGACAGCACGGCGGCGCCCTTGTTGTTGACGTCACTCATAGCGCAGCGCCTCGGCGGGTTTCACGCGGGCGGCCCACCAGCTTGGATAGATCGTGGCCACGAAGGCCAGGACCACCGCCAGCACGCCGATCTTCGACACGTCGGCCCAGCGCAGGTCGGACGGCACCGTGCTGATGAAATAGATATCCTTCGACAAGAACTGCACTCCTAATAAATGTTCGATAAACGGCACGATGATGTGGATGTTGAGGGCGATCAGCACGCCGCCGGCCACGCCCAGCACGGTGCCGAGTATGCCCACCAGCGCGCCCTGGATCATGAAGATCTTCATGATCGAGGCCGGCGAGGCGCCCAGCGTGCGCAGGATGGCGATGTCGGCCTGCTTGTCGGTCACCGTCATCACCAGCGTCGAGACGAGGTTGAAGGCGGCCACCGCGATGATCAGGGTCAGGATGATGAACATCATGCGCTTTTCCGTCTGCACGGCGGCGAACCAGTTGGCGTTGAGCTTGGACCAGTCGCGCATCCAAAGGTCGCCCGGCATGGACTGCTTCAGCTCCAGCGCCACCTGCGGCGCGGCGTTCATATCCACCAGGCGCAGGCGCAGGCCGGACGGGCCCTCCAGGCGCAGCAGCCGTTCGGCGTCGCCGATGTGGATGAAGGCCAGGCCGGAGTCGAATTCGTTGTGGCCGGCCTCGAAGATGCCGGTGACGGTGAAGGTGCGCATGCGCGGCAGCACGCCGGCCGGCGTCACCTGGCCCTGCGCCAGCATCAGCGTGACCTTCTCGCCCAGGTTGACGCGCAGCGCGCGCGCCAGCTCGACGCCGAGGACGATGTTGAAGGCGCCCGGCTTCAGCTCGTTGAAGCTGCCGCGCTTGACCTGCGCGGCCACGTCCGAGACCTTCGGTTCCTCCTCGGGCAGCACGCCGCGGATGATGGCCGGGCGCAGCGCGTCGTCGCGCAGCAGCATGCCCTGGGTCTCGACGAAGGGCGCGGCGCCCTTCACCTGCGGATTTTTGAAGGCTTCGCGCGCCTCGGCCTGCCAGTCGGGCATGGCGCCGCGCGCGTCGAACACTTCGATGTGCGCCAGCACCGACAGCATGCGGTCCGTGACCTCCTTCTGGAAGCCGTTCATCACCGACAGCACGACGATCAGCGCGGCCACGCCGAGGCCGATGCCGGCCACGGAAATGAGCGAAATGAAGGAGATGAAGCTATTGCGGCCGCTGCGCTTGCCGGCGCGCGTATAGCGCAGGCCGACCTGCCATTCGAAGGGGAGTTGCTGGAAAATGCTCATGCGCTGGGACGATCAGAATGCGGTGAATCCGCAGTGTGCCATACATTGCATGGGCGCCGCCAGCCCGCGCCGCCGCGGCCGCTCCGGCGCGCACGGGTCGGCGCGCTCGGGTCGGCGGCGCGCGGCGTGCGCCGC
>JANXSQ010000080.1 GCA_025356595.1 Janthinobacterium sp. | reverse complement strand
TGGCCGTAATGAGATGGTCACCCTCCACCCTATAAATTACTAAGCTTATAGGGTGTTTTCATTTCTGGAGGAGATCATCATGGAATCCGTTACCCTCATCGGCATCGATCTTGGCAAACACAGCTTTCATGTCCACGGACAGGATCACCAAGGCAAAGCGCTGCTGCGCAAGAAGTTCAGTCGCAAACAGCTGATCGAGTTCCTCGCCAATTTTCATCCATGCACCATTGTCATGGAGGCCTGCGCCGGCGCACATTTCATGGCCAGGCGATTGGCCGACTTCGGCCATGAGGCCAAGCTGATCTCGCCACAGTTCGTGCGCCCCTTCGTCAAGAGCAACAAGAACGATTTCATCGATGCGGAGGCGATCTGCGAAGCGGCCTGCCGGCCTTCAATGCGTTTCGTGACGCCCAAGAACGAATCCCAGCAAACGCTGTCTGCGCTGCACCGCGTACGCGAATCGCTGGTGCGCGACAGGGTCAAGGCAAGCAACCAAATCCACGGCTTTCTGCTGGAGTTCGGCATCAGCCTGCCGGTTGGCCGCGCCGCGATCAAACGATTACCTTCCGTGCTGGCAGAAGAGCACCTGCCAGCACGGCTGATGATGGTGCTGGAGCGACTACAAGTTCACTTCAAGTACCTCGACGAACAGATCGCCGACATCGAAAAAGATTTGACTCGTCAAGTGACCGAGGACGACCTGGGCCAGAGGCTCATGACGATTCCCGGTATCGGCCCAATCACGGCCAGCGTGCTCGCGGCGGAAGTGGGCGATGGAAAACATTACCGTTGCAGTCGGGACTTTGCCGCTGCCGTCGGACTAGTGCCGCGTCAGCACAGCACTGGCGGCAGGAACAATCTGCTGGGCATCAGTAAGCGTGGCGACAAGGATTTACGGCGCCTGCTGGTGCAATGCGCCCGGGCCTATATGCAGCGCCTGGAGCGCCAGCGAGGACGGCTGGCAGAGTGGGTGCGCTCCATGCTCACACGGCGCCATTCCAACGTGGTGGCCTGTGCCTTGGCGAACAAACTGGCGCGCACCGCATGGGCCATTGCGGCCCATCATACGGAATTTGAAATGAAAGAGGCCGTCATCGCGAAATGACGGCCTCTCCGGACTCACTGTTTTAACGTACACCCACCTGGTTTTGCGACTGCTGACATTGGATGACGTGAACGGCACACCGGCCTGACGGATACCCTGGCAAAAAAACCGGCTTTTCAAGGCCGAGGCCGTTTTTAGGACCGACAGGCGCGACTCTCATCGTGGCGCGGAGAGACATCTCCAAACAGACGCCGGATAGATTTAAGCGAGCCTACTCACATCATACAAAATCAGCTTGCAAAAAGGAGGGTGACCATAGATTTTTTTCCGGCGCCGGGCGGGCTTTTGTTACAAAATCTAATCGTGTGTGGCGCCCGTCGGGGCTATATTGAAACTGTTAACGATTTTCACTAGGTGGCGTTCCATGTCCGATCTCGATCCCCCCCAGCCGCCCGCCGCCGACAGCCGTCCCGAGGGCGTGCCGGAGCGCCGCGGCGCCGAGGACGCGCCGCGCTACCTGAAGGCGAACGACACGGCCATCGCGCTGGCCTGGCGCGTCGTCGTGGCGCGCTACCGCTCGATGCGCGACAAGGCGAGCCGCGATTTCATGCGCCGCACGCTGCGCATCGGCGTCTCGGCGCGGATTTTCCACCCGGAGCCCGGCTCGACCGGCCTGCGCAGCAAGAATCTCCAGTATCTGGAGGAGTCGATCGCGCAATGGGTGATGTCGCGCGACGTGCTGGTGTTCATGATCCCGACGGTGAACACGGGCGGCCTCATGCATCCCAGCAACATCACGCTGCGCCACTACGCGCGTCACCTGGACGGCCTGGTGCTGCAGGGCGGCGCGGACGTGGCGCCGCAAACCTATTCCGAGGCGGCCACGCGGCCGGAGTGGAACGGCGACCGCGCCCGCGACCTGTACGAGCTGGAGCTGTTGCATGAATTCGTCGACGCCGGCAAGCCGGTGCTGGGCATCTGCCGCGGCTGCCAGCTGATCAATGTCGGCTTCGGCGGCACCCTGTACCAGGACATCGCCTCGGACGTGCCGGACGCCTCCGAACACGTCAACGACCGCTACGACAGCCACCGCCACCACATCGTCTTTCCCACCGGCTCGACGCTGGCGCCGATGTTCCCCAAGCGCACGGAGGCGCTGGTGAACTCCATCCACCACCAGGCCGTCAAGGACCTGGGGCGCGACATCACCGTCGAGGCCTACTCGCAGCCGGACAATATCGTCGAAGCGATACGCTACCGGCGCGCCAATTTCGTCGTCGGCCTGCAGTGGCATCCGGAATTCCATTCGGCCGGCGGGGTCGAACTGCTCGACTGCACGCCCATCCTCGACAACTTCCTGCGCGCCGCGCGCGAAACGCGCTTTTGACGTTGGCGGACGCGGCGCCTGCGCCGTGTCCGCCCGCCGCCACCTCAGTCCGTTTTCGGCTGCGGCGGTTCCGCGCTGTCCTGGCCGGAGTCCCATTCGAAGAAGCCGGACGTTCCCAGCACCTCTTCGGCGGCTTGCTTCAGCGCCCCGGCGGCATCGGCCGGCGCCTGGCTCAGCGCCAGGGACAAGAGTCGCGCCACGTCGGCTTCGAAGGTGGCAAGCAAAGCCAGGCGTTCCTTCGGCCGGGGCAGGAAGCGCTTCTTGCTAAGATAGGCGTGGCGCGCGACCGCGGCCACCGCCAGAGCCAGCATCTGCCGGCCATCCGGGCTGTCCGCACCCTCGAAGTCCAGCGCGTCCTCCACTTGGCAGGCCGCCGCATACCTGTCGCGCATCAAGGCATCGGCGTCCAGGGGCGCGCCATGGTCCAGGACATCCCTGGCGCTCTCGATGACCGCCGCCATTTGCCCGTCGCTGTCCTCGACCAGCACACCCGTCGCCAGCATGTGGGCCATGACGGGACGGCCTTGCGCCGCCTCTTCCCGAATGCAATGGCGCAACCACTTCTCCGAGTTGAAAAACAGTTCAACGGGCACTCCATTGAACCATCGCTGAACGCGGCGGCGGCCCGGCGCCGCCTGAAGCACCACGATGTCGAGATCGCTCGCCGGCCCGGGGTTCCCGCGAACGATGCTGCCGGAGACGAGCACGCCGATGGGCTGCGCGACGCCGCGCAGCCAGTCCAGCGCTTGCTGCAACGCCTCGCGGTGCTTCTGTTGCAACTGAAGGTGGGCAAGTGGATTCGATGCGGTCATATGGACGATACATAGGCGATGGAGATTTTTCCATGGTAAGCGATTCTGCCTGCCTTCATGGAACGAGCATGCTGTCGCCACACGAAGTCCACGACGGCATGGCGCGCATACATGTCCGCTCTCCACGCGCCCGAGGCAGCCTCCTGAATAGCGCCTGTCGTATCGTGCGAACTCCGCCATACAATTGTTTTATACTTAAAAGTCACAGCAATCTGTGCGTCGTCGAGACACATATTGCCCCGCGCCGAAGCCAGATCTGGACCTTAGCGCGTGCCGCTTGCGTGCCCGTCTTCAACGGCGTCTCTCCACCTTGAGCTCCCCGCCGGGATGATTTTCCCCGGTCGCGTAGCTGCGAATGAGATATTGCAATTAATATACTTTTATTGATTTTATAATTGTTGATCCGAAGATATTTGCATGAGCCATCCATTTCCACTCAAAACGGCATAGAGCCTGTTGGCGCCGATCCAATATTGACCCACCGCGCCGATCCAAATTTGACCCAGGGCGGGACGCTGCGTTTTTGAGTAGCAGCTGTGGATAAGTGTACCAAATAAAGAAGGGGAATCCG
>JANXSQ010000073.1 GCA_025356595.1 Janthinobacterium sp. | reverse complement strand
TTTGAATTGCGCATGACAGCCAGCATATAATCAACTGGTAAGATTCCAGTTTTTTCGGCTTTTTCGATGTTTGCTTTCGCGAAGCGGTTTGGAATTCCCCGCTTGCGTCCCGCACCGTCCCGCTGACCTCCTCTGGCCATTTGAAATCTCCTTTGAAACTTTTTCAAACGTGAAGTGGGGCTGTATCCAGCGAATTTTCCACCAAGCTTATTGTAACGGTTTTTGCGGCCTATTTCTGAAACTTCGAATGATGCCGCAGTCAGAGAAATTGATCGACGTTGAATCGCTTGGTGACGCATGTGACAGGTCTTCTGTAACACTCACTCACGCACGCGCGTGGCGTCGATATTCAAGACTCGTGTCACATGTGTCACCGATTGGGCCGGTTGTTCGAATCTGCGCGGTATTTTAATTTGATCCCCTTAAATCCACGGCCATCATTTTTGCGGTGAGGAATAAAGCCGCGCGCTTCGAGTTTCTGCGTTAAGGCCTTTTGTGTTCCGACAGGTTCTCCAGCTTGCTCTGCCCAGTTCTTCCATGAGGCAAAGAGCTCCGTCGAATTTGCCCACCCATTGGGTTCCACGGTACAGCATTCTTCGAGCCACGCCGCTGTAACGTCTTCTGCTTCGAGATAAGCCCCTGTAGCTCTTGTCACGCATTCGGGCGGCGAAAGACCCACCTTTTGGTATTCCAAACAGCCTTCGATTGCCCAGGCAAGGATGCCCGGCAATTCGCGCTTCAGCTTCTCTTTAAGTTGCAAATCACGTTCTGCGTCTGGAATCGTTACCGTGAAAGGTATGAGATGAAAACGCCGTCTCATCGCCTCGTCAACGCTACGAAGCCCCGGCTTGTGATTTCCGGCAACAAAAAGTTTGAACTGCGGCGTAAATTCAAAGAAATCTTGGTGCATGAAACGTGCGGAGATTTTGTCTCCGCCAGTCAACTGTTTTATCCGGCTCTCTGCCCAACGACGGCCTTCCTCTGTTTCCGTGGCAGTGACGAGTCGCGCGCTTTGCAGTCCAGCAAGGTCCGTGGGATGCCTATCATTCATAGTGGCGGTGAAAGTCTCAATTGGGGCTGTTCTTTTATAGTCAGCCAACATATTGGAAATTGTTTCCATGAACACGGACTTTCCATTGGCCCCGGTTCCAAAGAGGAAGAAGATCGCGTGAGCAGATGTATCGCCCGTTAGCGCGTAACCGACTATCCGCTGCAGGAACCTCTGCAACTCCGAGTCTCCATCAGTCACTCGTTCAAGAAAAGCCCGCCAAACTTTACCCAAACCTCCCGGTCCCACTGCGGTAATTTTGGTCATATGATCTTGCGGACGCTGCTTGTGCATTGATCCATCGCGAAGATCGATAACCCCACTAGGGGTGTTAAGCAACCATGGGTCGCGATCCCACTGATCTGCCGTTGCCGCGAGTCGCTGGTCCGCTTTGGCCAAATGAATAACAGACATGACAGTTTTCGCGCTTGCCAGAGCTTTTTGGAAACGAGATTCCTTACAGTCATTTGCGGCCACTCGGCAGATTTTGCGTACTAAATCGCGAGTCAGCAATGTCTTGTCTGGTTTCCACCGCATTCCATCCCAATGAAACCATTGGTCCCAGGCAGCAACATATCTCAGCTCATTGGCGTAGCTCTCTGCGAACTGTAACGCCAAAGCCTCTTCACTGTATGCCGGTGGGCATGGCGCACCATCCGAAATGACCTCGGCTTGTTCAACTCTTCCTAGGGCACCATCATCTGTTGGTGCGCTCATCTTTGGGCATCCATCAGCATGTCATTGAAGTCGATGCCAGTTGGCGGACGGGCGATGCGAACTGTGCGACCTTCGCGTCTGGATTGTTTGGCACATGCGTGTGCAGCCGATTCGCCAACCTTGTCTCCGTCCGTCAATAATGTCAGGTGTTTGATAGAAGGTGGCATATTGAGGGACCTAAGACCTGAAGCGGAAAGCGCTGCCCAAGCGGGTGTTCCCGTCACTTGCTGAACTGAGAGGCAAGTCTCAATGCCCTCTCCCACCATCAGCACATTGCTGGGCTTTCCGAGGCGCACGACACCACTACGACATGACCCGAGCATCATCTTCTGCGGATCGACCAACGCCTTGCCGCTGCCGTCCGGCGCAAGAAATGTGCGGTGGATGGCCCTAGGCGTTCCATTCACTGAATCTGTCACAAGCGCTATTATGGCAGGCCAGATGCCGCCCGAGGGATGTGGCAACCCAGGGTGAAACCGCAGCGCCGGAGTTGGTGGTAGACGCAATCCGCGTGACCTGAGATATGTTTCGACCAAAGTCCCTTCCGGGGGCTTTGCAGCCTGCCAGATCCGAAATGCGGAATCGGCCCTCTTGATTGCATCTGGATCCGGCTCGATCAGCTTTGGCGGACGGCACGAAGGCATGTTTCGCCACGGGCGAGGTTCGTTATGTTTCCACAGACCTTTTGATTGCAGCTTGGCGATGACCTCTGCTTGTGCGCACCCGGCATGACAATGGACTAGCACTTTTCCTTCGTTGGTATCCCGTAGCGCCAAACTCGGAGTGCGGTCGTCGTGCGCTGGGCAGCGCGCCAACCAATTTGTTCCTTCGCGGCGTCCGCCAAGGGCCTTGGCGATAGTTTCACTGGTCATCGGTCTCGGCCTAAATACTGAGGCTGTCATGATTTTGGGCCGAACTCAGATGTGCTCGAATGGGCCTCACCAAGCATTTTTTCCGCCCACGCGACTAGGTCGGATTCCTTGTAAATTGGGAATCTCGAAAATTTGTGGAAAGGTGGTCCCCCTCCGATGACTGCCAAC
>JANXSQ010000139.1 GCA_025356595.1 Janthinobacterium sp. | reverse complement strand
GCGAAGCAAAAGGCAAAAGACAAGACCTGACCCCGGCGTAGAAGTTACAGTTCCCAGCGCTTCCACGCCGCCAGCACGGCGTTCGGGTATTCCGGCCGGCCGCGGCTGCCGTTGTAGCGGCCCAGCGCCAGGTAGAGGTTGCCCTTCTCCATGTCGACGTACATGCGCAGGATGGCGCAGCCGTAGCGCAGATTGGTTTGCATGTGGAAGAGCTTGCGCCGGTCGCTGTCGCCGATGACGCCGGTCCAGAAGGGCATCACCTGCATGTAGCCGCGCGCCCCGGCCATCGAGACGGCGTATTTGCGGTAGGCCGATTCGACCTGGATCAGGCCCAGCACCAGGGCCGGGTCCAGGCCGGCGCGGCGCGCCTCGTACCAGGCCGCCTCGAGGAACTCGGTGCGCACCTGGACGTCGGGCAGCTTGCGCGCCAGCCGCGCCGACATTTGCGCCAGCCAGTCGTCGTAGCGCCGGCGCTCGGCGCCGTCCTTGAACTGCGGCTGCGGCGCGCGCTCGTCGCGGATGGCGTGCGACAGCGCCAGGCGCACCGAATCGGCCAGCGCCTCTTCCTTCTGGCTGCCGGCCCTGGCCGCGCCGGCACCGGCCAGCCCCGCCGCCAGCAGCAGCAGGGCGGCGCGGCCGCGCCAATGCGTGCGCCGCGTGTTCACTGCGCCATTTTGCCCTGGATGAAGCCGACCATCTCGGCCAGCGGCACGGCGCTCGCCTCGGTGTCGCGGCGGCCCTGGTATTCCAGATTGCCTTCCTTCAGGCCGCGCTCGCCGATGACGATGCGGTGCGGCACGCCGATCAGTTCCCAGTCGGCGAACATGGCGCCCGGGCGCAAGCCGCGGTCGTCGATGATGACGTCGATGCCGGCCGCCTGCATGGCCGCGTACAGCTTGTCGGTCTCTTCCTTGACCAGTTCGCTGCGGTCGTAGCTCATCGGGCACAGCACCAGCTCGAAGGGCGCGATCGCGGTCGGCCAGATGATGCCCTTGTCGTCGAAGTTCTGTTCGATGGCGGCGCCCAGGATGCGCGTCACGCCGATGCCGTAGCACCCCATCTGCAGCGGCGCCGGTTTGCCGTTTTCGTCCAGGAAGGTGGCCTTCATGCTTTCCGAGTAGGAGGTGCCGAGCTGGAACACGTGGCCCACTTCGATGCCGCGCTCGATCGCCAGCACGCCCTTGCCGTCCGGCGAGGCGTCGCCCTCGACGACGTTGCGCAGGTCGGCCACCAGGGCCGGCTCGGGCAGGTCGCGGCCCCAGTTGGCGCCGGTGAAGTGGAAACCGGCCTCGTTGGCGCCGCAGCAGAAGTCCGCCATGTTGGCGACGCTGCGGTCGGCCACGATGGTGACGGGCGCCTTGGTGCCGATCGGGCCCAGGTAGCCGGGCAGGCTGCCGTAGACGGCGAGGATTTCCGCCTCGGTCGAGAAGCGGTGGCCGGCCAGGCCGGCGATCTTGCCGACCTTGACTTCGTTCAGCTCATGGTCGCCGCGCAACAGCAGCATCCAGAACTGCGTCGTCAGCTTGCCCTGCTGTTCCGTTTCCACCGTCAGCGCGATGGTCTTCACGGTCTGCTCCAGCTTCAGGCCCAGCAGCGCGGCGACGGTTTCGCACTTCACCGTGTCCGGCGTGGCCGTCTTGGTCAGCGGCAGGGCCGGCGCGGCGCGCGTGGCGGCCACCGGCAGCGCCTCGGCCGCCTCCATGTTGGCCGCGTAGTCCGAGGTCGGGCAGTACACCAGCGCGTCCTCGCCGGTGCTGGCGATGACGTGGAACTCGTGCGAGCCGGAGCCGCCGATGGCGCCGTTGTCGGCCGCCACGGCGCGGAACTTCAGGCCGAAGCGGGTGAAGATCTTGACGTAGGCGCCGAACATGATTTCATACGATTTCTGCAGGCCGGCCGCGTCGCGGTCGAAGGAATAGGCGTCCTTCATGGTGAATTCGCGCCCGCGCATCAGGCCGAAGCGGGGCCGGCGCTCGTCGCGGAACTTGGTCTGGATATGGTAGAAGTTGAGCGGCAGCTGGCGGTAGGACTTGATCTCCGTGCGCACGACGTCGGTGATGACTTCCTCGGAGGTGGGCTGGATCGCGTATTCGCGGCCGTGGCGGTCCTTCACGCGCATCAGCTCGGCGCCCATCTTGTCCCAGCGGCCGGTTTCCTGCCACAGCTCGGCCGGCTGCACCAGCGGCATCAGCAGTTCGATGCCGGCGGCGTTGTTCATCTCCTCGCGGACGATGGCTTCGACCTTGCGGATCACGCGCAGGCCCATCGGCATATAGGTGTAGATGCCCGAACCGAGGCGTTTGATCATGCCGGCGCGCATCATCAATTGATGGCTGACGATTTCGGCGTCGGACGGGGCTTCTTTAAGCGTGGAGATAAAAAATCGGGAGGCGCGCATAACGGTGAATTCTTTTTAAAAAGAGAGGGTTATAATCAACCTAATTTTAAAGGATTAGCTGGCTGATGCGTCCATACTTTATACAAATGCGTGCAATAGATGGCAATCCGACCGGATTCTTACCCGGAAACCGGTCTCGGCGCGCGGAGTTGTGGGCAAAAATATAAGAGGGACGCTCGGTCGCAGAAAGTTTGAGGTGCAATATGCTCGATCGTGAAGGGTTCCGGCCCAACGTCGGCATCATCCTGCTAAACGCCCAGAATGAGGTGTGGTGGGGAAAACGGGTGCGCGAGCACTCGTGGCAGTTTCCGCAAGGCGGCATTAAATACGGGGAAACCCCCGAACAAGCCATGTTTCGTGAACTGGAAGAGGAGATAGGATTACGGCAGGAACACGTCAAGATCGTCGGCCGCACGCGCGACTGGTTGCGCTACGAAGTGCCGGACCATTTCATCAAGCGCGAGATTCGCGGCCATTACCGTGGGCAAAAGCAGATTTGGTTCCTGCTGCGCATGTGCGCCCGCGATAACGACGTCAACCTGCGCCTGACCGACCATCCCGAGTTCGACGCCTGGCGCTGGCACGAGTATTGGGTGCCGCTGGACGTGGTCATCGAGTTCAAGCGCGACGTCTACCAGCGCGCGCTGCAGGAACTGTCGCGCTTCCTGACCTGGCCGGTGCACGGCAACCCGGCGCCGCACCGCCACACCTCGCGCTACCTGCGCCAGCCGCACGCGCCGCGCTCGCAAGAGCCGCTGCAGTGCGAGGAGACGCTGTGCGACACGGCGCCGGCCCTGCTGCTTCCCGAGGGGCACAAGGACTAGCGCAGGGATCGCGGCAAGACAAAACGGGCATCCGAGGATGCCCGTTTTGCTGTCCGCCGCAAGGAGCGGCGGCGCCCCGCCCTTCACGCCGGCGGCGGCCGCGCGCCGCCTAGACGATCTTGCACGCCTCGTCGAAGGAAAAGCGCGGGCCGCGCGGACGCACCTTGGTGGCGTCGCCGTAGCCGAGGCTGCAGACGAAGTTGGCGCGCACCGTGCCGCCGGCGAAGAAGGCGGCGTTCACCTGCTCCTCGTCGAAGCCGGACATGGGCCCGCAGTCGAGGCCGATGGCGCGCGCCGCCATGATCAGGTAGGCGCCCTGCAGCGAGGAATTGCGGAAGGCGGTGGCGTCGGCCAGCGCCTTGTTGCCGGAGAACCAGGAGCGGGCGTCGACGTGGGGCGCCAGTTGCGGCAGTTTTTCATAGAAGGCCATGTCCATGCCGATGATCGCCGTCACGGGGGCCTGCAGGACCTTCGGCGCGTTGCCCGGCGCCATGCAGGCGGCCAGCTTTTCCCTTTGCGCCGCCGACTTGACGAAGACGATGCGCGCCGGCGAGCTGTTGATCGAGGTCGGCGCCCACTTCATCAGGTCGAACATGAGCGCCAGCTGGGCGTCGCTGACCGGACGGTCGAGCCAGCCGTTGTGGGTGCGCGCGGCGTAGAACAGGGTGTCGAGGGCGGTATCGTTGAGCATGGAGGTCTCCGTCAAAAGTTGAATATTAGCAAGCCAAGGGTACACATATTCGGCACGCGGTACAATGGCGGCTGCTCCATTTACCTCAGTGATCCCACGATGTTTACTCCGTCCTCAGACGATGTGCGCCGTTTCTTCTGCGACATCTACCGCAAACACCACGCCAAGGAAATCCTCAGCCCGCTCGAAGCGATCGCGCTCGACTGGATCGTCCAGCATCCGGAATACGAGAGCGACTTGGGCGACGTCGAGGCGGCGCTGGCGCGCGACTACGCCGGCGACGGCGGCCAGGCGAACCCCTTCCTGCACCTGTCGATGCACCTGACCATCGCCGAACAGATCGCCGTCGACCGCCCCATGGGCATCCGCGCGGCCAGCCAGGGCCTGAGCCAGCGGCTCGACTCGGAACACGCGGCCCACCACCAGATCATGGAATGCCTGGGCCAGATGATCTGGAACTCGCAGCGCGCCGGCCTGCCGCCGGACGGCACCGCCTACCTCGAGTGCGTGCGGCGGCGCTGACAGCGGCCGGCGGACCCGGGCGCCGCGCGCTTGCGCTGCGCCGCCCGGCAATAAAAAAGTTCCTCACGGACTCCCGGGAAGAAGCATAAAAAAAGCCACGCGAACGTGGCTTTTTTTGACTGTTACCAGACCATCTCAGCGATGGATCACCAGCGTCGTAGGCAGGCTGTGCAGGTATGCGGCCAGATCCTTGATGTCCTGGTTGGTCAGCGGCTTGACTTGACCGGTCATGATGGCGTTGTTGCGGCCGTTGGCGGCGTCGCCGCGCTTGTAACTCGTCAGCGCGTGTTCCAGGTAATCCTTGTGCTGGCCGGCCAGCTTCGGATACGAAGGGTCGATCGGCGAATTCAGGTCCTTGCCGTGGCAGGCGGCGCAGCTGTATTTTTCGGCCAGCGCTTTGCCGGCGTCGATGTTGCCGCCGGCCAGGGCGCTGAGGGAGATCGTGGAGCAGAACAGGGCGGTGATAATTTTTTTCATGTCGGCTTCCCTTATTTCGGCTGGATGGATTGTTGCGAGTAGTACGCCGCAACGTCAGCGATGTCCTGGTCCGACAGGCTGGCCGCAATGCCCTTCATGGTCGGGTGCTTGCGATCGCCTTTTTGATAGGCTTTCAGAGCGCCTTCGATGTACTTGGCCGACTGGCCACCGATCATCGGCACCTGGAACACTTCCGGGAAAGTCGCTTTGTATCCTGGGATGCCGTGGCAACCGATACACATTTCAACCTTGGCTGGGGCGGCCTTGGCGTTTCCAACGATGTCCGCCGCTGCGGCGACATTGGCCATGCCGGCGAGCACGAGAAGTGCGAAGATTTTTTTCATGGTGGCAAAGGTAATCAGTGGTAATCGGGGATACGGCGGGTGCTAACCTTGAGTTTCGCACTATCAACCTGCGATTTTAACCCAAGAAGTTCCCGCAAGTCCACTTTGAATGTTTGTCATGTGGACGCGCAACCTCGCGCCCCTCCCCCCGCCCGCCGCCGCCGCGCATGGCGGCGCGGCGCCTTTCTGTCTTATACTCGGCTTAATTTCCACTTCGATCGACCCGCCCATGCACGCACATCCAGGCCAAGGCCACCGCTTCCAGGGTTCCGACAATTATGTCGCGACCGCCGACCTGAAACTGGCGGTCAACGCCGCGCTGACGCTGCAGCGCCCGCTGCTGATCAAGGGCGAGCCCGGCACCGGCAAGACCATGCTGGCCGAGGAGGTGGCGGCGGCGCTGAACATGCCGCTCATGCAGTGGCACATCAAGTCGACCACCAAGGCCCAGCAGGGCCTGTACGAGTACGACGCCGTCTCGCGCCTGCGCGACTCGCAACTGGGCGACGAGCGCGTGCGCGACATCCACAACTACATCGTCAAGGGCGTGCTGTGGCAAGCCTTCACGGCGCC
>JANXSQ010000024.1 GCA_025356595.1 Janthinobacterium sp. | reverse complement strand
CCCGGAAATCGTGGTCCGTCCCCGCTTGCGCGGGCGGCGCGGCGCGCGGTGCGGTACAATGGCGGGTGAAGCAGGCCAGACAGTCGCTGGTTGACGCAGCAATGCGCCGACGGGAGGAAGGTCCGGACTCCATAGAGCGGGGTGACGGTTAACGGCCGTCCGCCGAAAGCCCGTCCGGCGCAAGCCGGCTGGGTGTAAGGCGAGGAATAGGGCCACAGAGACGAGCGTATTAAGTTACGGTGAAACGCGGTAACCTCCACCTGGTGCAATTTCAAATAGGCACGCGATGATGCTGCTCGCGGAGCGTGCGGGTAGAAAGCTTGAGCGCCGGAGTAATTCGGCGCCTAGAGGAATGGCTGTCATAGCGCGAGTCCGCAAGGAGGAGCGCCGTAACAAAATCCGGCCTATCGGCCTGCTTCACTTGAATTTCCGGCGCCGCCGCCATGCCGGCGCCTTGCGCCATGTGCGCGGCGCGCGCTGTCCCGCCAGGGCCCCGCGCGCGCCGTCGAGCGTCGCGCGGCGCGTTTTAAGTCAGTGCCAGACCTCCCGAGCGGGGTCTTTTTTTATGTCCGTACGGAAATCATTGCCATTAAGTTGTATATACAAATTATTTTTACCCCGCTCTCAAGTTGCCGCAATTAAACAGTCGGCGCGGGCCGGGCGCCCGTTCCGGGGCGGCCTTGAAAAGCTGTAAAATAGCCAAATCTAACCAAAAATCACCACTTCGGCCCGCCGTTCCGGCGTCCGCGCCCGCATCGGCCCCGCGCCGCGTTTTATTGTACTGAGTCAACTATATGTATTTATTTTAATCTTTTACATTCGCGCCTAAACCCCCTTTTTCGCGGGCAAACCCATGCGCACAGGTGAGGTAGCACATTCACTATCTTCCATAAGTGCCTAATTTATCGATATATTTTCATATGGAGCTTCTTCAAGGATATCCGCTAAGTCCTTCATTTCATTAATAAAATCACTGTTTCGCCAGACGGAAAGCGCTTGACCACTATCTTGCCATCCACTAAAGTGGGAAACTGTGTGAAAAAGTGTCTTTTTGTGGGAACTTTTCCCCTCGTTGGCATTGCGCCAAGCCGCATTTTAATCATTTTGAGGTCAAAGGTATTTCGTGTTTCAAGGCGCGTCCGCAATCAATCTCGATGCAAAGGGCAGGATGTCTATCCCCGCCAAGCACCGTGACGCGCTGGCGATCCAATGCGAAGGCCGCCTGACGCTGACCCGGCACCCCGACGGTTGCCTGCTGTTCTTTCCGCGCCCCGTCTGGGAAAACCACCGCGTGCAAATCGCCGCCTGGCCGATGGCCGCGCGCGCCTGGCAGCGCATCTACCTGGGCAACGCCTGCGACGTCGAGCTGGACTCGGCCGGGCGCGTCCTGATCGCGCCGGAGTTGCGCAACGGCGCCGGCCTGGGCCGCGAAGTGATGATGATCGGCATGGGCGCGCATTTTGAAATCTGGGACGCGGCCACGCTGGCCGACAAAGAGCAGCAGGCCATCGCCACCGGCGCCCCCGATGTACTCTCCAATTTCTCTTTTTAAGGCTCCGTGATGACAATATTATCGGTGCCGGAATTTCAGCATCGCACGGTGCTGCTGGACGAGGCGGTCGACGCCCTCGATCTGGCCGGACCGCGCGCCGACGGCATCTATGTCGACGGCACCTTCGGACGGGGCGGCCACAGCCGCCTGATCCTGTCGCGCCTGGGCGCCGGCGCGCGCCTGGTCGGCTTCGACAAGGACTTGCAGGCCATCGCCACCGCCGAGCAGATCGCCGACCCGCGCTTCCAGATCGTGCACGACAGTTTCGCCACCATGCGCGCCAGCCTGGCCGCGCGCGGCGTGGAGCGGGTCGACGGCATCCTGCTCGACCTGGGCATCTCCTCGCCGCAGGTGGACGACGCCGCGCGCGGCTTCAGCTTCCGCAACGACGGGCCGCTCGACATGCGCATGGACACCACGCGCGGCGTCTCGGCGGCCGAGTGGCTGGCCGGCGAGGACGAACAGACACTGGAAAGGGTGATACGCGAATATGGGGAAGAACGGTTTGCTTTTCAGATTGCAAAGGCGATTGTTGCTCGCCGCGCGGTCGAGCCGATTTCAAGCACACGCCAGCTTGCCGCTCTCGTGGCGGGCGCCGTCAAGACCCGCGAGAAGGGTAAGGACCCCGCAACCCGCACCTTTCAGGCTATCCGCATATTCATTAACAAGGAACTGGAAGACCTCGAAATCGGCTTGAGCCAGGCCTACGAATGCCTGGCGCCGGGCGGGCGCATGGTCGTCATCAGCTTCCACTCGCTGGAGGACCGCATGGTCAAGCGCTTCTTCGCCTCCAAGGCCAACGTGGCGCAGCCGGACCGGCGCCTGCCGATCCGCGCCGTCGACCTGCCGCAGCCGGAGATGAAGCTGATCGCCAAGATGAAGCCGTCCGACGCCGAGGTCGAGGCCAATCCCCGTTCCCGCTCGGCGGTGATGCGCGTCGCGCTGCGCCTGCCGGGGGCGGGCCGATGAGCGGCAAGCTCAACATCGTCCTGACCGCTTTCCTGGTCGGCTGCGCGCTCTCGCTGGTGAACGCGCAGTACCAGGCGCGCCACCTGTTCATCGAACTCGAGCGGGCCCAGGGCCAGGCGCGCCAGCTCGACATCGAGTGGGCCCAGCTGCAACTGGACCAGTCGACCCTGGGCAAGCACGAGCGCATCGAGTCGATCGCCCGGCGCGACCTGAACATGACGCCGCTGACGGCGGCGCGCACCCAATACCTGACGCAGGGCGAGCCATGAAGCGCGGCGGCGCGAGCGGCTCGCGCGTGGCGGCCTCGAAGGGCGTGCCCTTCTCGAAGAACCCGATGCTGGCCGTGAGCCTGCCGGTGTGGCGCTCGCGCGTCGTGCTGTTCGTGCTGTTCGCCGCCTTCGCGCTGCTGGCCGGGCGGGCCCTGTGGTTGCAGGGCGTGTCGACGCAGTTCCTGCAGAAGCAGGGCGAGATCCGCTACGCCCGCACCCTCGAGCTGCCGGCCACGCGCGGCAAGATCACCGACCGCAACGGCCAGGTGCTGGCCTCGTCCGTGCCGGTGAAGGCCATCTGGGCCATCCCCGACGACGTGCTGCAGGCGACGCCGGCAAAAATCCGCGCCCTGGCCGGCCTGCTCGAGATGAGCGAGGCCGAGCTGCGCAAGAAGCTCGACTCCGACCGCAGCTTCGTGTACCTGAAGCGCCAGGTCGAGATGGACGTGGCCGAGAAGATCGCCAAGCTCGACATCGACGGCATCGACGCGCGCAAGGAATACAAGCGCTTCTACCCGCAGGGCGAGGTGATGACCCACGTGGTCGGCTTCACCAACGTCGAGGACGTCGGCCAGGAAAGCATGGAGCTGGCGCAGCAGAAGAGCCTGGTCGGCAGCACCGGCAGCCGGCGCGTCATCAAGGACCGCCTCGGCCACATCGTCGAGGACATCGGCTCGATCCACGAACCGCACGACGGCAAGGACCTGGTGCTGTCGGTCGACAGCAAGATCCAGTACATCGCCTTCACGCAGTTGAAGGAGGCGGTCGAGAAGTTCAAGGCCAAGGCCGGCGCCGCCGTGGTGCTGGACGTGCACACGGGCGAGGTGCTGGCCCTGGCCAACTACCCGAGCTACGACCCGAACGACCGCCGCAAGCTGACCGGCCAGCAGTTGCGCAACCGCGTCATGACCGACACCTTCGAGCCCGGCTCGACCCTGAAGCCCTTCACGGTCGCGCTGGCGCTCGACAGCGGCCGCGTCAAGCCCGGCACCCTGATCGACACCGGGCCGGGCCGCTTCACCATCGCCGACCGCACCATCACCGACACCAAGGCGCACGGCGTCATCAGCGTCGCCGAGATCATCGAGGAGTCGTCCAACATCGGCACCTCGAAGATCGCGCTGGGCATGCCGGCGCAGGAGATGTGGGAAATGTTCACCAAGGTCGGCTTCGGCCAGCAACCCAAGTTCGGCTTCCCCGGCGCCGTCGCCGGCCGCGTGCGCCCCTACAAATCGTGGCGCCCGGTCGAGCAGGCCACCATGAGCTACGGCAACGGCATTTCGGTGTCGCTGATCCAGCTGGCGCGCGGCTACATGATGTTCGCCCGCGACGGCGACACCATCCCGCTGTCGTTCCAGAAGCTGGCCGAGGCGCCGCAGGGCCAGCAGATCATCAAGCCGCGCACGGCCCAGGACATGCGCGAGATGCTCGAGATGGTGGTCTCCGGCCCGAAGGGCACGGCCAAGCAGGCCCAGGTCGCCGGCTACCGCGTCGGCGGCAAGACCGGCACCGCCTACAAGGTTGAAAACGGCAAGTACGCGATGCCGCGCAAATACATCGGCTCCTTCGTCGGCATGGTGCCGATGTCGGCGCCGCGCTTCATCATCGCCGTCATGATCGACGAACCGACCAGCGGCGGCCACTACGGCGGCCAGGTGGCCGCGCCGACCTTCGCGGCGGTGGCCACCAACGCGCTGCGGGCGCTGAACATCCCGCCCGATTCCTCCGTCACCGAAATCGTCATCCCGGCCAACGCCGGCCCGGAGGCAATGTAATGTCCGACATGACCATTCAAGATATCAGTTTGTGGATCGCCCAAGCGGCGCCGCGGGGCCAACTGGCCTCCGATTCGCGCCGCATCCAGGCCGGCGACGTGTTCTTCGCCTATCCCGGCGCCGCCGGCGACGGGCGCGCCTTCATCGCCGCCGCCATCGCCCAGGGCGCCGCCGCCATCGTCTGCGAGGCCAGGGACTGCGCCTGGGATCCGGCGTGGACCCTGCCGCACCTGCTGGTGGCCGACCTGAAGCGCCGCGCCGGCCCGATCGCCCACGCCTTTTACGGCATGCCGGACGCCGCCATGTACAGCGTCGCCGTCACCGGCACCAACGGCAAGACCTCCAGCGCCGTCTGGCTGGGCCAGGCCTTCGCCCGCGTCGGCCTGGCCACGGCCGTCATCGGCACGCTCGGCGTCGGCCTGGCCAAGCCGCGCGGCGAGGTGAGCTTCGACGTCACCGGCTACACCACGCCGGACGCGGTGCTGCTGGCGCGCAAGCTGGCCGAGATGCGCGCCGCCGGCGCCGCCGCCGTCGCCATCGAGGCCTCCTCGATCGGCCTCGAGCAGGGCCGCACGGCCGGCATGCATTTCGACGTCGCGCTGTTCACCAACCTGACGCGCGACCATCTCGACTACCACGGCGACATGGCCGCCTACGAGGCGGCCAAGACGGCCCTGTTCGACTGGCCCGGCCTGCAAACGGCGGTGCTGAACCTGGACGACGCGATGGGCCTGCGCCTGGCCGCGCGCCTGCGCGGCAAGCTGCCCGGCGCCTTGCCGCTGATCGGCTACACCCTGCGCGACGCGGCCGCGCTGCCCGACCTGGAGGGCGTCACGATGCTGCGCGCCAGCCAGTTCCGCAGCCGCCACGCCGGCACCGATTTCCACCTCGACTGCCCGCTCGGCTCGGCGTTGGTGAAGACCCGCCTGGTCGGCCATTTCAACATTAGCAACGCGCTCGGCGTGCTGGGCGCGCTGCTGGCCAAGGGCGTCGGCCTGCGCGCCGCCGTCGAGGCGCTCGAGGCGCTGACGCCGGCGCCGGGGCGCATGCAGCAGGTGGGCGGCCACGACGCGCCGATGGTCGTGGTCGACTACGCCCACACCCCGGACGCGCTGCAGAAAACCCTGGCCGCGCTGCGCCAGGTGGCGCAGGAGCGCGGCGGGCAGTTGTGGTGCGTGTTCGGCTGCGGCGGCGACCGCGACCCGGGCAAGCGGCCGCAGATGGGCGCCATCGCGCAGATGGCCGACCACGTCATCGTCACCAGCGACAACCCGCGCAGCGAAGACCCGCACGCCATCATCGGCCAGATCATGGCCGGCATGGATCCGCAGCACGCCGAACCGGTGGCGCTGAGCATCGAGGACCGCGCCGCCGCCATCCTTTCGGCCGTCAAGCACGCCGCCAAGGTGGATGTGATCCTGTTGGCCGGCAAGGGCCACGAGTCGTATCAGGAAATCAAGGGCAAGAAGCTGGCCTTCTCCGACACCGAACACGCGCAACTGGCCCTGTCGGCGCGCCTGACGATGATGAGGACCAACTGATGCGCGCCACCCTGGCCCAATTGCTGCCGGCCCTGGCCGGCGCCACCCTGCGCGGCGACGCCGCCTTCGCCGGCGTCTGCAGCGACAGCCGCAACGTCGCGCCGGGCGCGCTCTTCGTCGCCCTGCGCGGCGAGCACTTCGACGCCCACGCCTTCCTGGCCGAGGTGGCCGGGAAGGGCGCCGCCGCCGTGCTGGTCGAGGAACTGCCGGCCGGCTGGACCCTGCCGGCCATCGTCGTGCCGGACAGCCTGGCCGCGCTGGGGCAGATCGCCAACCTGTGGCGGCGCCACTTCACGCTGCCGCTGATCGGCGTCACCGGCAGCAACGGCAAGACCACGGTCAAGGAACTGCTCGCGGCGATACTCGCGGCGGCCTACGGCGAGGAGGGCCGGCTGGCCACGCGCGGCAACCTGAACAATGAAATCGGCGTGCCGCTCACCCTGTTCCGCCTGGACGCGGCGCAGCGCGCCGCCGTCGTCGAACTGGGCATGAACCATCCGGGCGAAATCGCCCGCCTGGCGGCGATCGCCGCGCCGACCGTCGGCCTGGTCAACAACGCCCAGCGCGAGCACCAGGAATTCATGCACACGGTGGCCGCCGTGGCGCTGGAGAACGGCGCCGTGCTGCAGGCCCTGCCGGCCGACGGCGTGGCCGTCTACCCGCACGGCGAGGAATTCAGCGAACTGTGGCGCGGCCTGGCCGGCGCGCGGCGCAGCATCACCTTCGGCCTGGAGCGCGAGGCCGACGTCAGTTGCACCTACCGCCAGGCCGACGACTTCGGCAGCGACATGCTGGTCAGCGTGCGCGGCGCCGCCGGCGCGCAACAGTTCTTCGTCGCCCTGCGCGCGGCCGGCGAGCACAATGTGCGCAACGCCCTGGCGGCGATCGCCTGCGCGCTGGGCGCCGGCGTCGCCATCGACTCCATCCAGCGCGGCCTGCAGGCGTTCGAACCCGTCAACGGCCGCCTGCAGCGCAAGCGCGCCGCCAGCGGCGCCGCCGTCATCGACGACAGCTACAACGCCAATCCCGATTCGGTGCGCGCCGCCATCGACGTGCTGGCGCAGGCGGGCGCGCCGCGCATCCTGGTGCTGGGCGACATGGGCGAGGTGGGCAGCCAGGGTCGGCAGTTCCACGAGGAAATCGCCGCCTACGCCCTCGCCAAGGGCATCGAGCACGTGCTGGCCACGGGCGAACTGGCGCGCCATCTGCGCGGCGCCAACGTGGCCCATTTTGAACGCTTCGACGACTTGCTGGCGGCGCTGGACGCGCTGCTGGCCGGCCGGCCGGAGGCAACGGTATTGATCAAGGGCTCCCGCTTCATGAAGATGGAACGGGCCGTGCAGCATTTGATTGGATCACATAACAACAATAATAAGGAAGCTCACTAATCATGCTGCTCTGGCTCGCTCACTATTTCCAGCAAGACCTCGGCCCCCTGCGGGTCTTCAACTTTATCACCTTCCGCGCCGTCTTCGCCACCATCACCGCGCTGGTGATCGGCCTGGGCGCCGGTCCGGGCGTGATCCGCATGCTGACGCGCATGAAGGTCGGCCAGGCCGTGCGCACCGACGGTCCGCAGACGCATCTGAAAAAACACGGCACGCCGACCATGGGCGGCCTGCTGATCCTGATCTCCATCGCCGTCTCGACCCTGCTGTGGTGCGACCTGTCGAACCGCTTCATCTATCCGGTGCTGCTGGTCACGCTGGGCTTCGGCGCGGTGGGTTGGGTGGACGACTACCGCAAGGTGGTGCGGCAAGACCCGAAGGGCATGGGCTCCGGCGAAAAATACTTCTGGCAGTCGCTGATCGGCCTGACGGCCGCCTTCTACCTGGCGTTCTCGGTGTCCGTCTCGGCGCCCAGCGCGGCCAATGTGTGGGACCTGATCTTCGCCTGGGTGCAGTCCGGCTTCTCCATGGACCTGCCGCCCAAGGCCGATCTGATCGTGCCCTTCTTCAAGACCATCAGCTATCCGCTGGGCGTGTGGGGCTTCATCGCGCTGACCTATTGCGTCATCGTCGGCACCAGCAACGCCGTCAACCTGACCGACGGCCTGGACGGCCTGGCCATCATGCCGACCGTCATGGTGGGCACCGCGCTGGGCGTGTTCGCCTACCTGACCGGCAGCGCCAATTATTCGAAATACCTGTTCATCCCGCACATTCCCGGCGCGGGCGAACTGATCATCTTCTGCGGCGCGATGGCCGGCGCGGGCCTGGCCTTCCTGTGGTTCAACACCCACCCGGCGCAGGTCTTCATGGGCGACGTCGGCGCCCTGGCGCTGGGCGGCGCGCTGGGCACGCTGGCCGTCATCGTGCGCCAGGAAATCGTCCTCTTCATCATGGGCGGCATCTTCGTCGTCGAGACGCTGTCGGTGATCGCCCAGGTGACCTGGTTCAAGTTCACCAAGAAGCGCTACGGCACCGGGCGGCGGATTTTCCTGATGGCGCCACTGCACCACCATTTCGAACAAAAAGGCTGGCGCGAAACGCAGGTCGTGGTGCGCTTCTGGATCATCACGATGATGTTGGTGCTGTTCGGTCTCTCCACTTTGAAATTACGCTAATGATCTATTCCGGTAAACATGCAGTGGTGCTGGGGCTGGGCGAATCCGGCCTGGCGATGGCGCAATGGCTGGCGCGCTGCGGCGCCGCCGTGCGCGTGGCCGACACGCGCGCCGAGCCGGCCCGCCTGGGCGCGCTGCGCGCCGCCGTGCCGCAGGCCGAATTCATCGCCGGCGCCTTCCACGCCGGCCTGCTCGAGGGCGCCGATTTCGTCACCGTCAGCCCCGGCCTGGCGCCCGGGCGCGAACTGGCCGAGATCATCCCGGCCGCCGCCGCGCTGGGCGTCCCGGTGTGGGGCGAGATCGAACTCTTCGCGCAGGCCCTGGCCGCGCTGAAGGACGAGCGCCGCTACGCGCCGAAAGTGATCGCCATCACCGGCACCAACGGCAAGACCACCGTCACCAGCCTGGTCGGCCTGCTGTGCCGGCGCGCCGGCATGAGCGTGCGCGTGGCCGGCAACATCAGCCCGGCCGCGCTGGACGTGCTGCGCGAATGCCTGGAGCGCGAGCAGTTGCCGCAGGTCTGGGTGCTGGAGCTGTCGAGCTTCCAGTTGCACACCACCTTCAGCCTGGACGCCGACGCGGCGACGGTGCTGAACCTGTCGCAGGACCATCTGGACTGGCACGGCGACATGACTTCCTACGCGCTGGACAAGGCGCGCATCTTCGGCGCCAAGACGGTGCGCGTGCTGAACCGCGACGACGCCGCCGTGATGCGCATGGACGATCCGCTCAAGCACGTCGTCACCTTCGGCACCGACGAGCCGCGCGAGGTCGATTGCTTCGGCCTGGAAAACGCCCGCGGCGTGTTCTGGCTGACCGCCAACGCGCCGGCCGAGGATCCGCCCGACCGCAAGCCGAAGAAGAACGCGATCGTGCCGCCCATGCCCTTCATCGCCAAGCACATGATGCCGGCCGACGCCCTGAAGATCCGCGGCCAGCACAACGCCGCCAACGCCCTGGCGGCGCTGGCCCTGTGCCGCGCCATCGGCCTGCCGTTCGCGCCGCTGCTGTACGGCCTGCGCGAATACCAGGGCGAGCCGCACCGCGTCGAACTGGTGGCCGCCATCAAGGGTGTCGAATACTACGACGACAGCAAGGGCACCAACGTGGGCGCCACCGCCGCCGCCCTGAACGGCCTGGGCAAAAGCTTCGGCGGCGCCGAACAGCGCCTGCTGCTGATCGCCGGCGGCGAAGGCAAGGGCCAGGACTTCGCGCCGCTGGCCGAGCCGGTTGCGCGCTACGCCCGCGCGGTGCTGCTGATCGGCCGCGACGCGGCGCTGATCCGCGCCGCCCTGGCCGACAGCGGCGTCGAGCTGATCGACTGCGCCACGCTGGCGCTGGCCGTGCAGCGCGCGCGCGAACTGGCGCGGCAGGGCGACGCCGTGCTGCTCTCGCCGGCCTGCGCCAGCTTCGACATGTTCAAGAGCTACGTGCAGCGCGCCGAGGTGTTCGTCGCCGCCGTGCGCGACATCGCGCTGGAACAGGGACAGGACATCTGATGCCCCTGCAACTGCCATTCCGCTTTTCCGGCTCCTCGGCGCGCGCGCCGATGGACAGCCACGCGCGGCAGTCGAAGATGATGGAGTACGATCAGCCGCTGGTGTGGGTGGTGCTGCTGCTGATGTTGATGGGCATGGTGATGGTGTACTCGGCCTCGATCTCGCTGCCCGATTCGCCCAAGTTCGCCAACTACAAGAACGCCTACTTCCTGCAGCGCCAGGCGATCTTCATCGCCATCTCGCTGCTGGCCGGCCTGTTCGTCTTCCGCATCCGCATCGCCACCTGGCAAAAGGCCGCGCCCTACCTGTTCATCGGCACCCTGGTGCTGCTGGTGCTGGTGCTGGTGCCGGGCGTCGGCGTGGTGGTGAAGGGCGGGCGGCGCTGGTTGTCGCTGAAGGTCTTCAATCTGCAGCCGTCCGAGGTGATGAAGATCGTCGCCGTGCTGTACGCGGCGGACTACACGGTGCGCAAGCAGGAATTCATGCACAAGCTGACCAAGGGCTTCCTGCCGATGGCGGCGGCGGTCGGTTTCGTCGGCCTGCTGCTGCTGCTCGAACCCGACCTGGGCGCCTTCGGCGTCATCGTCTGCATCGCCATGGGCATCCTCTTCCTGGGCGGCGTCAACGCCATCTGGTTCGGCGGCATCGGCGCCGTGCTGGTGGCCATCTTCGTCTCCATCATCGCGCTTTCGAAGTTCCGCCGCGAGCGCTACTTCGCCTACCTCAACCCCTGGGAAGAGGAAAACGCCCTGAACAAGGCCTACCAGCTGACGCATTCCCTGATCGCCTTCGGGCGCGGCGAATTCTTCGGCGTCGGCCTGGGCGGCAGCGTCGAGAAGCTGCACTACCTGCCGGAGGCGCACACCGACTTCCTGCTCGCCGTCATCGGCGAGGAACTGGGCCTGGCCGGCGTGCTGGTGGTGATTGCCATGTTCTACTGGATCATCAAGCGCGCCTTCGACATCGGCCGCCAGGCCATCGCCATCGACCAGACCTTCGCCGGCCTGACGGCGAAGGGCATCGGCATCTGGATCGGCGTGCAGACCTTCATCAACATGGGCGTCAACCTGGGCCTGCTGCCGACCAAGGGCCTGACCCTGCCCTTGATGAGCTATGGCGGTTCGGGGATTTTGATTAACTGCGTCGGACTCGCGATCCTGCTCCGGATCGACTACGAGAACCGGGTCCTGATGCGTGGCGGTAGATTATGAAACGATTGATGATCATGGCGGCCGGCACCGGCGGGCATATCTTCCCCGGCCTGGCGATCGCGCAGACGATGCGCGCGCGCGGCTGGGAAGTGAGCTGGTTGGGCACCTCGCACGGCATGGAGCAGGAACTGGTGGCGCGGCAGGGCATCGCGATGGACGCCATCGTTTTCTCCGGCATGCGCGGCAAGGGCTTGCGGCACACCCTGACGGGCGGCTTCAAGATGCTGGCCGGCTTCGCGGCCTGCCTGCGCTTCATGCGCCGCCGCAAGCCCGACGTGGTGCTCGGCATGGGCGGCTACGTGACGGTGCCGGGCGGCCTGATGGCGCGCCTGTGCGGCGTGCCGCTGGTGCTGGTCAACGCCGACGCGGCGCTGCTGCTGTCGAACAAAGCGTTGGTGCCGCTGGCGCGCCGCGTCTGCTTCGGCTTCCCGGCCGATTTCGGCGCCGCCGCCGGCAAGGCCGTCGTCACCGGCAATCCGGTGCGCCGCGAAATCCTCGACATGGCCGGCCCCGAGCCGCGCTTCGAAGGCCGCCAGGGGCCGCTGCGCATCCTCGTCGTCGGCGGCAGCCTGGGCGCGAAGGCGCTCAACGACGCGCTGGCGCCGGCGCTGGCGCTGCTCGCGCCCGAGGCGCGGCCCATCGTCACCCACCAGTCGGGCAAGAAGAACATCGAGGCGCTGCGCGGCGCCTACGCGCGGGCCGGCGTGCAGGCGAACGTGGTCGATTTCATCGACGACATGGCGCGCGCCTACGCCCAGGCGGATCTGGTCATCTGCCGCGCCGGCGCCATCACGCTGGCCGAATTGACGGCCGCCGGCGTGGCCAGCGTGCTGGTGCCGCTGGTGGCCTCGACCACCAGCCACCAGCGCGACAACGCGCAGTGGATGGCGCAACACAAGGCGGCGGTGCATCTGCCGCAAACGGACATGAACGCCGAGTCGCTGGCGGCGCTGCTGCGCGGCCTGACGCGCGCCGCCTGCCTGAACATGGCGCAGGCGGCGCGCGCGGTCGGGCAGCGCGACGCCAACGAGGCGATAGCAAACGAACTGGAAAAATTGGCATGAAACATAAAGTAAAGAACATTCACTTCGTCGGCATCGGCGGCAGCGGCATGAGCGGCATCGCCGAGGTGTTGCTGAACCTGGGCTACAACGTCTCCGGTTCCGACCTGGGCAGCAACGCCGCCACGCAGCGCCTGCAGAGCCTGGGCGCCACCGTCACGCTGGGCCACGCCGCCGAAAACCTCGGCGCGGCCGACGCCGTCGTCACCTCGGGCGCGGTGCCGCAGGACAATCCGGAAGTGCTCGCCGCGCGCGGCCGCAAGATTCCGCTGGTGCCGCGCGCCGTCATGCTGGGCGAGCTGATGCGCCTGAAGCGCGGCATCGCCATCGCCGGCACGCACGGCAAGACCACCACCACCAGCCTGGTGGCGTCGGTGCTGGCGCAGGGCGGCATGGATCCGACCTTCGTCATCGGCGGACGCCTGACCAGCGCCGGCGCGAACGCCAAGCTGGGCGCCGGCGACTATCTGGTGGCCGAGGCCGACGAATCGGACGCCTCCTTCCTGAACCTGTCGCCGATGATCGAGGTCATCACCAACATCGACGCCGACCACATGGACACCTACGAGCACGACTTCGAGAAATTGAAGATGGCCTTCGTCCAGTTCACGCAGCGCCTGCCCTTCTACGGCCGCGCCATGTTGTGCATCGACGACCAGCACGTGCGCGACATCATTCCGCTGATCTCCAAGCCGATCACCACCTACGGCTTCCACGCCGACGCCGAGGTGCGCGCCGTGAACGCCCGCGCGGTCGGCCTGGAGATGCACTTCACCGTCATCCAGGACGGCTACCCGGACCTGGCCGTGGTGCTCAACCAGCCCGGCATGCACAATGTGCAGAACGCCTGCTCGGCGATCGCCATCGCGCGCGAGATCGGCGTCGAGGACGCCGCCACGCAGCAGGGCCTGGCCGAATTCGCCGGCGTCGGACGGCGCTTCACGCGCTACGGCGAGGTCGCCATCCCGGCCGGCGGCAGCTTCGCGCTGGTCGACGACTTCGGCCACCACCCGGTCGAGACCGAGGTGACGGTGGCCGCCGCGCGCGCCGCCTTCCCGGGCCGGCGCCTGCTGCTGGCCTTCCAGCCGCACCGCTACAGCCGCACGCGCGACCTGTTCGAGGACTTCGTGAAGGTGCTCGGCAGCGTTGACGTGCTGCTGCTGGCCGAGGTCTACGCGGCCGGCGAGGCGCCCATCGTGGCCGCCGACGGGCGCGCCCTGGCGCACGCCCTGCGCGCGCGCGGCAAGATCGAACCGATCTTCGTCGAGGCGATGGCCGAGATGGCCGACACCATCATGAGCGTGGTGCGCGACGGCGACGTCGTCGTCACCATGGGCGCCGGCTCGATCAGCGGCGTGCCGAACCAACTGACCACCTATGCGAAGGCCTGAGATGAGCGCCACCACACCCATTGATCCGACCGCCTTCGGCAAGGTCGGCGTATTGTTCGGCGGCCGCTCCTCCGAGCGCGAAGTGTCGCTGATGTCCGGCAACGGCGTGCTGAAGGCGCTGCTCAGCCGCGGCGTCGACGCGCACGCCTTCGATCCGGGCCAGCGCAGCCTGGCCGAACTGGCGGCGGAAAAATTCGAGCGCGTCTTCATCGCGCTGCACGGCCGCTTCGGCGAGGACGGCAGCCTGCAGGGCGCGCTGGAGCAACTCGGCATTGCCTACACCGGCAGCGGCGTGATGGCCTGCGCCATCGGCATGCACAAGGTGTACACCAAAATGATCTGGCTGATGCACGGCCTGCCGACGCCGGCCTACGCGGTGCTGGACGGCGCCTCCGACCTGGACCAGGTGGCCGCGACGCTGGGCCTGCCGCTGATCGTCAAGCCGCCGCACGAGGGCTCCACCATCGGCATCACCAAGGTCAGCCAGGCGGACGGCTTCCGCGCCGCCTACGAGCTGGCCGCCAGCCTGGACGACTCGGTGATGGCCGAGCAGTTCATCACCGGGCGCGAGTTCACCGTCGCCGTGCTGGGCCAGGGCAAGGACGCGCGCGCGCTGCCGCCGGTGGAGATCGTCGCGCCGCAGGGCAACTACGATTACCAGAACAAGTACTTCACCGACGACACCAAGTATTTCTGCCCGCCGCAGCTGGACGCGGCCACCCGCGCCGAGATGGAGCGCCTGGCCGTCGAGGCCTACCGGGTGCTCGGCTGCGAGGGCTGGGGCCGCGTCGACGTGCTGCTGCGCGAGTCCGACAACGCGCTTTTCCTGATCGAGGTG
Organism: Janthinobacterium sp.; assembly: GCA_025356595.1. Taxonomy (GTDB): domain Bacteria; phylum Pseudomonadota; class Gammaproteobacteria; order Burkholderiales; family Burkholderiaceae_D; genus Janthinobacterium. Next base: position 4,504 of record JANXSQ010000024.1, on the reverse strand, counting down.
AACACCTCGCCGGGCATGACGGGCCACTCGCTGGTGCCGATGGCGGCGCGCGCCGAGGGCATCGCCTACGAGGACCTGTGCCTGGAGATCCTCGCCGCGGCGTGCCTGAAGATGAGCAAAGGGCGGGGCTGAGATCATGTGGCAAGACGCTAAAACCCTGAACGCGACCGCCAACGGCATCCTTGCCCTGGTGTTGATGGCGTGCGTGGCGGCCGGCGTCTGGTGGTTGGCGCAGCGGCCGATGTTCACGCTGCGCACCATCAGCATCGAGAGCATGGACCAGGCCGAGCTGCGCCACGTCAACCACCTGACGCTGCGCAGCGGCACTCTGGGCCGCATCAAGGGCAATTTCTTCACGGCCAACCTGGACACGGTGCGCCTGGCCTTCGAATCGGTGCCGTGGGTGCGCCGCGCCTCGGTGCGGCGCGAGTGGCCGAACCAGTTGATCGTCGCGCTCGAGGAGCACGAGGCGCTCGGCACCTGGGGCGAGGACGGCCGTTTGCTGTCGGTGAAGGGCGACGTCTTCACGGCGAACCTGGCCGAGGCCGAGGAGGACCACGCGCTGCCGGAGTTTTCCGGCCCCGAGGGCAGCGAGAAGGAGGTGCTGGCCCGCTTCGCCGAGCTGCGCGGCTGGTTCGCGCCCATCAAGCTGGTGCCGGAGATGCTCTCGCTGTCGAGCCGCTACGCCTGGACGGTGAAGCTCGACAACGGCATGAGCGTGGCGCTGGGGCGCGAGCAGAGCAAGACCACATTGAAGGAGCGGGTCGAGCGGCTGACGGGGATTTATCCGCAGCTGGCGAGCCGCCTGGAGAACATCGACACGATCGACATGCGCTATCAGAACGGTCTGGCCCTGAGTTCGGCCGGACTGGTGATCCCCGCCGAAGGCAAGAAGGCGGGCATCACGATGAAGAAAAAACCGAATAATTCCAAGCCAATCAGCAGGCTCACACAGTAGGCAGAGAAATGACAAAAGACGCGAAAAACCTGATCGTCGGCCTCGACATCGGCACCTCGAAAGTGGTGGCGGTGGTGGCCGAGGTGATGCCGGACGGGCGCCACGAGGTGATCGGGCTGGGCCAGCACGAATCGAAGGGTTTGAAGAAGGGCGTCGTGGTGAACATCGAGGCGACCGTCGAGTCGATCCAGCGCGCCCTCGAGGAGGCCGAGCTGATGGCCGACTGCAAGATCCGCAACGTCTACGCCGGCATCGCCGGCAGCCATATCCGCAGCTTCAATTCGAGCGGCATGGTGGCCATCAAGGACAAGGAGGTGACGGCCACCGACGTGGCGCGCGTCATCGAAACGGCGAAAGCGGTTAATATCCCGACCGACCAACAGTTGCTCCACACGGTGCCGCAGGAATTCATCGTCGACAGCCAGGAGGACGTGCGCGAGCCGATCGGCATGAGCGGCATCCGCCTCGAGGTGAAGGTGCACATCGTCACCGGCGCCGTCTCGGCGGTGCAGAACATCGTGAAATGCGTGCGCCGCTGCGGCCTGGAGGTGTCCGACCTGATCCTGCAGCCGATGGCCTCGGCCGACGCGGTGCTGACGGCCGACGAGAAGGAGCTGGGCGTGGTCCTGATCGACATCGGCGGCGGCACCACCGACGTGGCGGTGTTCTCGGACGGCGCGATCCGCCACACGGCGGTGATCCCGATCGCCGGCGACCAGATCACCAACGACATCGCCATGGCGCTGCGCACGCCGACCTCGGAAGCCGAAGAGATCAAGATCCGCTACGGCGTGGCCAAGCAGGTGCTGGCCGATCCGGGCGAATCGCTGGAGGTGCCGGGCCTGGGCGACCGCGGCCCGCGCACCCTGTCGCGCCAGGCGCTGGCCGCCGTCATCGAGCCGCGCGTCGAGGAGTTGTTCGCGATGGTGCACCAGGTGGTGCGCGAATCCGGCTACGAGGGCGTGCTCTCGTCGGGCATCGTGCTCACCGGCGGCACCTCCATCATGCCCGGCATGGTCGAAATGGCGGAGGACATCTTCCTCAAGCCGGCCCGCCTGGGCACCCCCGATTACCGCGGCCAGCTGGCCGACGTGGTGCGCAGTCCGCGCTACGCCACCGTGCTGGGCCTTCTGCTGGAGGCGAAAAAACAGTACCTGCGCGGGCATATCGTGACGCGCCAGGATGGTTCGGTGAAGGCGGTCTGGCAGCGCATGAAGGAATGGTTTTTAGGGAATTTTTAAGACATCGGTTACGGCGGCACAGCTTTTGCAACAAGGCAGGACACACAAACATCATTTTATATTTAACCGCAGTTTTCAATCTCCAGCTCTCCTACCGATATGAGGCCTGGCGCTTGGAAACCGCATTTGATAGGAGCACATCATGGAGTTCGATATGGTCGATAACGCAGCTTTAGGCACGGTCATCAAGGTCGTCGGCGTCGGCGGGGCGGGTGGCAACGCAGTGCAGCACATGATCAACAAGGGCATGTCCGGCGTCGAGTTCATCGCCGCCAACACGGACGCGCAGGCCCTGTCGACCTCCAAAGCCGGCAACATCATCCAGATCGGCGAGACCGGCCTGGGCGCCGGGATGAAGCCGCAGGTGGGCCGCCAGCTGGCCGAGGAATCGCGCGCCCGCATCGAGGACGCGCTGCGCGGCGCGCACATGGTCTTCATCGCCGCCGGCATGGGCGGCGGCACCGGCACCGGCGCCGCGCCCATCGTCGCGGAGATCGCCAAGTCGCTCGGCGCGCTGACCGTCGCCGTGGTTTCCAAGCCTTTCTCCTACGAAGGCCAGAAGTGCATGGACATCGCCGACGAGGGCCTCGAGCAGTTGTCGCTGCACGTCGATTCGCTGATCATCATCCTGAACGAAAAACTGGAAGAGATCTACGAAGACGAAAGCATGCTGGAATGGATGCAGCACGCCGATGACGTGCTCAACAACGCGGTGGCCGGCATCGCCGAGATCATCAACGTTCCCGGCCATATCAACGTCGACTTCAACGACGTGAAAACCATCATGGGCGAGCAGGGCAAGGCCATGATGGGCACGGCGACGGCGTCCGGCGTGGACCGCGCGCGCATCGCCGCCGAGCAGGCCGTCGCTTCGCCGCTGCTGGACGGCATCGACCTGTCCGGCGCGCGCGGCGTGCTGGTCAACGTCACGGCCAGCCGCGGCCTGAAGGGCAAGGAAATCAAGGAAGTCATGGCCGCCGTGCGCGCCTTCGCGGCGCCGGACGCCTCGATCGCCCAGGGCATCGCCTACGACGACGCGATGGGCGACGACATCCGCGTCACCGTCGTGGCGACCGGCCTGGGCCGCGCCAAGAAGGCGATCCAGCTGGTGCCGCAGCAAATGCTGCGCACCGGCACGCACAACAGCCCGCTGACGCCTTCGGCGGCGATGGGCGGCGCGGCGGCCAGCAGCGTCTCGGTCGGCATGGCCGTGCCGGCGCAAGCCTTCGACGGCATGAAGGCGCCGGCGGTGTGGCGCCGCGAATCGGCTTCCGAGCAGGTGCGCGCGATGGAAAAGAACGGCATGGAAACCTACGACATCCCGGCCTTCCTGCGCAAGCAGGCGGACTGAGGGGGCGGGCGGCGGCCGCTTTGGCCGGCGTCCGTGCGGCCGCTCGCGGCCGCCCCTGCAGAAACGAATAGACTCAGGCATACTGCTGTTCTGTGCCCGGGCAAGCCGCGCATAGCGCGGCTTTTTTTTATGCCGCGCACCGTACGCCGCCGCGCGGCGCCGGGACGGGATGCACGCTTTCGCTTGTCCGGGCTGTCGAGCGGACCGGCCCGCGGGCCAGCGCCTGCGGACCACTCATCAACCATTATAAAAGGAGTCAAGAATGACTATCAAAATCGGCGACACCCTGCCACAAGGCACCCTGGCCGAATTCATCGAATCGGCAACCGAAGGCTGCGCGCTGGGCCCGAACACCTTCCAGGTCGCGGACCTGCTCAAGGGCAAGAAAATCGCCATCTTCGGCCTGCCGGGCGCCTACACGCCAACCTGCTCGGCGCAACACGTGCCCGGTTACGTGGCCAACGCGGCCGCCTTGAAAGCCAAGGGCGTCGATGAAATCTGGTGCATCTCCGTCAACGACGCCTTCGTCATGGGCGCCTGGGGCCGCGAGCAAAAAGCCACCGGCGTCGTGCGCATGATGGCCGACGGCAACGCCGACTTCAGCAAACTGCTGGGCCTGGACGCCGACTTCAGCAAGTTCGGCATGGGCACGCGCTCGCAGCGCTATTCGATGCTGGTCGACAATGGCGTGGTCACGCAATTGAACGTCGAGCAGGGCGGCAAGTTCGAAGTGTCGAACGCGGAAACGCTGCTGGGCCAACTGGCTTAAGAGCCGCTCCCGCATCGAGCGACAGGAACGGCGCCGCGGCGCCGTTTTTTTTCGTGCGCCCGGCAGGGCGCACTTACTTGGAGGTGAAAGTCCTCTACTCGCCCGACAAGGGGAAGAGTTAGCTGCACGGCAAGGGTGTCGCGGGCGACTGCGAATCTGGAGGAAGCCGAAAGCAAAGCGCTGGC
>JANXSQ010000006.1 GCA_025356595.1 Janthinobacterium sp. | reverse complement strand
GGTGCGCATCGTCGCCGCGCGCGCCAGCGTGGGCGGGCGCGAGGTCGAGATCGGCGTCGCCAAGACCCTGCGCAAACGCCTGCAAATCCGCGCCGCCACCTTCCGCGCCCTGGTGCTGCTGGAGGCCTTGTTCACGCTGGCCTCGGTCGGCCTGATCTGGTTCTCCGTCACCAACGGCCTGCTGCCGCTGAACCGCCTGCGCGCCGACCTGAACGCGCGCGGCGGCGAGGATCTGGCGCCGCTCGACGTCGACAAGGTGCCCTACGAACTGAGTCCGCTGCTGAACGCCTTCAACGGCCTGCTGGGACGGGTGCGCGACGGCGCGAAGGCCCAGCACGACTTCCTGGCCAACGTGGCGCACCAGTTGCGCACGCCGCTGGCGGGCCTGCGCAGCCAGCTCGAATGGCTGGAAAAGCGCCACGACGGCGAGCCGGAGACGGCCCATTCGATCCGCCTGATGCTGTCCTCGACCGAGCGCATGATACGCCAGACCAACCAGTTGCTGGCCCTGGCGCGGGCCGAGCCCAGCCACTTCGAGAAGACCCGCCTGGAGCCGCTGGCGCTGGACCGGCTGGTGGAGGAATCGATCCAGCATTGCGTCGACGAGGCGGGCAAGAAGAACATCGACCTGGGCTTCGAGCTGCGCGCCACCAGCGTCACGGGCGACCGTTTCCTGCTGCGCGACCTGATCGACAATCTGATCGACAACGCGATCCGCTACACGCCGGCCGGCGGCGTCGTCACCGTCGCTTGCCGCCCGGACGGCGCCGGCGGCATCCTGCAGGTGGAGGATTCCGGCCCCGGCATCGCGCCGTCCAAGCGGGCGGCGGTGTTCAGCCGCTTCGTGCGCCTCGACGAGAAGAGCGTCGGCAGCGGCCTGGGCCTAGCCATCGTGCGCGACATCGCCCTGGCGCACGGCGCCGCTCTGGCGATCGAGACGGCCGCGAGCGGGCAGGGCGCGCTGTTTTCGGTGCGTTTCCCGGCCTAGCTGGACGGCTTCAATCAGCGCCGCCGCCACAATCAACCGCGCGTCCGGGCGGTTGGCTGCGGCGGGATTTACGCGGCCGCGCCGACGGGCAGGACGCGGATCCGATACGTGCAACGCCGCGCCCCCGCCAACAGATGCTCTTCCCGTTCCACGCTGCAGGCCGGGCCCGCGACTTCCTGGAACAGGCGCAGCTCCGAACGGCAAAAGCCCTGGCAGGTTTGCGCCGCCGCGCAGATCGGGCAGTGGTCTTCGACCAGCAGCCAGTCGGCGCCGTCGGCCTCGACGTGCGCCATATAGCCTTCCGCGTCGCGCAGTTCGGCCAGCTTGCGCAGGCGCGCGCCGGCATCGTCGAGCGGCGCGCAGGCCCGCAGGTAGTCGGCGCGCATGCTCGTTTCGCGCTGCCCGATCAGGCGCTCCATGCCTTCCTCGCCGAACAGTTCGCGCACCGAGCCGATCAAGGCCAGCGTCAGTTGCGCGTGCGAATCCGGGAAGCGGGCGTTGCCGGCGGCCGTCAGGGCCCAGTATTGTTTCGGCCGGCCCGCCGTGGCCGAAGCCTCCTGGCGGCCTTCGATCAAGCCTTCCGCCAGCAACTTCTGCAGTTGCAAGCGGGCCGCTTCCGACGTCAATTGCAACTCCAGTCCCAGCGCGGCGGTCGAAGTCGGCCCCTTGGTCTTCAGGCGGAACAGGATGCGCTCCGACGTGGGGCGGCCATCCATATTATCCAAGTTTAATCTTGTATTATTCAAGGTGCAGCCTTAATATGCAATTATCTCCTTGCATATTATCGTTCCCACTCATGATTGTCGAGCCTACCTTGAAGACTATTCCTCACAATATCGCGGCCGTCCCCCTCGCTGCGCCATATACGCGGGAGGGCGGCGCTGGCGCGGCGTCCGGGCTGCGGGGCAAGGTGGCCATCGTCACCGGCGCCGCGTCCGGCTTGGGGCGGCGGATCGTCGCCGCGCTGGCGGAGCAGGGCGCCCTTGTGGTGGCGACGGACATCCGCCACAGCGTGCACGAGCTGGCGCGGCCGCGGCGCATCCTGGCCCTGGCGGCCGACGCTGCGGACGAGGTCGGCGCGCGCCAGGCCGCCGCGCTGGCGCTGGCGCAGTTCGGCCGCCTCGACATCCTGGTCAACACGGCCGTCGGCGTCTTGGACAAGTCCTTGCTCGACACCAGCGTCGGCGAATGGGACGATCTGATGGAACTCAACGCGCGCGGCTACTTCGTGCAGGCGCGCGAAGCCTTGCGGCGCATGACGGGGCCGGGCGCCATCGTCAACGTCCTGCCGCCTGGCGGACGGGGCGGCGGGGCGGCGCCATCCTGCAATTGACGAAGGCGATCGCCGCCGAGTTCCATGCACGGGGCATTCGCGCCAATGCCGTGGCGCGCGGCGGCGCGGACGGGCGCCACGCGGCGCGGTTGCCGCTGTCGGACCGGCGCGGCGCAGCCGATGGGGAGGCGCTGAGCGACATCGTCGTCTTGCTCGCCTCGGCGCCGGGCGCCGGGCTGAATGGCGCGCTGGCATTCGGCGATGGCAGTTACGTGCCGATCTGAGCGGCGCGCTGCGCTCGTGCTGGCCTTCGGATACAGCCAGGTGCGGATTTTTGATTGCAGCAACGGCCCTTAGCCCCGACATATTGCTCGCTTGTCGTGTACCTCATTTGATCTATGCTGGTGTTGTGAAGGAGACGATCATGGCTGATCCGAAAGCATCTGCGGCAAAGCCGGCCGGGCCTTTCCCGGCGCCACAGTCGCAGGGCCGCCAGACTACGCGCACCACGTCCTCCGAGACGCGCGGAGAAGTCGTTCCGGCCCGGGACTTTGTCGACATTGCCATTACGCAGTTGTACCACAGCGATCCGCAACGGCGCATCGCGGTGGTACGCCGTGGCATCCCGGCCGCGAGCGTCGGCCAATTGTTCACGCGCATGGGCGTCAGCAATGAGTATCTCATCAAGAGCCTGCACCTTTCCCTTACGAGCATCAAGCGCAAGGAGCGCGAGGGTAGGCTGCTGTCGAGTGAGGAGTCCGAGCGCCTACTTTGCGTCGAAACGCTCATCGGCATGGCGCAAACGATGGTGGAACAGTCCGGAGATCCCTCAGGATTTGACGCGCCGCGTTGGGTGTCGAGCTGCTTGGCTCAGCCGCTGCCGGCATTGGCCGGCGCGACGCCGGCAAGCTATAGGGACACCTTCGAGGGCCAGAAGCTGGTGGCCGAGATATTGTCGATGAGCCAGAGCGGAGCGTACGCATGAGCGTGCCGGTTTGACGGGGCGGGGTGCCGGGCGCGCGCCGGATGCCCGACCCCTTGTCCGGAGGCTGGGGCGGCATTCGGCCGGCGCGCCATCCGCCGCCGCAGTCGATCCCGGCAAGGCCGCCGCTCCCGGACCAGACGCCTGCGCCCCCCCGCGCCGCCGGCGCCGATTTCATCAAAGAAAAACATTTTCCGCTGTCAGGAGTTTGTCAGCATTTCCTCAGGGTAATGAAAGCTTGCGCCGCTATGATGCTTGAAAGCCCTTGCCGCGTCGCGCGGGGCGCCAACCATAGTGAAACCGGGAGCTTCTTCCATGAAACAGCGCGAAAAAGGCTTCACCCTGATGGAAATCATGGTCACGGTGGCGATCGTCGGCATCCTGACGGCGGTGGCCTTGCCCTCGTATGGCGATTACATCCTGCGCGGCCGCCTGACCGAGGCCTTCGCGGCGCTCGGGGCGGCCCAGCCCAGCGCCGAGCAGTTCTGGTCGAACGGACGCACCTATGTCGGCTTCGACACGGCGCACGGCTTGCCCTCGAACACCACTAATTTCAGCTATGCGCTGAGCGTCGGCACCACCTCCGCGTATACGATCACGGCCACCGGCGCGGCCGCCGCGCTCGGTTTCGTCTACACCATCGACCAGAGCGGGGTGCGCGCCACCACGGGCGTGCCGACCGGCTGGACCGCCAACGCCGGCTGCTGGGTCGACCGCAAGGGCGGCAAATGTTCACAGTGACGCCACGCGCCGCGGCCGGCGGCTTCACGCTGCTCGAGCTGATGGTGGTGCTCGCCGTCACCGGCATCCTGCTGGCCGTCGGCGTGCCGCGCATGACCAGCTGGACCCTGGCCACCAAGGCGGCCGCCGCCGGCGAACTGTACGCCGACGGTTTCCGCCTGGCGCGCCAGCAGGCGCTGGGCCACAACGCCGCCAGCCGCATCGTGCTGACGCCGGACGCCGTCAACGGCCAGCTCGACTGGCAGGTCGACATCTGTTTCCCGACCCCCGTCGTGCCCTGTTCGGATGTCAGCGGCAGCTGGTCGACGACCCTCGCCATCGCCGCCGGCGACCCGGAGGGCGACACCGGCTACAAGTCGGTGTTCCGGCCCGCCACGGCGCTGCCGCAGGCCGAGGTGCTGCAACCGACCCTGCTGCCCGAGGGCAGCACCGGCGCCTATTTCACCTCGCTGGGCTGGGTCAACACCGGCATCGCCGGCTACCTCACGCGCATCGAGCTGGTGCCCACGGCCGCCTACCGCAGCCAGCTGCAGGCGACGGCGGTGGTGCTGAACCTGGCCGGCACGGCCGTTAAATGCAATCCCGACGCGGCCATCGCGGCCGCCGATTCGAGGGCCTGTCCACCATGAAAACCCGCCAACACGGTATCGCCCTGCTGGAAGCCATGCTGGCGACCTTGATCCTGGCCATCGGCCTGCTCGGCACCATCGGCATGCAGGCGCGCGCCTATTCGGCCATGGCGGGCGCCGGCGCGCGCGCCGAGGCGACCATCGCCACCGAGAAGTTGCTCGGCGCGATGGCCAGCGACCAGGCCAACCTGGCCCTGTACGCGCTGGCCGCCGGCGCCGCGCCGGGCCAGCGCCTGCAGAGCTGGTACGAGGAGACGCGCCTGGCCATCCCGGCCGCCAGCATCGTCGTCACGGTCACGCCGGTGGCCGCCACCAGCCGCACCGAGGTGGTGGTCAGCATCAGCTGGACGCGCAAGAAGAACGAGCCGCAGTACACCAACAGCGTCACCGCGTACATCGCGCAATCCTCATGAACGCCGCCCGCGCGCGCCGCCGGGGCGGCTTTTCCGTGGTCGAATTGATGGTCAGCGTCGTCATCGGCCTGCTGGCGCTGATGTTCGCCACGCGCCTGGTGGCCAATTCGGAAAAGACCAAGCAAGCCTCGCTGGGCGGCTCCGACGCCATGCAGAACGGCATGGTGGCGCTGTTTTCGGTGAGCAACGACGCGGCCCAGGCCGGCTGGGGCTTGAACGATCCCCTGATCAGCGGCTGCAACACGGTGTTTTCCGACACGGCCGGTTTCGCGCTGGCCGGCGCCACCCGCGGCGGCGTCGCCGTGACGCCGCTGGCCGGCGCCGTGATCGTCTCGAACGGCCTCGATCCGGACCAGTTGAGCCTGTATTCGGGCACCTCGATGAGCGGCACCGGCACCTTGCGGGTGATCAGTTACGCCGGCGGCAACAGCATCGACGTCGACCGCGGCAGCTACGGTTTCGCCCTGAACGACGTGATCCTGGTGGCGCCTGAAACACTGGGCAACAATTGCGCGCTGGCGCAGATCGCCCAGGATCCGGCCGGCAACCCGCAACTGCGCATCGACGCCGGCGCCGGCCAGCGCTTCAACACGGGCGCGCTGGGCGCTCCCTTCGACGCCTACAAGGCGCGCCTGTTCAACCTGGGACCGGCGGCGGCGCTGTCCTTCCACACCTGGTCGGTGCGGAACGGTTTCCTGCAATTGCGCGCCACCGACCTGGCCGGCGCCTCCCAGGCCGGCGCGACGGTGATCGACAACGTCGTCTCGCTCAAGGCCCAGTACGGTTTCGACACGCGCGTCGGCGCCGCCTTCACGCCCACCTCCGGGCCGCTGGTGGCGCAGTGGTCGGGCGGCATGATCGACGCCGACGGCGACGGCGTCGTCGGCGGCGCCGCCGACTACCAGCATGTGGTGGCGCTGCGCATCGCCGTGGTGGCGCGCAGCAAGAATCCGGACAAGCCGGGCGCCGACGGCAGTTGTTCCAGCACGGCCGTGGCGCCGACGGTGTTTTCCGCCGCCCAGCCCTTCGGCGTCACGGCCGTGCCGGTGACGGTCAACGTCGCCGTGGCCGGCGATCCGGTCAGCTGGAAGTGCTACCGCTACCGGGTGTTTGAAACCATCGTGCCGCTGCGCAACGCCGGCTGGAGGCCCACGGCATGAACATCCGCCACCCGCGCCAACGCGGCGTCGCCTTGCCGGTGATGCTGATCATGCTCGCCGTCATGCTGCTGAGCAGCATCTACCTGCTGCGCTCGAGCACCTCGAGCACGCTGACGACGGCCAACCTGGCGTACGAGGCGCAACTGGGCAAGGCGGTCGACCTGGGCCTGCTGACGGGTTTCCAGTGGCTCAAGGACACGGCCGCCGCCAACAAGGCGCTGCTCGAGCAGGACAGCGCCGGCAACGCCTACCTGGCCACCTACAACACGCAGCAGAGCGTCTCCAGCGCCGCCTTCTGGGTCGGCTCGCAAAGCTTCGTCGACGACGCCAACAACCGCATCGAATACGTGATCCACCGCATGTGCGCCTTCAGCGGCGCCTACGACCGCAGCGTCGCGCCGGTCAATTCCTGCATGCAGACGGCGCCCAACACCTCGACGCTGAACAATCCGGTGGCGCTGGGCGACAGCCTGGCGTCCGACAGCGCGACCCTGGCCGGCATGCCGCAGATCCACTACATCATCACCGCCAGGATTTTCGGCGTGCGCGGCGGCAACGTCGTCAACCAGGCCGTCGTCATGATCGGCGCCTGACGCAGTACTTAAGGATAGAAACCATGCTGAAGCTGATACCGCGCGCGGCGCGTCCCGTCCTGGCCATGCTGCTGGCGCTGTCCGGCGCCGCCGGCGCCACCGGTTTGATGAACATCTCCCATGTGCCGCTGCTGAACATCGACGGCACCGGCTCGGTGAAGCCGAACCTGATGCTGCTGTTCGACAATTCCGGCTCCATGGACCAGTCCTACACGCCCGATTACGTGAACGACAATCTGTGCCGCAGCAGGGCGCTGCTGATCAACGGCGTGATCGCCTGCAATGTCGGCCATCCGCCCTTCATGAGCCCGGATTTCAACAAGCAGTACTACAACCCGCAGATCAGTTACGCGCCGCCGGTGAAGTTCGACGGCACTTACTATCCCTCGATGACGGCGGCCGCCACCAGCAACTGGACCAGCGTCAGCAACGACGGCTTCGGCGCTCGCAAGCTCGATCTGTACGGCAGCACCGTCAGCAGCACGAACCTGGTGACGGGCTTCCCGGACGTGCAGTGGTGCGACAGCGGCGGCGCCAACTGCAAGCTCAACACGGCCACCTACACCTATCCGGACAACACCAACTACAGCGCCTCCAACGTCACCGGCGCGCCCTACTATTACAGCATCGGCGTGGGCGAGTACTGCAGCGACGCGGGCATGACGAACTGCGTCGCCACCTCGGTGGGCGCGGCGGCCCCGACCGGCTATCCGGTGCCGGCCAAGGTGCGCTGGTGTAACACCACCGCGCTCACGGTCTGCCAGGCCAAGCGCGTCGGCGCCTTCATCTATCCGCATTACTCGACCCCGGTGGGGGCGCTGGCGTCCTACGGCACGATCGCCATCGGCCAGTCGAACAGCGCCTCCTCGCTGAGCGTTTCCAGCGTCACCATCCCCGATCCCAGCACCGCGCGCACCATCACGGGCGCCGCCGTGACGGCGGCCACCGGCACTAACACGGCGCTCAACCAGCAGAGCCTGGCCAGCGCGCTGGCCGCCAACATCATCGCCAAGACCGGATTGGCGAACCAGTACTGGGCCTGCGTGCGCACGCCCATCGGCCAGTCCTCGGTGGCGCCGTGCTCGGCCTACGGCATCGCGCTGGGCGGCGACAATATCGTCGCCGTCCTGCCGGTCATCTGCAGCGGCACCAAGTCGGCCGCCAACTGCCAGGTGGTCGGCGACGCCTCGCGCGCCGGCTGGGGCGTCACGGCCACCTCGAGCACCGCCACCGTCAGCGCGGCCGTGACCTTCGTGCCGTCGACGGCCCTGATCACCGTCAGCGGCACCAGCGCCAACGCCAATCCGGCGGCGGTGCTGGCCAGCGTCAGCTACAACGGCGCCGTGCTGAAGTCGTCCATCACGATAGGCAAGAACGTCAGCGCCGCCACGGCGGCCGCCGCCATCGTCACCGCCATCGGCACCGGCGGCACCGTCAAGGCCTATGTCGGCGGCAACAGCGTGACCACCGTCTGCAAGGCCAAGACCAACACCAGCGTCTGCCTTATCGATTCCAGCGCCACAGCCAACGGCCGGGTCGTCGCCACCGGCGCCCTCAGCAACGCCGGCACGATGGCCTTCGCCGTCACGCCGGGGGCCGGCTATGTCGCGGCGGCGTCGGCGGTGACCGACACCATTCCGCTGGCCACCGTCGCGCTGGCGGCCGGCTCCACGCCGCCCAGCACCTTCGTGCGCACCGACATCGTCTCGACCCGCGCCACCTATCCCATCTACACGGGGCGCAGCGATTGCGTCGCGGCCGCCGGTTCCTGCTCCTACAACGAGGAAATGACCAACCTGGCCAACTGGTACGCCTACTACAAGACGCGCATCCAGATGATGAAGACCTCGATCGGCGTCGCCTTCGCCCCGTTGACGGGCAACTACCGGGTCGGCTATGTCAAACTGTCGACCTCCGGCGTGGGCGGCGCCATCGAGATCAAACCGGCCGACTTCACCGGCGGCGCGCGCAGCGCCTGGTACACCTCGCTCTACAACACCACGACCACGGGATCGACGCCGATCCGCACGGCGATGGATTATGTCGGCATGATGTTCGCCAACCAGAGCCCCTACAACTACAGCAGCGGCAACGAGGTGGTGCAATTCCCCTGCCAGCAGAACTTCCTGATACTCACCACCGACGGCTACTGGAACGGCACCACGGCGGCCGAGGTGCTGAACAACGACAACGTCGAGAACGCGGCGCGCTTTTGCACCAAGGCAAGCGGCTGCGTCGACGCGCGCGCCCAGAGCCAGCCTTCGATCGCCGACGTCTCGCTGTTCTGGTACAACGGCGGCTCGAACACCTCCACCGTGTCGCTGCGCCCGACCCTGGAGCCTGACATGAGCAAGCCCGGCCTGGTCTCGGCCGGCGCGGGCGAAAACACCCACCTGCACGTGACCACCTACACGCTGGGCCTGGGCGTGGACGGCGTCATGAACTACGAGGCGAACTACGACACGGCCAAGGTCGTGGTCGGCGGCGACTTCTACAACCTGATCAGCGGCGCCGCCAGCGGCTGTCCGTGGAACGGCGGCGGCGCCTACGTCTGGCCCGATCCCGACACCAGCAACACCGCCAGCACCGTGCAGGAGCGCGTCGACGACCTGTGGCACGCCGCCATCAACGGCCACGGCAAATACTTCAGCGCCTCCGATCCAAACCAGGTCGTGGCCGGCCTGAGCGAGGCGATCTCCAAGCTGCAGGTGAAAGTGGGCGCGGCGGCGGCGGCGGCCACCTCGACGCCGAACATCTCGCAGGAGGACAAGGACATTTTTTCGGCCACCTTCACCACCGTCAAGTGGTACGGCGAGCTGACCGACAGCTTCATCGATCCGGTCACCGGCCTGGTGAACCCGACGCCGCAGTGGAGCACCTCGGCGCAACTGGGCACCCAGGTCGCCGCCGGCGCCGACACGCGCAAGGTGCTGTGGCTGGACGCGGCGGCCAGCCCGGCGCCGGCGTTGAAGAACTTCCTCTATGCCAGCCTCGGCGCGACCGAGCAAGCCTGGTTCGCCAACCAGTGCGCCGCCCTGTCGCAGTGCAATCTGCTGTCGGCCGCCAACAAGGCCATCGTCAACAACGGCGACAACCTGGTCAACTGGCTGCGCGGCCAGCAGCAGTACGCCAACGACACCATCTACCGCTCCTACAGCTACCCGACGCCGGCCGCCGGCGCGGCCGCCTCGACGGTGCCCATCGTGCTCGGCGACATCGCCTCGGCCAAGCCGGCCTTCCTGTACGACGCGCGCAAGGCCTACACGCTGAGCGGCTACGCCCAGTTCAAGACCGATTCCCTGGCGCGCCAGCGCACCCTGTTCGCCGCCGCCAACGACGGCATGCTGCACGCCTTCTACGCGCCCAACAGTTCCGCCGCCGCGCCGGCGGCCGGCAAGGAGGGCGGCAAGGAAATCTGGGCCTATGTGCCGCGCATCAGCATGAAGAAGCTGGCGCTGCAGGCCAGCACCACCTACGGCACCAACCATCAGTTCACCGTCGACGGCTCGCCCGAGGTGGGCGACGTGCAGATCGGCGGCGTCTGGAAGACCGTGCTGGTGGCCGGCCTGAACAGCGGAGGGCGCGGCTACTACGCCCTCGACGTCACTTTGCCGGACCAGCCCAAGCCCCTGTGGGAACTGTGCGCCGACAGCACCCTGTGCAGCCAGAACGACCCGGACATCGGCCTGACCTTCGGCAATCCGCAGTTCGGCATGCGCAACGGCCGCTGGGTGGTCTACCTGACCTCGGGCTACAACAACGCGCCCGGCGTCGACGGCGTCGCCAGCGGCAACGGCCAGGGTTATCTGTACACCGTCGACGTCGCCACCGGCGCGGTGCTGAACAAGGTCTCGACCGGCGCCGGCAGCCCAGCCACGCCGTCCGGCCTGGCGAAGATCACCGCCATCACCCTGAATCCGGCCGCCGACCCGCTCACCACCTACATCTACGGCGGCGACAATATGGGCCAGATGTGGCGCTTCGACATGACGCCGACGGGCACCTTCGCGGTCGCCGCGCCGCTCAAGATGGGCGACGCCGGCACCTCCCAGCCGATCACCACGCGCCCCGACGTCACCACCTGCGAAGTCGACACCACGGCCAGCGACGGCTCGGTGACGTCGGCGGCGCAGCGCGTCGTCGCCTTCGGCACCGGCCGCCTGCTCGACGTGCCCGACGTCACCGACACCAGCGTGCAGAGCCTGTACGTGCTGGAGGACAGCGGCACGGCCATCGCCGATGTGCGCGGCAGCTCGATGGTCGAGCAGGTGCTGAGCCGGGTCGGCAGCAGCGGCAGTTACACCGTCACCGGCACAGGGGTCGACCTGTCGCTCAAGCGCGGCTGGTATCTGGACTGGAAGCTCAACAACGGCGAGCGCGTCAACCTCGATCCGAAGATCGTCTCCGGCGCGCTGAACGTGGTCACCAACATCCCCAGCGCGGCCTCCACCTGCACCGTCGGCGGCACCAGTAACGTCTACCAGTTCAACGTCTGCAACGGCAACGCGGTGCAGTCCTACAACGTCGCCGGCGGCACCCTGTCGAACGTCTCGGCAGCGGTCGGCTTCATCATCATCCGCCTGCCCTCGGGCGCCTACAAGATGGTCACCACCACGGCGCAGGGGCAGATGATCACCAACGCGCTGTCGGCGCCGAACGCCATCGGCGCCCATACGGTGGGCTGGCGGCGCGTGCGCAACTGAGGCCGGCGCGCGGCATGGCGTCTGCCGCGCGGTGGTTTTCTTGCCATAAAAAGAATATAAAAAGTCACTTGACAAGCGAGTTCGCTACTTATAAAGTTATCTACCAACTAGTCGGTAATGAAAGGTGATCCATGCAACTCCATTCAGATTTTTCGCAGCGTGTCGTCGTCGAGCCCACAAGCCTGGAGTGGGTCGATTCGCCCAGCAGCGGGATTCAGCGCAAGTTGCTTGAGCGCGATGGCGGCGAGGTGGCGCGCGCGACCTCGATCGTGCGCTACGCGGCGGGTGCCGCCTTCGCCAGTCATCAGCACGACCTGGGCGAGGAAATCCTGGTCCTGGACGGCGTCTTCAGCGATGAATCGGGAAGCTTCGGCCCCGGAACCTACATCAAGAACCCGCCCGGTTCTTCGCATGCCCCGGGTTCCGTGACGGGTTGCACCCTGTTCGTCAAGTTGCGCCATCTGGATCCGGCGGACAGCCAGCGCAGCGTGATCGACACGCGCAAAGCGGCTTGGTTCGCGGGGATGGTGCCCGGCCTTTCGGTGCTGCCGCTGTCCGAATTCGGCGCCCAGCACACGGCTTTGGTGCGCTGGGCGCCGGGCACGCAATTCACCGCGCATCGCCACCACGGCGGCGAAGAGATTTATGTCGTGGAGGGCGTCTTCGAGGACGAATTCGGACGCTATCCCGCCGGGACCTGGATGCGCAGTCCGCATTTGAGCGCGCACCGGCCCTTCAGCAAGGAGGGCTGCACCATCCTGGTCAAGACGGGACACCTGCCGGAGCACGCCACCGGCGGGAGGGCGGCGTGAAGCATTTCTCCGAAATTTCGCCGATGGCCGAGCGCGTGCTCGATGTCGCCGAAGTCTTGGTGCAGCAGCAGGGCTACAGCGGTTTTTCCTACGACGACGTGGCCCGCCAGGTGGGCATCAAGAAGCCCAGCATCCACCATCATTTCCCCAAGAAGGAGGAGCTCGTGGCGGTGCTGGTGCAGCGCTACACGCACCGCTTCCGCGCGGCCCTGCTGGGCATCGAAGGCCAGCACGCGAAAGCGCCCGAGAGGTTGATTGCGTATGCGGCGCTGTTCGAAGGCACCTTCGTGAAGGACCGCCGCCTGTGTGTCTGCGGCATGCTGGGCGCCGAGGCCGATTCCCTGCCGGGCTTGGTGGCCGGCGAGGTCGAGCGTTTCTTCAAAGTCAATATCGACTGGTTGACCCTGGTCGTCGCGGACGGCCAGCGCGCCGCGCTGGTCAGCGCGCAGTGCGCCGCGGAGGTTCTGGCGGAGGCGTTTTTGTGCGCGCTGGAAGGCTCGATGGTGGTCGGGCGCGGCATGCGTTCCTCGCGCGGACCGGCCGATGTTGGAAAGACATTTCTTTCCACCGTGCTGAGCTGAGGTGGGAATTTTTCAGTAACGAATACCGACTACTTGGTAGGCGGCAACGCGTTAAGTAGCGAGCAGGACGTGAGCGGGCTCATCATTTCCACGGCGGTCGGCGGGCCGAGGCGCGATTCGGCGCCGACTTTTCACGCTCTGGTTTGATTCTTGCTAGTATGTATAAACACAAAGCCAACTCAGAAATGCCTTCATGCCGAGCAAACCAAGGTTGACGGTTCCGGTGCGCAACCTGCGCATCGTCGTCGTCACCACCATCATTCAGCCCGAGGACGCGCGCGACGCCGCGCAGGCGCGGCGCGGCAATTTGCTGCGCATCGGCCTGCTCGAATCGGGCTACGACATCGTCGCCTCGCTGCCGGCCGATATCTACCTGCCCGAGCGCATCGCCCAGTTGCAGCCGGACATGATCATCATCGACGCCGAATCGGACGCCCGCGACGTGCTCGAGCACATCGTCATCGCCACCCGCGACGAGCGCCGTCCCATTGTCCTCTTCACCGAGGACGAGGCCACCGCCAGCATGGACGCGGCGATGGCGGCCGGCGTGTCGGCCTATATCGTCGCGGGCCTGCAGGCCGAGCGCATCAAGCCGGTGCTCAACGTGGCGCTGGCGCGCTTCCGCCAGGAGCAGAAATTGCTGGACGAACTGTCCGACACCAAGCACAAGCTGGCCGAGCGCAAGGTCGTCGAGCGCGCCAAGGGTTTGCTGATGGCGCATCACCAATTGTCCGAGGACCAGGCGTATCAGAAGCTGCGCAGCATGGCGATGAACAAGAACTTGAAGCTGGCCGAGATCGCCCAGCGCATCCTCGACGTCGAAGACTTGCTCGGCTGACGCGGGGTCCACGATGGTGCGCCGCACAAAATTGGTGCGCTTTGCGCCCCGCCAAGCGGCACGTTCCCGACGCAAGGACTGCTCCAGCAAGCTCGGCGGCAGCGGACCCGGGGTTACCCTCCCGCGCCGGCGGTTTTAAGCGGCGCGCCGCCGTTCAAGGGGCGCGGCGCGCTTGGCACGCTCCTTGCTCAATATCATTCAAACGGTTCCCGCCAATGGCGGTGCGGAACCACCCAAGACAAAGGCGTCTTTCAGCATGAACGATTCGTGCCGGGAAGACGCTTTTTTACTTTCAGCATCTACAGGGAGTGGTATGGCGCAACAAGCGTGGGTGGCCGGGTCGGACAAGCCGGAGCTGGATGCGGTCAGGGTGGGCTTTCTGCCGCTGACGGACTGCGCCGCGCTGGTGATGGCGTCGGTGCTGGGCCTGGATCTCAAATACGGCATCAAGATCGTGCTCAGCCGGGAATCCTCCTGGGCCGGCGTGCGCGACAAGCTGGGCAGCGGCGAACTGGACGCGGCGCAGGCCCTGTACGGCATGGTGTACGGCGTGCAGATGGGCATAGGCGGCCAGGCGCGCGACATGGCCGTGCTGATGAACCTGAACCAGAACGGCCAGGCCATCACCCTGTCGAGCGCGCTGGCGGCGCAGGGCGCGCTGGACGGCGCCTCGCTGGCGGCGCTGATGCGCGGCCAGCCGCGCGCCTACACCTTCGCGCAGACCTTCCCGACCGGCACGCACGCGATGTATCTGCACTACTGGCTGGCCGCGCACGGCGTCGATCCGCTGCGCGACGCCCGGGTGGTGACGATGCCGCCGCCGCAGATGGTGGCCAATCTGCGCGCCGGCCAGATGGACGGCTTTTGCGCCGGCGAACCGTGGGGCTACAAGGCCGTCGTCGACGGCGTCGGCGTGACGGTCGCCACCAGCCAGCAGATCTGGCCCGACCATCCGGGCAAGGTGCTGGGCGCGAGGCGCGATTTCGTGGCGCGCCATCCGAACACCAGCCGCGCCCTGATCGCCGCCGTGCTCGACGCCGGCAAGTGGATCGACGCCTCCAGCGCCAACAAGCGCAAGATGGCGGCGATCATCGCCGCGCCGGAGTATCTGAATTGCAACGCGGCGATGATAGAGCCGCGCATCCTGGGCCACTATCAGGACGGCCTGGGCAGGGAATGGGAGGACGCGCGCAGCCTGAAGTTCCATCGCGAAGGCGCGGTCAACTTCCCTTATTTGTCGGACGGCATGTGGTTCATGACCCAGCACCGGCGCTGGGGCTTGCTGAAGGACGAACCGGACTATCTGGCCGTGGCCACGGCGGTCAACCAGATCGAGCTGTACAAGCAGGCGGCGGCGATGACGGGCACGGCGCTGCCGTCCGGTCCGCTGCGCAGCTCCACGCTGATCGACGGCGGCGTGTGGGATGGCAACGACCCGGCCGGCTACGCCGCCTCGTTCGCGATCCGCCATGTCGACAGGCAAGGGCCGGCGCAGGACCCGGATTCCGGGTCCTGAGTCCGGCTTGCGCCGCGCCTTCCCCGACCTCAACGCATGGCCAACAGGGAGTATCCGATGCTGATGACAGAACCGCTCAAGATGGGCAAGCAGGCCGCCGAAGCGATCACGCCGCTGTCGGGCGAGGTGTTCGGCGCGCTGATCAATTTGTCGGGACGGCGCCGCTTCACGTCGCAGCGCCTGGTGCTGTACGCGCTGCTGGCCTCGCACGGCGAGGAGGGCGGGGCGGCCGTGGCGCGCGAGGCCTTGGGCCTGTTCCGCGCCGCGCACCTCGCCCTCGTCAAGGGCGACAGCAAGTTGCCCGGCATCTTCTGCGCGGAATTGCAGGAGGTCTATTTCGGCGCGCCCGACGGCGACCGCAAGATCCTCGCCTTCATCGCCCTGGCCGAGCGGGCGCTGGCGGCGATCGAGCAGGGCCGGTCCGACGCCGCGGCCCCGCTGGCCGAACTGGTGCGCATGACGACGCCGATCCTGGCCGTGCTGAACCAGATCACCACGGTCTACGAGGAACAGTCGAAGCGGCACGCCCTGCTGATGAAGAAGCAATTGCGCGGCGTCATCACGGAGATCGAAACCATCGCCAGGCAAGCCAAGATGGTGGCCTTCAACGCCCGCGTCGTGGCGGCCCGGGCCGGCCACGCCGGGCGGGAATTCGCGGTGGTCGCCGGTGTGCTGTCGACCATCACCACCGAAATCGACGAGATGGTCAAAGCGGCCCTGATCGCCGCCTAACGTAAGCAAGAATGGAGCAATCATGGACAAGCAAGGTAGCGTAACACTGGTCGGCGCCGGTCCCGGCGATCCGGAACTGCTGACGCTGAAGGCGCTGAAGGCGATCCAGCAGGCCGAGGTGCTGCTGGCGGACGATCTGGTCAGCGACGAAATCCTCGCCTACGCGCCGGCGACGGCGCGCCTGATCCACGTCGGCAAGCGCGGCGGCTGCCGCCAGACGCCGCAGGAGTTCATCGAACGCCTGATGCTGGCCGAGGCGCGCGCCGGCCACCGCGTCGTGCGCCTGAAGGGCGGCGATCCCTATTTGTTCGGCCGCGGCGGCGAGGAGCGCGCAATGTTGCGCGCGCACGGCATCGCGGTCGACGTGGTGCCGGGCATCAGCAGCGGCCTGGCGGCGCCCACCAGCCTGGGCGTGCCGCTGACGCACCGGCGCTGGAGCCAGGGCGCCGTCTTCGTCACCGGCCACGGCAAGGACGCCGCCTCGGAGCCGAACTGGGCGGCGCTGGCGCAAAGCAAGCTGACCCTGGTCATCTACATGGGCGTGGCCCGTTGCGACGCCATCCAGGCCGGCCTGCTGGCCGGCGGCGCGGCGGCCACGACGCCGGTGGCGGTGGTGCAATCGGCCAGCCGGGCGGGGCAGCGGCAACTGCTGACCACGCTCGGCGACTTGCCGGGCGCGCTGGCCGCCAGCGGCCTGGGCAGCCCGAGCATCATCGTCATCGGCGACGTCGTGCGCTGCGCCGACGACTGGAGCGAACTGTCGGTGCTGACGCAAGCGGCCGCCCGCGCATAAAACCGCCCGACGATCAATGCGGCGGGACGCCTCGCCGCATCCGAAGAATGAAAGAAAGCATGGGCGGAAGGCGGCGGGGCGAGGTCGCGCAAGATTGTGACGCTTGCATCCCGAGCCCAAGGTGACCCGCTGAACTGACTCCTAAGAGCCTATCCCAGTAGAGAGCGTCGCCGGATGTCGGTCCATCGGGAGCGCGGACAAGGCGTGAGGAGGACGCATGGCTAGCCATGCTACGACGAGCAACGCCGTCCCCGCTTCCGAGGGGCCGGCGGCAGGCGGCGCCTCGTCTACTGGGATAGGCTCTAAGTACCCCCATCGGAACAAATTGTGAGGTGCTTGTGGTTCTGGCCGGCGCGCCGCAAGGGGGGGCGCCGAGTCTTGCCCGTCCCTTGCAGTGCTCGCACTGCGGCGTAACGGGCGCCTTGCATCGCTTCCGACCAGAATCGCAGCCATCTCACAATTTATTCCGATGGGGTACTGAGCGACGGAGATAGTGCACCCATCCGGCGTATAAAACACGCTTCGAACTACTTCGCGGCTAGCGGGTAAACGGCGCGCCGGAAGGCGTCGCGCCCGGCGCTGCCATTGGCAAACGGCCGCTGCCGGCGCGGCCTGTCGCGCTCCATTTCGCGCCACTCCGCGAGCGTGCTCCAGCTTTCCGCGCCACTGATGAGGGCGCACTCAGCGCATCGATTCCGCCTTCATGCAATCGCCCTGGCGTTTGCCGTACCGCAACCCCATGATGGCAAAATCAAGATACAGTTACCGCAGCGCACGCACATACGGCGCGCGCCCGGCCTGCGGTAACAGGCGCTGAAATGCCGCCGCTCGAATCGCCGTATGGTGTTTCAGCGACGCTTGGACGACACTGTGGAATGACGCGCGCTTGATCGGCCCGCTCGGGACAAACAGCTGCTTGATGGTTTGCGCTTGTTCCACAGCGTTACCCGAATGATTGTGGATGGCGATCATCCGTCCATTGGCCTGGTTCTGGAATTCGATCTCAAGGCGGCATGCGCCAACTGGCGTCGGCCCGCGAATCGGCCTGCGCTCAAGGCGTCTCCAGGGATTAATGCGGAGCGCGCGGGGCAGGGAGGAAATCTGGAATGGCGGGCGCTTGCGCAATGTATTGATTTCGCTGCCGGCCATTTCTAAGTCCCTGCAAGAACGGGTCTTATTCAAGAGGCCGCTGGTTTT
This sequence comes from Janthinobacterium sp., assembly GCA_025356595.1. Taxonomy (GTDB): domain Bacteria; phylum Pseudomonadota; class Gammaproteobacteria; order Burkholderiales; family Burkholderiaceae_D; genus Janthinobacterium. The sequence goes on along the minus strand of JANXSQ010000006.1, from coordinate 1,766 downwards.
TAACGGCTGGCGCAGAGGACAGATGAAACGCCGGGAAATAAACGCTCAACCCTGTGGCTTGTGCGGATAAACCACTGTAAGCCATTGCTGAAGTGTCGGAGTGCCGCCAAGAAAAAATACCAGGGAATACCTGGCGCCGCGGGCGCGGGCGGCCGTCTGCGCCTGCGCCGCTCGTTGGACGGAGGGCGGGCGGGTGCCGGTGAGACTGGACGCGCATGTCACGCTCGAAATTGTTACTGCATTGGGCAATTATATTTATGAAATTATTTTCAATTGTCAAACACATTAATATGGCCCGCGAATATGCCTTCGGACCTGTAAACTCCAATCGTATATGCGCAATGATTAAAAATAATTAATTGGTGAAGGAATCAAATTTCGTGGTAGGATAATTTTAATTTTTCTCGATCCGAAAAAAATTATTTATTTTGAAATTGAATGTTGCTACTTGAATCAATTGGCGATGCAGCTTAGTGCATACTGATCATGAAGGAACAAGCGGAACGCGGTTTCTGCGATTGCTATCCAACCCTCTTCCTTGCCACCGGCCTGTTCGATTTTCAGCGCTGATCGGCGCCAATTGGTGAGCCTGTTCTGCAGTTGTGGATGCGCGCCGTGCGTGAGCGCCACCGACTGACATGTAATTTCAATCGGGCGCAACCATGCACACGACCGGATTTGGCAATAGTAATGGTGGACGGCAGTATGGTACGGAGGGCAACCTTGAATTTCGGCGGCAAGAAAGCCTGCTGAAGACGGGCGCCTTGCAAGACGCGATTTTCAACAGCGCCTATTTTTCCAGTATCGCCACCGATGAGCAAGGCGTGATCCAGATTTTCAACGTCGGCGCCGAGCGCATGCTCGGTTACGCGGCGCTCGATGTGCTGAACCGTCTGACGCCGGCCGACATCTCGGATTCACAGGAGTTGATCGCCCGGGCGGCGACCCTGAGCCGGGAACTGGACACGCCGATCACGCCCGGCTTCGAGGCGCTGGTGTTCAAGGCTTCGCGCGGCATCGAGGATATTTATGAGCTGACCTATATCCGCAAGGATGGCAGCCGCTTTCCGGCGGTGGTGTCGGTCACGGCGCTGCGCGACGACCGCAACGCCATCATCGGCTATCTGCTGATCGGCACGGACAACACGGCGCGCAAGCAGGCGGAGGAGGCGTTGCTCAAGGCGGGCGCCCTGCAGAGCGCGATTTTCAACAGCGCCAATTTCTCCAGCATCGCGACGGACGCGAGCGGCGTGATCCAGATCTTCAACGTCGGCGCCGAGCGCATGCTCGGCTACGCGGCCGCCGAGGTGATGAATCAAATCACGCCGGCCGACATTTCCGATCCGGAGGAGGTGATCGCCCGCGCCAAGGCCTTGAGCCACGAATTGGATACGCCGATCGCGCCCGGCTTCGAGGCGCTGGTGTTCAAGGCTTCGCGCGGCATCGAGGACATTTACGAGCTGACCTATATCCGCAAGGACGGCAGCCGCTTCCCGGCGGTGGTGTCGGTCACGGCCCTGCGCGACGAGCGCAGCGCCGTCATCGGCTATCTGCTGATCGGCACCGACAACACCGCGCGCAAACACGCCGAAGAGGCATTGCTCAAGGCAGGGGCACTGCAAAGCGCGATCTTCAACAGCGCAAATTTCTCCAGCATCGCGACCGATGCGAAAGGCGTGATCCAGATCTTCAACGTCGGCGCGGAACGGATGCTCGGTTACACCGCTGCGGAGGTGATGAACAAGATCACGCCCGCCGATATTTCC
>JANXSQ010000002.1 GCA_025356595.1 Janthinobacterium sp. | reverse complement strand
CACCATTCCCGCCGGAATGGTGACATGCAAGACCTGACCCCGATTCCGTTGTGCGCGGCGGGCGTTGTGTGTCGATAAATCTTGTAAAAACGTCATATGCGGAGCGGTGGGAATGTGGGCGGCGGCGCCGTTTTCGGGCGCTTTTCCGGCGCCCGGCGATTGCCGGAAGCGCCTCGGTGGGCTATAATTGCAAGGTTTAGCCATTCTTACACATACCGTAGCGACTACCACCTCCCATCATTCATCATGACCGTCAATGTTCGAGCCGCCTGGCTGCTCGGGACACCTGACGGCCGGTCTGACGTGGCGCAGCTACGGTAACTTTATCAGGAGTTGCCCTTGCCGCCATTTTTTTCTGGCCCTGCCGTTCCAGCCATATTAGCGCTTGCTGATGGAACGATTTTCAAAGGATTTTCTATCGGCGCCGCCGGTCATACGACGGGCGAGGTGGTGTTCAACACTTCCATGACCGGCTATCAGGAAATCCTCACCGATCCGAGCTATTGCCGCCAGATCGTGACCCTTACTTATCCGCATATCGGCAACACCGGCGTCAATCCGGAGGACGTGGAGTCCACGAAGGTGCACGCCGCCGGCCTGATCATCCGCGATCTGCCGCTGCTGGCCTCGAATTTCCGTTCGACCCAGTCGCTGGCCGATTACCTGAAGGCGGAGAACATCGTCGCCATCGCCGGCATCGACACCCGCAAGCTGACGCGCATCCTGCGCGAAAAAGGCGCGCAGGGCGGCGCCATTCTGGTCGGCACGCAGGGCAACGAGCCGTCCGCCGCGCAGGCGCTGGAGCTGGCCCGTTCCTTCCCCGGCCTGTCCGGCATGGATCTGGCCAAGGTCGTCTCGGCCAAGGCCGCCTATGAGTTCACGGAAACCGAGTGGACCCTGGGCGAGGGCTACGGCAAGCTGGGCGAGGCGAAGTACCATGTCGTCGCCTTCGACTACGGCGTCAAGCGCAACATCCTGCGCATGCTGACGGCGCGCGGCTGCAAGGTCACGGTGCTGCCGGCCCAGGCGACGGCGCACGACGCGCTGGCGCTGAATCCGGACGGCATCTTCCTGTCGAACGGTCCCGGCGATCCGGAGCCCTGCGACTACGCCATCGCGGCCACCAAGCAGTTGATCGAACTGGGCATTCCCGTGTTCGGCATCTGCCTGGGCCACCAGATCATGGCGCTGGCCTCCGGCGCGAAGACGCTGAAGATGAAGTTCGGCCACCACGGCGCGAACCATCCGGTGCAGGACCTCGACAGCAAGCAAGTGATGATCACTTCGCAAAACCACGGTTTCGCCGTCGACGCCGACACCCTGCCGGCCAATTGCCGCGTCACCCACCAGTCCCTGTTCGACGGTTCGCTGCAGGGCTTCGCCCGCACCGACAAGCCGGCCTTCTGCTTCCAGGGCCACCCTGAAGCGTCGCCCGGCCCGATGGATGTTGCTTACCTGTTTGACCGCTTCATCGGCTTGATGGACGCGGAGGAGAAAAAGAAAAATGCCTAAACGTTTAGATATTAAAAGTATTCTGATTATTGGCGCCGGCCCGATCGTCATCGGTCAAGCCTGCGAGTTCGACTACTCCGGCGCGCAAGCCTGCAAGGCCCTGCGCGAAGAGGGTTACAAAGTCATCCTGGTGAACAGCAATCCGGCCACCATCATGACCGACCCGGAAATGGCCGACGTCACCTACATCGAGCCGATCACCTGGAAGGTCGTCGAGCGCATCATCGCCAAGGAGCGTCCCGACGCCATCCTGCCGACGATGGGCGGCCAGACGGCGCTCAATTGCGCGCTGGATCTGCACAACAACGGCGTGCTGGCCAAGTACAACGTCGAGCTGATCGGCGCCTCCCCGGAGGCGATCGACAAGGCCGAGGACCGCTCCAAGTTCAAGCAGGCCATGACCAAGATCGGCCTCGGCTCGGCCCGCTCGGGCGTGGCCCACACGATGGACGAATCGTGGGCCGTGCAGCGCGAGCTGGGTTTCCCGACCATCATCCGGCCATCGTTCACGATGGGCGGCAGCGGCGGCGGCATCGCCTACAACGAAGAGGAATTCGAGACGATCTGCAAGCGCGGCCTGGAAGCGTCGCCGACCAAGGAGTTGCTGATCGAGGAGTCCCTGATCGGCTGGAAAGAGTATGAGATGGAAGTGGTGCGCGACAAGGCGGACAACTGCATCATCATCTGCTCGATCGAAAACCTCGATCCGATGGGCGTGCACACGGGCGACTCGATCACGGTCGCGCCGGCGCAGACGCTGACGGACAAGGAATACCAGATCATGCGCAACGCCTCGCTGGCGGTGCTGCGCGAGATCGGCGTCGACACCGGCGGCTCGAACGTGCAGTTCTCCATCAATCCCGAAGACGGCCGCATGATCGTCATCGAGATGAATCCGCGCGTCTCGCGCTCCTCGGCGCTGGCCTCGAAGGCGACCGGTTTCCCGATCGCCAAGATCGCCGCCAAGCTGGCGGTCGGCTTCACGCTCGACGAACTGCGCAACGAGATCACCGGCGGCGCCACCCCGGCCTCGTTCGAGCCGTCGATCGATTACGTCGTCGTCAAGATTCCCCGCTTCACGTTCGAGAAGTTCCCCACCGCCGACCACCACCTGACGACGCAGATGAAGTCGGTGGGCGAGGTGATGGCGATCGGCCGCACCTTCCAGGAATCGTTCCAGAAGGCGCTGCGCGGCCTGGAAGTGGGCGTGGACGGTCTGAACGAAAAGACCAAGGACCGCGAGAAGATCGAGGAAGAGCTGGGCGAGCCGGGTCCGGAACGGATCTGGTACGTCGGCGACGCCTTCGCGCAGGGCTTCACGATGGAAGAAGTGCATCAACTGACGCACATCGACCCATGGTTCCTGATCCAGATCAAGGAAATCGTCGACCTGGAGCTGTGGCTGGACACGCAGACCCTGGACGCCCTGGACAAGACCACGCTCTACAAGCTGAAGCAAAAAGGCTTCTCGGACCGTCGCCTGGGCTTCCTGCTGCAGACCACCGACACGGCCGTGCGCCTGAAGCGCCACGCCCTCAACATCCGTCCCGTCTACAAGCGCGTCGACACCTGCGCGGCCGAGTTCTCGACCGACACCGCCTACATGTATTCGACCTACGATGAAGAGTGCGAGTCGAATCCGACCGACAAGAAGAAGATCATGGTGCTGGGCGGCGGTCCGAACCGCATCGGCCAGGGCATCGAGTTCGATTATTGCTGCGTGCACGCCGCGCTGGCCATGCGCGAGGACGGTTACGAGACCATCATGGTCAACTGCAACCCGGAAACCGTGTCGACCGACTACGACACCTCGGACCGCCTGTACTTCGAATCGCTGACGCTGGAGGACGTGCTGGAAATCGTCGCCATCGAAAAACCGGTCGGCGTCATCGTCCAGTACGGCGGCCAGACGCCCTTGAAACTGGCCCTGGACCTGGAGGCGAACGGCGTGCCCATCATCGGCACCTCGCCCGACATGATCGACGCCGCCGAAGACCGCGAGCGTTTCCAGCAGATGCTGCACAAGCTGGGCCTGCGCCAGCCGCCGAACCGCACCGCCCGCACCGAAGCCGACGCTTTGTTGCTGGCGCAGGAAATCGGCTATCCGCTGGTGGTGCGTCCCTCGTATGTGCTGGGCGGTCGGGCGATGGAAATCGTCCACGAGCAGCGCGACCTGGAACGCTATATGCGCGAAGCCGTCAAGGTCTCGCACGATTCGCCGGTGCTGCTGGACCGCTTCCTGAACGACGCCATCGAAGTCGACGTCGATTGCATCTCCGACGGCGAAACCACCTTCATCGGCGGCGTCATGGAGCATATCGAACAGGCCGGCGTGCATTCGGGCGACTCGGCCTGCTCGCTGCCGCCGTACTCGCTGGCGGCCGAGACCATCGCCGAACTGAAGCGCCAGACCTCGCTGATGGCCAAGGGCCTGAACGTGGTCGGCCTGATGAACGTGCAGTTCGCCATCCAGCGCCAGGAGATCGACGGCCAGATGCAGGACGTCGTCTTCGTGCTGGAGGTCAATCCGCGCGCTTCGCGCACCGTGCCTTTCGTCTCGAAAGCCACCGGTCTGCAACTGGCCAAGATCGCCGCCCGCTGCATGGTCGGCCAGTCGCTGGCCTCGCAGGGCATCACCCACGAAGTCGTGCCGCCTTACTTCAGCGTCAAGGAAGCCGTCTTCCCCTTCGTCAAGTTCCCCGGCGTCGACACCATCCTCGGACCGGAGATGAAGTCGACCGGTGAGGTGATGGGCGTGGGCATGACCTTCGGCGAAGCGTTCGTCAAGTCGCAACTGGGCGCCGGCGTCAAGCTGCCGAAGTCCGGCAAGGTCTTCCTGAGCGTGAAGGCGTCCGACAAGCCGCGCGCCGTACAGGTGGCGCGCGACCTGGTCGAGATCGGCTTCACCCTGGTCGCCTCGAAGGGCACGGCCGCCGTCATCGCCGCCGCCGGCATTCCGGTGACGCCGGTGAACAAGGTCATCGAGGGGCGTCCGCACATCGTCGACATGATCAAGAACCACGAGATCGTGCTGGTGGTGAACACGGTGGAGGAGAAACGCAGCGCCATCGTCGATTCGCGCGCCATCCGCACCTCGGCCCTGGCCGCGCATGTGACCACCTACACCACCATCGCGGGAGCGGAGGCGGCGGTGGAGGGCATCCGCCATCTGGACGAGTTGCGCGTCTATGATTTACAAGGTCTGCATAAAACCTTACACTAAGCTTCTTTTGCAGCACCTTTGACCACAGAGCCCGCGCGGCAGCATCGCGCGGCCTCTGTGGTTTTCACTTGGCAGATCGCTTCCGCCGACAACATAGTAGATAAAACATGACCTCAGTCCCTCTTACCAAATACGGCGCAGAACTCTTGAAAGCAGAGCTGCATCAACTCAAGACCAAAGAGCGTCGCATCGTCATCGACGCGATCTCGGAAGCGCGTTCGCACGGCGACCTGTCGGAGAACGCCGAGTACGACGCCGCCAAGGAGCGCCAGGCCTTCGTGGAAGGGCGCATCGCCGAACTGGAAGGCAAGCTGGGCGCCGCGCAAATCATCGACCCGGCCACCCTGGACGCCGAAGGCCGCGTGGTGTTCGCCGCGACGGTGAACCTGGAGGACCTGGAGCACGGCACCAAGGTGACCTACCAGATCGTCGGCCTCGACGAGGCGGACCTGAAATTGAACAAGGTCTCGGTGACCTCGCCGATCGCCCGCGCGCTGATCGGCAAGTACGCCGGCGACGTGGTCGAAGTGCAGGCGCCGTCCGGCCCGCGCGAATACGAAATTCTGGAAGTGCTGTACATCTGATGACGCCGGCCCGTTGCCGCCTGGTCGTCGCGACCCTGTGGGCGGGCAGCCTGTGGACCATCGGGTATCTGGTGGCGCCGACGTTGTTCGCCACGCTGAGCGACCGCGCGCTGGCCGGCAGCATCGCCGGCAGCATGTTCCGCAACGGCGCCGTCCTGTCGGGCGCCTTCGCGCTGCTGATGCTGGCCCTGCTGCAATGGGGCGCGGCCGCGCTGCCGACGGCGCGCCGCCGCCTGCTGCTGGGCATCGTGCTGGCCATGCTGGGCTGCGTGCTGCTGAACTACCTGGGCATCCAGCCCGTCATCGCGGCGATCCGCGAGGCGGCCGGGCCGGGCGGTCTGGACGCCTCGCCGCAGCGCAAGCTGTTCGGCGCGCTGCACGGCGTGTCGATGCTCGTGTATTTGCTGCAGAGCGCGCTGGCGGGCCTGTTGATCTGGAAGCAGGAATAAAAAACAGGCATAAAAAAATAGCGGGCCTGCGCGGGACGTGGTGTCCCGCACAGGCCCGCTAGCGTGGCCGATGGCCCGGCTGGGTTACTTGCTGCCCAGCGCGCTTTTCTTGGCGCTCTTCTGACGCGGCTTGGCGCGCTTGATGGAACCGCCTTCGGTGACGCGCTCATTGCCCTTGATCATCACCTTGGTGACGGACGGACGCTTGGTTCCGCTGGCACTGGCTTTGACGATGGTCACTTCGCGCATACCCTTGCCCGTGGTGGCGCTGCGTTCTTTGATAACTTCTTTTTTCGGACGGTAAATTACCAGCAGCTTGCCAATATGTTGAACCGGGGCGGCGCCGAGATTGCCGCAAATCGTCTCGTACATCCCAACGCGGGCTTCGCGGTCGTCGCCGAAGACGCGGACCTTAATCAGGCCATGCGAATCCAGGCCCAGATCGATTTCTTTGAGTACGGCAGGTGTCAAGCCCGCTTCGCCAATGATGACGATAGGCTTCAGCGCGTGTGCTTCGGCGCGCAGTGCGCTGCGCTCTACGGGTGTAAGTTTTAGCATAATAATTTTTAGTATTTCCCTTAAAAGCAGTATTCTACGCGAATGGCAAAGAAGAAATTAAACAAAAACTGGTTGCACGACCACATAAATGATCCATATGTGAAGTTGGCGCAGAAAGAGGGCTATCGTGCCCGGGCGGCGTACAAGCTGAAAGAAATCGACGAGGACGAAAAACTCATCAAGCCGGGCCAGGTCATCGTCGACCTTGGTTGCACCCCGGGCAGCTGGGCGCAGTACACGCGCCGCAAGCTGGCCGGCAAGGACGGCGGCGGCATCGACGGCACCATCATCGGGCTCGACATGCTGCCGATGGAGCCGATCGCCGACGTGCACTTCATCCAGGGCGACTTCCGCGAGGCGCGCGTGCTGCGCCAGCTGGAAACGGTGCTGCAGGGCCGCAAGGCCGACCTGGTGTTGTCGGACATGGCGCCGAATCTGTCGGGCATCGCCTCGGCCGACGCGGCGCGCATGGAGCATCTGATCGACCTGGCCGTGGAGTTTTCGCAGTTGCACCTGAAAACCACGGGCGTGCTGTTGGTGAAGTGCTTCAACGGCACCGGCTACAGCCAGATCGTGGAAAAATTCCGCGCCGAGTTCAAGGTCGTCACGCAGAAGAAACCCAAGGCCAGCCGCGACAAGTCCTCGGAAATCTTCCTGATGGGGCGCGGCGTCAAGAATCCGGCGGAAAATAAGCCGGTTCGCGACGAATCGCCCCTTGATATTTCACCTTTGTAGCCGCACATCAAAGCAGGGAAGGGTAAGGCCATGCGCGCGGCGCGACCACGCCATGGCTTGCTTGTCAACATTACTCTTCCCGCGTGGGCGTGGTATTTTTGCGCGCACGGATCGGCGGGCTTTGGCACGGCACGCTTATTGCGAGTAAAATCGTATCTCTAGCTATAGAAAAAAGATGCGCACCGCATCCAAGGAGTCTTCGTGAATAACATGTTTTCCAAATCTGCCATCTGGGTAGTCGTTGCTTTGCTTCTGTTCATGTTGTTCAAGCAATTTGACAGTCACGGCACTGCGGGCGGCAGCAAGGCCATCGCTTATTCCGATTTGCTGGACGATGTCAAGGCCAAGCGCGTCAAGGACGTCGTCATCGAGGGCGGCAACATCACCGCCACGCGCATCGACGACAGCAAGGTCCGCACCACCGCGACCATCCTCGACCGCGGCCTGATCGGCGACCTGCGCGAAAACGGCGTGCGCTTCGACGTCAAGCCGCCGGAGGAACCGTCCTTCCTGCAACAAGTATTCGTTTCCTGGTTCCCGATGCTGTTGTTGATCGGCGTCTGGGTATTTTTCATGCGTCAAATGCAAGGCGGCGGCAAGGGCGGGGCTTTCTCGTTCGGCAAGTCGAAGGCGCGCATGATGGATGAAGCCAACAACACCGTCACCTTCGCCGACGTCGCCGGTTGCGACGAAGCGAAGGAAGAAGTCAACGAAGTGGTCGACTTCCTCAAGGACCCGACCAAGTTCCAGAAACTGGGCGGTCGCATTCCCCGCGGCGTGCTGATGGTCGGTCCCCCGGGCACCGGCAAGACGCTGCTGGCGCGCGCCATCGCCGGCGAGGCGAAGGTGCCGTTCTTCTCCATCTCCGGTTCCGACTTCGTGGAAATGTTCGTCGGCGTGGGCGCCTCCCGCGTGCGCGACATGTTCGAGAACGCCAAGAAGCATTCTCCCTGCATCATCTTCATCGATGAGATCGACGCCGTCGGTCGCCACCGCGGCGCCGGCATGGGCGGCGGCAACGACGAGCGCGAACAGACCCTGAACCAGTTGCTCGTCGAGATGGACGGCTTCGAGGCCAATTCCGGCGTCATCGTCGTCGCCGCGACCAACCGCGCCGACGTGCTCGACAAGGCTCTGCTGCGTCCCGGCCGTTTCGACCGCCAGGTCTCCGTCGGCCTGCCGGACATCCGCGGCCGCGAACAGATTTTGAACGTGCACATGCGCAAGGTGCCGATCAGCACCGACGTCAAGGCCGACATCCTGGCCCGCGGCACGCCCGGCTTCTCCGGCGCCGACCTGGCAAACCTGGTCAACGAGGCGGCCCTGTTCGCCGCCCGGCGCAGCAAGCGCGTGGTGGAAATGTCCGACTTCGAGGACGCCAAGGACAAGATCTTCATGGGTCCGGAGCGCAAGTCGATGATCATCCGCGAGGAAGAGCGCCGCAACACGGCTTACCACGAGTCCGGCCACGCCGTCGTCGCCAAGCTGTTGCCGAAGGCCGATCCTGTGCACAAGGTCACCATCATGCCGCGCGGCTACGCCCTCGGCCTGACCTGGCAGTTGCCCGAGCATGACAATCTGTCCGGCTACAAGGACAAGATGCTGGAGGAAATCTCCATCCTGTTCGGCGGCCGCATCGCCGAGGAAATCTTCGTCGGCCAGATGTCGACCGGCGCCTCGAACGACTTCTCGCGCGCCACCAAGCTGGCCCGCTCCATGGTGACCCGCTTCGGCATGTCCGACAGCATGGGCGTCATGGTCTACGAGGACAGCCAGCAGGACGGCTTCTTCGGCGGTTCGGCGAAAACGATTTCCGAGGCGACCCAGCAAAAGGTCGACGCGGAGATCCGCAACATGCTCGACACGCAGTACGCGCTCTCGCGCAAGTTGCTCGAAGAGAACCGTGACAAGGTCGAAGTGATGACCAAGGCCCTGCTGGAATGGGAAACCATCGACGCCGACCAGATCAACGACATCATGGCCGGCCTTGAGCCGCGCCTGCCGAAGGCGGGCGTGCCGCCGCGGCGCAATTCGGGCGACAGCGGCGCCGGCGGCATTTCGCCGAACGCGACGGCGCCAGCCTGACCGGTGCCGTGACGCCGGCAGCGATGCCATAGTGAGGGGCGAGGAGCGATCCTTGCCCTTTTTCGTTGTGCGCCTGACGCAGGCGACAATCTTTCTAACTTTACAATGCGACAATATCTACAATTCGGCCGTTTCGGCTTCAATCTGCCCGGACCGGGCGGCAAGGCCCTGGTGATGGGCATACTCAATGTGACGCCCGACTCCTTTTCCGACGGCGGCCGGTTCGAGTCGCTCGAATTCGCCCTCTCGCGCGCCGAAGCCATGGTGGCCGAGGGGGTCGACATCATCGACATCGGCGGCGAATCGAGCCGTCCGGGTGCGCCGGCCCTGTCGCTGGGCGAGGAGTTGCAGCGCGTGATGCCGGTGCTGTACGCGCTGCGCGACTGCGGCAAGCCCTTGTCGGTCGACACCTACAAGCCGGAAGTGATGCGTGAGGCGATACTGGCCGGCGCCGACATGATCAACGACATCAACGGTTTCCGCGCGCCGGGCGCGCTGGAGGCGGTGCGCGACAGCGACTGCGCGCTGTGCGTCATGCACATGCAAAGCGCGCCGGCCACCATGCAGCAGCGCCCCGACTACGCCGATGTGGTGGCCGAGGTGACGGCCTTCCTGCGCGAGCGGGTCGAGGCGATGACGGCGGCCGGCATCGAGCGCGAGCGCCTTTGCATCGACCCCGGCTATGGTTTCGGCAAGACGGTCGAACACAATTTCGCCCTGCTCAAGGCCAGCGGCCGCATCCGCGCCGAACTGGGCCTGCCGATGCTGGCCGGCCTGTCGCGCAAATCGATGCTGGGCGCCGTCACCGGCCGCGTCGTCGAGCAGCGCCTGGCCGGCAGCATCGCCGGCGCGCTGGCGGCGGCGGCGCACGGCGCCGATGTGTTGCGCGTGCATGACGTGGCCGAGACGGTTGACGCCCTGAAGGTGTGGCAGGCGGCAAATTAATATAGTATAAATAATATAATTATTCACAAGAGAAAAATATGACACGTAAATACTTTGGCACAGACGGTATCCGCGGCCTGGTCGGCGCGGCCCCCATCACTCCCGACTTCGTCATGCGCCTCGGCTATGCGGCCGGCAAGGTGCTGGCCAAATCGCAAAGCGCCACGAGCAAGCCGACGGTGCTGATCGGCAAGGACACGCGCATCTCCGGCTATATGCTGGAGGCGGCCCTGGAGGCCGGCTTCGCCGCCGCCGGCGTGGACGTCATGCTGGCCGGGCCGATGCCGACCCCGGCCATCGCCTACCTGACGCGGGCGCTGCGCCTGGCCGCCGGCGTCGTCATCTCCGCCTCGCACAATCCCTACCACGACAACGGCATCAAGTTCTTCTCCGGCCAGGGCACCAAGCTGCCCGACGCCGTCGAACTGGAGATCGAGGCGGCGCTGGACGAGCCGATGGCCTGCGTGGCCTCGGAACGGCTGGGCCGCGCCAAGCGCCTCGACGACGCCCAGGGCCGTTACATCGAGTTTTGCAAGAGCACCTTCCCGAACGAGCTGGACCTGCGCGGCCTGAAGATCGTCGTCGACAGCGCCCACGGCGCCGCCTACCACATCGCGCCCCACGTCTTCCATGAGTTGGGCGCCGAAGTCATCTCGATCGGCAACAAGCCGGACGGCTTCAACATCAACGCCGGCTTCGGCGCGACGGCCCCGGCCGCGATGGCCGCCGCCGTCGTCGAGCACGGCGCCGACCTCGGCATCGCCCTCGACGGCGACGCCGACCGCCTCATCATGTGCGACGCCAAGGGCCGCCTGTACAACGGCGACGAGCTGCTGTACGTGATGGTCAAGGACCGCCTGGCGACCGGCCCCGTGCCGGGCGCCGTCGGCACCCTGATGACGAATATGGCGCTGGAGGTCTTGTTCAAGGAAATGGGCATCGGCTTCGCGCGCGCCAAGGTGGGCGACCGCTACGTGCTGGAGGTGATGAAGGAGCGCGGCTGGATACTCGGCGGCGAGGGCTCCGGCCATTTGCTGTGCCTGGACAAGCATACCACCGGCGACGGCATCGTCTCGGCCCTGCAGGTGCTGTCGGCCCTGAAGCGCAGCGGCAAGAGCCTGGAGGCCTGCTGCAGCGAGCTGGTGCTGTTCCCGCAGACCTTGATCAATCTGCGCGTGGCGGCCGGCTTCGACTGGCAAAAGAATCCGGCCATGGTCGAGGAAAAGGAAAAAGTCGAGCGCGAACTGGGCGCCACGGGCCGCGTGCTGATCCGCGCCTCCGGCACCGAGCCCTTGATACGCGTGATGGTCGAGGCGAAGAGCGCCGAGCACGCGCGCAGCATGGCGCAACGCATCGCGGACAAGGTCGCGGCCTGAGGCGGGCGAGAGGCGGAAACGATCGCTTCTACCCAGCCCGATAGCTATTTCCATTTAATTCGCCCCGGGCGATTGACGAAAATGGCCCCAAGCGGTATTATCTTGTCTTCGGAGTGTAGCGCAGCCCGGTAGCGCACCTGGTTTGGGACCAGGGGGTCCAAGGTTCGAATCCTTGTACTCCGACCAAAAAAATAAGCGGGCTGTCAGAATCTTGACAGCCCGTTTTTCATTTGTCTGCAGTGCATCTCAATCCGCCCGTCGTTCAACGGATAGGACCTCGCTCTTCTAAAGCGATCATGGGGGTTCGATTCCCTCCGGGCGGACCATCCCTTATTTCACCTTGCCAGGCGGCCGCGCGACGCGGCGCCCCGGCGGCATCCCCCCTCAACTGAACAAATGCGCCCGCGCCGCCTCGCTGATGGCCACCGTCGCCGGATGGCTCAGGCGGCGCTCCGTGGTGATCGCGAACACCTGTTCCACCAGCGAGGGCACCACGCCCAATTCGCGCACCTGGTACTGTCCGCAAATATGGCCGGCCAGCACCGTGGGCGCGAAGAATAGGCCGGCACCGGACTGGCCGAAGGCCTTCATCATCGCGCTGTCGTCGAACTCGCCGACTATGCGCGGCCGCAAACCATTCTTTTCCAGCCATTGCAGCAGGCGCGCGCGGATCGCGAAATCCTCGCCCGGCAACAACAAGGGCGCCTGGTCCATGCAGGCGGGGAAGGGGCCGGCCAGGCCGTCGGCCAGGGCCGGCGTGGCGAACACGCTCAAGCTGCTTTCGCCGAGCAAATGGTTGAAGCCGCGCACGCTCAAGTGGGTGGGAATCGGCCGGTCGGCGATGATCATGTCGAGGCGGTGCACGGCCAGTTCGGCCAGCAGGCTGGCCAGGCGTCCTTCGCGGCACACCAGGCGCACCGGTTCGGCCAGCGAGAGCGCCGGCGCGACCAGGCGGCAGGCGATGGTCTTCGAGACCGAATCGGCGCAGCCGACGCGAAAGGCGCGCGTCGCCACCAGCGACTTGTCGCGCACCGCGTCGAGCAATTCGTCGCCGGCGCTGAAGATGTCGTCGGCGTAGCCGAGGATGCGCCGTCCCGTATCGGTCAGCTCCAGATTGCGTCCCGCGCGGCGGAACAACTCCACGCCGAGGCTGGCGGCGAATTCGCTCAACTGGCCGGAGATCGATTGCGGCGTCAGGTGCAACTGCTGTGCCGCGCGGGCGATGCTGCCGGTCTTGGCGACCATCCAGAAATAGCGCAAATGCTTGAAATTCAGGGACGACATGGGGGCGGGCGCTTTCTTTGGGCATCGGGAGAATCGGGCTGTCGCGCAATTATAGGCGATCGCGCCGCCCCGTCCCGGGTCCGTCGATTGCTCGAAAAAACCGATCTATCAAGTAGGTTTATTCGAGTTTTCTATTGGTATCGGGCTGGCTATACTGGCTTGGTCGATTGCGACGAAAACCCATTTTGATTGGAGTCAGCCATGCGTCACTACCCTACCAACAGTCCCCAGGCGGCCGGCCGCATCCTCGCGCTGTCGATGCTGGTGGACGGTCACCTGGCGCCGGTCGAACTGGAGGCGCTGGAGAACAGCCAGCTCCTGGAGCTGCTCGACATCGACAAGGCCATGTTCCAGGATTTGCTGCAGGAATTATGCTACGACATGCTCAACACCACGGGCGTGCAGGGCGCGGCCGGCTTCGACCGGGCGTTGATCGACAGCCTGCTCGACGAGATCAAGGAACCGGAATTGCGCCGCAAACTGTTACGCGCGATGTGGAGCATCACCGACGCCGACGGCTGGCTGGCCGACGCCGAGGCGGAACTGTTGGCGCGGGCGTGTGTGCTGTGGGCGGCCGAGTCCAGCTTCATCGACCGGGCCGGCGCGACGCCGGCCTGAGCGCAGCCGACGCCCTCGGTGCGGCGCCCTGAAAAAGCGCTCGCGGCGTAACAGCTTCGGCAGGGGGATCAGGCGTCGATTGTTCGATGTACTGTCAACTTCAAACCCGCGGCCTTGAGCACCGCCAACAAGGTCTTGATGGTTGGGTTGCCGGTAGGCGAGAGTGCCCGGTACAGGCTTTCACGGGGAATTCCCGCCCGCTCTGCCACGGAGGCCATTCCTTGCGCTTCGGCCACATGACGCAGCGCGGCCAGCAAGGCGGCCTGACCGCCGGGCAGATCGGCTTCATCCATGGCGACGGCAAGGTATTCATCCGTAAAGGCAGGGTCTTCGCGCAGCAATTCCACCACTGCGTCATCATGTGCTCGGGAGTTCGTATTCATGCAGCATTTCTCCTATTCCAGTCTTCCCAGCACAGCGGCGCTGTTTCTATGTCGGCCTGTTGTTTCCGTTTGTCGCCCCCAGCCAGTAGCAGCGGGAGCTTTTCACCGGCGCGCGCGTAGTACACGCGATAGCCTGACCCATGATCAATGCGAATTTCCCATACGCCGTTGCCTATTGGCTTGCAATCGCCAAAGTTCCCGGCGGCCATGCGCTGCACTCTGACCAATATGCGCGTACGCGCTTGACGGTCGGGCAAATGGCCAGCCACTGTTTTAGTGGATCGCGACCGTCGGCTGTCAAGTAATCCCGTGTTTGATACATGGCTTTTGTGAATTATACGTTACAGAATAGACTATTTCAGCCGCATAGTCGATACCTTCGCCCGCCATGGGGCGGATGCGGGAAGCGCAAGCGCAAGCGCAAGCGCGGCACCTGCGCATAATGTGGCAAAGGCGGGGCGCTGCCGCACGGCACAGCGCAAACCGTGCGGCTGTGCGTTCAGGCCACGCGGATCAGCTTCTTGTTGACGAATTCCTGGATGCCGGCGTCCGACAACTCGCGCCCGTAAGCGGAATTCTTCACGCCGCCGAAGGGCATGTCCGACGACGCGGCGGCGACGCAGTTGATGAACACCATGCCGGTGTCGATCCGGCCGGCAAGGCGTTTGGCGCGCCCGACGTCGGCGCTGAACACCGCGCCGCCCAGGCCGAACGGCGAATCATTGGCCAGCACGGCGGCCGCGTCCTCGTCGGCGACGCGGAAGAAGAGGGCGACGGGAGCGAAGAATTCCTCATGGTAGGCCGGATTGTCCGGCCCGATGTCGGTGAGGATGGTCGGCTGCATGAAGGCACCCGGCAGGTCGATGCGCTTGCCGCCGCTGAGCAGGCGGGCGCCGTGCTTGACGGGCTGCTGACCTGATCGAGCAATTTGTCCAGTGCGCGCCGGCGCGACACTGATACGTTTCAGCTTAGCGCCGGGCTCGCCTGGCGGCGGTGCGATAGCGCGCTGATCGCGCCGCCGCGCCCGCGCGCGACGCGTTGGCGGCGCCGCCGGCCTTCGGCTAAAATGCGCTTCCAGTATTGTCCTTCCCCACAATGCCGCGAGGGCCAGGCGCGCCTCGGGCGCCAAGAAGAGTCCGGTTTGAGAAATTATTTAGTGTTCGCGTGTTTGACGATGGGCGCCGCGCAGTGCCGCGACGCGGCGGCCGGCGCCTGGAGCGAAAAACGCGCCGCCGCGCCCGCGACCGCGCCGGCCGGCGCGCCGCCGATGGCGCCGGACGCGCTGACCCCGGCGCTGCGGGCGCAATGGGTGGGACCGAAGGCCAAGGGCGCGAACGTCTTGCGCGCCCAGGTGTTGCTCGAACGGGCGCACTTTTCGTCCGGCGAGATCGGTGCCGTCTACGACCGCAATCTGCGCCTGGCCATCA
The DNA here is from genome assembly GCA_025356595.1 of Janthinobacterium sp. GTDB lineage: Bacteria > Pseudomonadota > Gammaproteobacteria > Burkholderiales > Burkholderiaceae_D > Janthinobacterium. Next base: position 13,271 of record JANXSQ010000002.1, on the reverse strand, counting down.
GCGGCTTCCAGAAGTTGCGGCAATTGCCGGTGACGGGCGTCGTCAACGCCGCCACCTGGGCCGCGCTGGAGACGGACACGGCGCCGGTGCTGCTGGCCTACACGGTCAGCGCGCGGGACGCGGCCGGGCCGTACTCGGCGGTGCCGGCCAATATGGCGGCCAAAGCGAAGGTCGCCGCGCTCGGCTACGCCAACGTCGGCGAGGCGCTGGGCGAACGTTTCCATTCCAGCCCGGCCTTGCTGAGGCGCCTCAATCCCGGCAAAGATCTGGGCCGGGCGGGGCAGCAGATCATGGTGCCGAACGTGGCCGCCGCCAACGTCCTGCCGAAGGCGACGACCATCATGGTCAGCCGCGGCGACGGCATCTTGACCCTGCTCGACGACACCGGCACGCCGTTCGCGCAATTTCCCGCCAGCACGGGCAGCGTCCACGATCCCTTGCCCTTCGGCCAGTGGAAGGTGACGGGCGTGGCGCGCAATCCCGCTTATCGCTACGACCCGAAACTGTTCTGGGACGCCAAGGCCGGCGACGCCAGGGCGCAGGTGCCGGCCGGGCCGAACAATCCCGTCGGCGTGGTCTGGATCGCGCTCAGCAAGAAGCATTTCGGCATCCACGGCACGCCCGAGCCGTCCAGCATCGGCAAGACCCAGTCGCACGGCTGCATCCGCCTGACCAACTGGAGCGCGGCGGCCGTCGCCGACGCCGTCACGCGCGGCGCGATGGTGTTGCTGCAGGAGTAGCGCCGCTCCAACGCAGGCGGGCCGCCGCCGGCACGTCGAAGGCCGGCGGCGCCGCGCGCGCCGCGGCCGCCTCGCTCAAGGGCGACCAGTGCGGCGCGTCGGCGCCGGCCATCGGCGCCGCGCGTTCGCCGCGCGCCAGCGCCTTCAGCATCGCCATCTCGACGATGACGACGCTGCGCCGCTCCACCTCCAGCCAGGCCTTGTTCTTCAGGCGCAGCAGCATGCGGCTGACGCTCTCGATCGCCAGTCCCAGATAGCTGGCGATGTCCTCGCGCGTCATGCGCAACTGGAAACTGTTGGGCGAGTAGCCGCGCGCCTCGTAGAAGGCCGACTGATTGACGAAGAAGGCGGCCAGCCTTTGCTCCGCCGGCATGGTGCCGAGCAGGCTCATGCTGATCTGGTCGCGGATGATGGCGCCGCTCATGATGCGGTGGAAACGCCGCCGCAGCGCCGGTTCGGCGCCGAACAATTCCTGCAGGGGCTGGAAGGGGATCACGCACACCTCGCTGTCCTCGAGCGCCTCGGCCGAGCAGGTGTGCTGGTCGGCGCCGATGGCGTCGGTGCCCAGCAGGTCGCCGCTGGCGTGGAAGCCGGTGACGCGCCGCGTGCCGGAAAAATCGATGCGTTCGGTCTTGAAGTGGCCCAGCCGCACCGCATACACGTTGCGCAGAGAATCGCCGGTGCGGTACAGGCTGGCGCCGCGCAGGACGCGGCGGCGTTCCGGGATGATAGCGGCCAGGCGCCCGGCGCCGGCCTCGTCCAGCCCCTGCGGCAGGCAGCTCTGGCGCGACGGACAGTTGGCGCAGTCGGCGCCGGCGTAGGCGGGCGCGCGGATCAGTGGCGCGACGAAAAGGGTGTGTGCGCTCATCGGGACGAATCTTTCATGGATGCCTGGCCGGCGCGTGGACGCCGCCGGGTGCGGGCCGCAGCCGCGCGGGATGCGTGGCTGGCGACAATTTTGTTCTTTCGATATCCATCTTGGGCCGAGTCCGGCGCGCCGTCTGTGTGCTGGCGCGCATAGGGGCGAATTGCTGATCGGCCGCGCCGCCATTGCAAATACCGCTAACATTTTTATTTGAAACATTTTGATTTGCATCAATATTTTTTAAGGTTGTCTGCCTTACCCTGCGTGCTGAACTGTGTTGTTAGCGCTCCCACCGAGCCTGGCCAGTTTCGTTTTTCGCATCGGTGAAGGCATATATGGAATGGTTACAAGCGATTTTTAAGAAGTCCCCGGAGATCGCCCTGTTTTTATCGCTGGGCGTGGGGTATTACATCGGCAAACTGAAGATCGGCACCTTCCAGCTGGGCGGCGTGGCCGGCTCGCTGCTGGTGGCGGTCATCGTTAGCCAGGTGGGCGTGCACGTCGATCCCGGCGTCAAGTCGGTGCTCTTCGCGCTGTTCATCTACGCGGTCGGCTACGAGAGCGGGCCGCAGTTCTTCAATTCCCTTGGCCGCCAGTCGGTGCGAGAAATCGCCATGGCCGCCGTGCTGGCCCTGAGCGCGCTGGCCACGGTGGTGGTGATGGCCAAGCTGTTCTCCCTCGACAAGGGGCTGGCGGCGGGCGTGGCCGCCGGCGGCCTGACGCAATCGGCCATCATCGGCACCGCCAGCGACGCCATCGGCAAGCTGGGCCTGGCGGCCGAGGAGGTCAAGCGCCTGCAGGGCAACGTCGCCATCGGCTACGCCGTCACCTATGTGTTCGGTTCCTTCGGCGCCATCATCGTCTGCGTCAACATCCTGCCGAAGCTGTTCGGGCGCAGCATCCGCGACGACGCCGTCAAGGCCGAGGCCGAGTTGCAGGCCGGCGTGCCGGTGTTCGCGGCGGGCCAGCAGGCGGCCGTGGCCGAACTGGTCGGTCGTCTCTACCAACTGGAGCGGGGCCCGGTGACGGTGGCCGCGCTGGAGGACGAACACGCCGCCGCGACGATCACGATCGAGCGCGTCAAGCGCGCCGGCGCCATCCTCGAAGTCCATCCCGACCTGGTGCTGCAGGCCGGCGACATCGTCCTGACGGTGGGCCGGCGCGAAGCCGTGGTGGCCGCCGCCGCCCGTCTCGGCCAGGAGGTGTACGCGGTCGAGGGCATGGAAATGACCATGCAGCGGCGCGACATCGTCCTCACCAAACGCGAGTTCCACAACCAGAGCGTCGAGCAGATCCGCGCCGCCACGGCCGGCGGCGTGCGCCACGGCATCTACGTGGTGCAACTGAGCCGCATGGGCCGCGCCCTGCCCATGCTGCCCGACAGCGTGGTGCAACTGGGCGACGTGGTCACCATCTACGGCGCCGAGCAGGACGTCAAGCGCGTCGCCGCCGTGGTCGGCTATGTCGTCGAGGGCGGCGACAAGACCGACTTCGTCTACATGGGCGCGGGTCTGGTGGTCGGCCTGCTGGTCGGCTTGCTGACGGCGAAGATCGGCTCCATTCCGCTCACCCTGGGCAGCGGCGGCGGCGCCTTGCTGTCCGGCCTGCTGTTCGGCTGGTACCGCGCCAAGCGCCTGTCCTTCGGCGCCATGCCCGGCCCGGCCGTGCAGATCCTGAAGGACCTGGGCCTGGCCGGCTTCGTCGTCGTGGTCGGCCTGTCGTCCGGCCTGCAGGCGGTGCAAACCATCCGCGCCCAGGGCTTGACCATCTTCGGCATCGGCATCGTCGTGACCATCCTGCCGCTGATCCTGACCATGCTGTTCGGCCGCTACGTGCTGCGCTACGACAACGTGGCCATCTTCGCCGGCGCCCTGAGCGGCTCGCGCAGCGCCAACCCGGCCTTCGGCGAAGTCTTGAACAAGGCGGAGAACGCCATCCCGACCGTGCCCTTCGCCATCACCTACGCGCTGGCGAACGTCTTCCTGACCCTGCTGGGACCGCTGATCGTCGCCCTCGTGTAGGCGTGCGGCCCCACTTTTTGGCGCGGCCGCGGCCGCGCCTCCCCACTCATCTTAAGGACACACCATGGACTTCAGTAACCCCGCCAAACTGGCCGCGCTCAGCCCCTTCGAATTGAAGGACGCCCTGATCCAGACCGCCGGCAAGCACAGCGAGCGCACCATGCTCAACGCCGGCCGCGGCAACCCGAACTTCCTGGCGACGACGCCGCGCCACGGTTTCTTCCAGCTGGGCCTGTTCGCGATGACGGAATCGGAGCAATCCTACCGCTACATGGAGGACATCGGCGGCTTCCCGCGCCGCGACGGCATCGAGGCGCGCTTCGAGATCTTCACCAAGGCCAACGCCGGCGTGCCGGGCGTGCGCTTCATCGAGGCGGCCGTCTCCTATGTGCGCGACCAGCTGGGCCTGTCGGCCGGCGACTTCCTGTATGAAATGTGCGAAGCCATCCTCGGCTGCAACTATCCGGTGCCGGGCCGCATGCTGCGCCTGTGCGAGCAGGTCGTCGCCCAGTACATCCACAAGGAAATGATCGGCACCTATCCCTTCGTCGGCAAGTTCGACATGTACGCCGTCGAGGGCGGCACGGCGGCCATGACCTATCTGTTCAACAGCCTGCGCGAAAACCATCTGATCGAAGCCGGCGACACCATCGCGCTGGGCATGCCGATCTTCACGCCCTACATCGAAATCCCCAAGCTCAACGACTATCAACTGGTCGAGATGTACATCGACGCGCCGGCCGAGAACAACTGGCAATACACCAAGGCCGAACTGGACAAGCTGCTCGACCCGAAAGTGAAGGCCTTCTTCCTCGTCAACCCGAGCAATCCGCCCTCGGTGCGCATCAACCAGGAAACCCTGGAATACATCGCCGACATCGTCAAGCAGCGTCCCGACCTGATCATTCTCACCGACGACGTCTACGCCACCTTCGCCGACAACTTCGTCTCCCTGTTCGCGATGTGCCCGCGCAACACCATCCTCGTCTATTCCTTCTCGAAATACTTCGGCGCGACGGGCTGGCGCATGGGCGTCGTCGCCACGCACGAAAGCAACGTCCTCGACGAACGCATCGCCAATCTGCCCGAGCACCTGAAACTGGAACTGGACGAACGCTACAGCTCGATCACGACCGACCCGCGCGGCCTGAAGTTCATCGACCGCCTGATGGCCGACAGCCGCACCGTCGCCCTCAACCACACGGCCGGCGTCTCCACGCCGGTGCAGGCGCAGATGGCGCTGTTCTCCCTGTTCTCTCTGATGGACGAGCCGCAGCAGTACAAGGCGGCGATGAAGCGCATCGTGCTGCGCCGCAAGGAGGCGCTGTACCGCGAGCTGGGCCTGCCCATGCCCTACGACGCCAACTCGGTGCGCTACTACCATCTGCTGGACATGGAGACGCTGGCCGCGCAGATGTACGACGCGCCCTTCGGCGCCTGGCTGGTGCAACAATTGAAACCGAACGAGGCCCTGTTCCGCCTGGCCGACGAGACCGGCGTGATCCTCCTGCCGGGTCGCGGCTTCGGCACCACGCACGCCTCGGCGCGCGTCTCGCTGGCCAACCTGAACGAGTACGACTACGCCAACATCGGCCGCTCCCTGCGCAAGCTGGCGGCCGAATACTATGCGCTTTACCAGGAAGGCTGCAAGTAAGGCCGGGGGCGCCGTCCCGGAGGCGCGGCGGCGGGCCCTGAGCCCGCTTTCGCGGCCCTGATTCCCTCCGCCGTAACGCCCGCCCCGCATCCGCCGGGCGGGCGTTTGCGCTTGTGTGTCAGGCCATGCCGAATATCAGCGATAATGCCGGCTCATTTCATTGTCACAGCAACACGACGGGCCGCGCCCTTATCCAGGGCGGGGCCGCGCCGCCGCGCGCGCCCGCCGCCGGCGCCTTGTTCTATCGCTGTGCGGAAAAATATATACTAGCCCAACTGTTCGCCACGCTGCGCGGGCAGAGTCGTCGATAAGGAAAATATGTCCAACACTGCGCCCCCGCGCCGGCCCTCGCGCGCCCTGCGCCGCACCGCTTACACAACTGCCGCGCTGGCGCTGCTGGCCGGCGCCGGCTGGCTGGGCCTGCCGCCCCTGCTCAAGCATGTCGCCGAGGATCAGATCGAAGCCCAGAGCGGCCGCAAGGCCAGCATCGGCGCACTCAGCTTCAACCCCTTCACCCTGGTGCTGACGGTGGCCGACCTGACCGTCTACGAGGCCGACCGCAGCAGCGCGGCCCTGTCGGCCAAGGCGCTGACGGTGCGCGCCGCGCCGGCCGCGCTGTGGCGCCTGGCGCCGCTGATCCAGGAAGTGAAGTTGATCGAGCCGCGCGTGCGCATCGTGCGCAGCGGCCCCAACACCTACAATTTCTCCGACGTCCTCGAGCGCATCCTGGCCATGCCGAAGAGCGAGAAACCGACCCTGTTCTCGGTCGCCAACATCGCCCTGGAAAACGGCGCCATCTATTTCGACGACCGCGTCACCCACAAGCGCGTCAAGATCGAGGCCCTGAACATCGGCTTGCCCTTCGTCTCGAATTTCCCCGAGCAAGTGGAAACCTTCGTCCTGCCCAGCCTGTCGGCGCGCGTGAACGGCACGCCGTTCGCCCTGAAGGGCCGCAGCAAACCCTTCGCCGGCAGCCTGGACACGGCGCTGGCGCTCGACATCGACGGCCTGGACCTGGCCAACTACATGGCGTTCGCGCCGCTGACGCTGCCCGTGACGCTGCAGGCGGCCACCCTCTCGACCAAGCTCGACCTGCGCTTCGAGCGCAAGCAGGGCAAGCCGCAGGTGCTGCTGTCGGGCAGCGTCAAGCTGGCCGACGTGGCGCTGCAGGACAAGGCCGCCGCGCCGCTGCTGAAGGCGGACGGGATCGCGCTGACGCTGGCGAAACTGGATCTGTTGGCCGGCGCCGTCGCGCTCGACCGGGTCGACATCGTGCGCCCGCAAGTGTGGCTCAGCAACGCCGCCGGCGACCTGGTCTCGGCCGCCAGCATCGGCGTGGAAAATCTCCAGATCGACAGCGCCGCCCGCAGCGTCGGCATGGACGCCCTGCGCCTGGCCGGCCTGGACGGCGAAGTGCGTCGCAGCGCCGCTGGCAAGTTCAATGTGCAGCAACTGGCTGCGCGCTTCGCCGGCCCGGCCGCGCCCGCCGCGCCGCTTACCGCGTCGGCTACCGCGCCGGTCAAACCGGCGCCGCCATGGAAGCTGACGCTGAAGCAGTTCGCCGTCAGCGACAGCGCGCTGGCCTACACCGACAACGCCGTCAAACCGGCCGTCAAGCTGCGCGCCGACGCCCTGAACCTGACACTGGACGACGTATCAAGCCAGCTCGACGCGCCGCTCACCCTGGCCCTGAAGACCCAGCTCAACAAGAGCGGCAGCCTGGCGCTGGACGGCCGCATCGCGCCGCATCTGGCCTCCTACGAACTGGCCGTCGACGCGCAGAATCTGCCCTTGGCGGCCGTGCAACCGTATTTCGCCGACGCGCTGAACGTGACCCTTGCCGCCGGCCAAGCCAGCAGCAAGGGCAAATTGACGCTGACGCCGGGCGAGGGCGGCGCGGCCACGCGCAGCACCTACCGCGGGGCGCTGCGACTGGCCAACTTCCGCGTCCTCGACAAGGAAAACGCGGCCGACTTCCTGAAGTGGCGCGCGCTCGACATCAGCGGCATCGACCTCAAGCTGGGCGGGCCGCGCCAGGAAATCGGCATGGACAAGATCGCCCTGAACGACTTCTACGCGCGCGTCATCCTGTCCGAATCGGCCAAGCTGAACCTGCAGGACATCGTCGCCGCGAAGGACGCGCCGGCCGGCGCGCCGGCGCCCTCGCTGACCTCGGCCGCGCCGGCGCCGTCGGCGCCCAAGGCGGCGGCCGCGAAGGCGCCGGCCAAGGCCGACGCGCCGCTGATACGCATCGGCCAGGTGCTCATCAAGGGCGGCAACATCAACTACACCGACAACTTCGTCAAGCCGAACTACACGGCCAACCTGACGGGCATGAACGGCAGCGTCGGCGCGATTTCCTCGGACAAGGCGCGGCCGGCCCCGATCGACCTGGGCGGCAAGATCGACAACGACGCGGTGGTGGCCATTTCCGGTTCGCTGAACCCGCTGTTCGCGCCGATGTTCCTCGACATCAAGGCCAGCGCCAAGGGCGTCGAACTGCCGCGCCTGACGCCGTACGCGGCCAAATACGCCGGCTACGCCATCGAAAAGGGCAAGCTGTCGATGTCGGTCAACTACCGCATCGAGAACGATCAGCTGGTGGCGCAGAACGACGTGCGCATCGACCAACTCACCTTTGGGGAGAAGATCGACAGCCCGACGGCGACCAAGCTGCCGGTGCTGCTGGCGGTGGCCCTGCTGAAGGACCGCCACGGCGAGATCAACATCAACCTGCCCATCGCCGGCACGCTCTCGGACCCGCAGTTTTCCGTCGGCGGCATCATCGTGCGCATCTTCATGAACCTGATCGTGAAGGCGGTGACGTCGCCGTTCGCGCTGCTCGGCTCGGCCTTCGGCGGCGGCGACGAACTCGGCTACGCGGAATTCTCGCCCGGCTCGGCGACGCTGACGGCGGCCACCCGGGGCAAGCTCGACACGCTGGGCAAGGCGCTCGCCGAGCGGCCCGGCCTGAAGCTGGACCTGACCGGGCGGGTCGACCCGCGCAGCGACGCCGACGGCGTGCGCCAGCAAATCCTCAACCTGAAACTGAACGCCCTGCAGCGCAAGGAATCGCTCGACAAGGGCGGCGACTCGGCGGCGGAGGACGTGCCGCCGAGCGCGGCCGACCGGGAGAAATACATGGGCAAGGTCTACGCGGCGCAGAAATTCGACAAACCGCGCAACGCCCTCGGCTTCGCCAAAAGCCTGCCGGTGGCCGAGATGGAAAAGCTCATCCTGGCCAACACCGTCGTGACCCAGGACGCGCTGCGCGCCCTGGCGAACCGGCGTGCCGAAGCCGTGCGCGCCTACTTCGAAAGCCACGGCGCGGTCGAGCCGGCGCGCATCTTCCTCATCGCGCCCAAACTGAGCGTCGACGGCATCGACGACAAAGGCCAGCCGAACCGCGTCGACTTCGCCCTGAAGTGAAAAAACCGGGGACGGACGGGGACGCCGAGTCCACGATTTCAATTCGTCCATCAAATCCGGGATAGCTCAGTCTGCCCCCGGTTTCTGTCCCCGGTTTCCCCGGTTTTCGTTGACAATTGATTATTTGTGATGGATGATGCTGCTTGCAAATTTACCAACTGAAAAAACATTCCATCCGATGAAAAAAGTACTCAGCATCCTCGCCGCCAGCCTGTGCGTCTCGTTCTCCGCGCAAGCGTCCATGACGACCGGCAATAACAACAACCATAGCTTCGCCAGCGCGCAATCGCTGGGCGCTTTCTTCAGCACGGAATTCAACGCCGAGATCGAAAGCTCCACCTTGCTGCCGCACGCCAGCGTCCAGGGCGCCGGCCACAATACACTCGATTTTTATTCGTTCAGCATCGGCAAGGCCAACAGCAGCGCGATTTTCGATATCGACCACGCCATGCCGACCCTGGACGCTTATCTGACCCTGTACGGCGCGAACGGCAGTGTGCTGGCGACCAACGACGATGGCGGCCGCCTGGACGCGGGCTCGGTCCACGGTTATGACAGTTTCATCTCCTACACCTTCGCCAATGCCGGCGACTACGTGATCGGCGTCGGCCGTTGCTGCGCCATGCAGCCGATCGCGGAAGGCCAGGGCTATACCCTGAACGTGTCGGCCGCCTCGGCCGTGTCGGCCGTGCCGGAGCCGGGCAGCTACGCCATGCTGCTGGCCGGCCTGGGCCTGCTGGGCTTCATCGCGCGGCGCGGCCGCAAGGGCTAGGCGCGTGCCGCCGATGGCGGCCGGGCATGGCACAGGAAGGCCCCCGCGAGGGGCTTTTTTGCGTGTGCGCTCAGCGCGCCGGCGCCGCGCGCAGGCTGTCGATGACGCCGCGCAGTTGCTCCGGGCTGACGGGCTTTTCCAGCGCGCCGAGCAGGTTCAGGCGCCGCAACTGCGCCACCAGCCCGGCCGAGTGCACCATGTTGCCGCTTTGCCCGGAGACGATCAGCACGCCGTTCGGGTAGCCCAGGTTGGCGACCGATTCCATGAATTGAAAACCGTTCATGCCCGGCATGTGCAGGTCGCAGATCAGCAGGTCGGGCGCGCCGCGGTCGGCGCCCAGCGCCGCCAGCGCGCCCTGGCCGCCGGTGGCGAGTTCGACGTCGGCCACGCCCAGCGTGTCCAGCATGTCGCGCAAGACTTCGAGTTGGAAGCTGTCGTCGTCGACGATCAGCACGCGCAGCGGGTTGGGTGCGGGGCTCATGGCGGGATGCGGAGTGGTCACGGGATCTTTCGCTGTGGACGGCGGCGCCGTCAATGATCGGTGGGTGGGGCGGCCGGGCTCAGCGCGACGCCGGCGGGCGCTGCGGGTAGACCGAGTTGCCGAAGGCATTGCCCATGCGTACGCTGGTGGCGGCCCGGTTGTACAGGCCGAGCTGGTTGGGCGGACGCTTCGCCAGCGCCTCGGCGGCGGCCTCGGGCGCCGCGCGGCCGTCCTTGCGGGCGGCGGCCGGCTGCAGTTTTTCCGTCAGGCAGGCGAAGGAGGGCGCGCCGCGCTCGCCGTTGACCTCGACCTCGACACAGGCCGCCTCGGCCGGCGCCGCTGCGCTCCCCCCGCAGGCGCCGCACAGCATGGCGGCCAGCGTTACAGTGTTCCAATCGCGCATTGCGTTCTCCTCGGCCGCGCCCGTGGCGGCCCCAACCTTAGTGTAACGAAAGGTTCTGCAAAAGTCATGCCGTGCGTCAAACATGGGCGTCTGTCACGCTGGCGTAATATTTTGTCACTACAGTAGGCGCCTTTGCATCCATGCCGCGCGCCAGGCGCTCCGGCCGTCGACCCATGTCGCTTTCTCCACAGTTGATCAAGGCCGCGCTGGCAACGGGCGGCGTCCAGGCCCTGTCCTGCTGCCTCGCGCTGGGCTTGCTGGCGCTGGCGGCGGGCGCCCGCGCCGCGCCGGGGCCGGCCCTGGCGCGCTACGATTTTCCGGCCCAGCCGCTGGCGGCGGCGCTGGCCGCCTACGGCCGCCTGACGGGCGCCTCGGTGCTGGTGGCCAGCCAGTTGACGGCCGACCGCCGCGCCGCCGCGCTGAGCGGCGAGTATGCGCCGCGCGAGGCGATGCAGGCGCTGCTGCGCGGCACCGGCCTGGAGGCGCGCTATATCGGCGCCAACGCGCTGACCCTGGTGGCCGGCCCGGGCGAGCCCGCGCCCGGCGCCGACGGCCGGGCCGAAGCGGCGCCGGCCGGCCGCCTGCGCCTGGGCGCCTACGCTGCCGTGGTACAGCGCGGCATCACGCGCGCCCTGTGCCTGGCGCAGCCGGAGGCCTTCGGGCGCTACCGCATCGCCCTGCAGTTGTGGATAGACGGCGCCGGCCGCGTCTACGAGGCCCGCCTGATCGAGCCCAGCGGCGCGCCGGCGCGCGACGAGGCGGTGCTGCGCCGCCTGCGCCAACTGGCCTTCGACGGCGCGCCGCCGGACGGCCTGCCGCAGCCGGTGACGGTGCTGCTGGCGCCGCGCGCCGATCCGCGCGCCGACCCGCAAGCCGATTGCGGCGCCGCCGCGCGGGCGGGCTGAGCGTGTCGGAGGCCCTGAAATCCATGTTGCGCGCGCTCTTTCTCGAGCGCTACGCGCAATTCCGCCGCCATCTGCAGAACCGCCTCGGTTCCGAGGACCTGGCCAACGACGCGCTGCACGAAACCTATCTGCGCGTCGAGAGCATGAACGCGCCGGCCTTCATCAAGTATCCGTCCGCGTACCTGTACCGCATCGCCCTGAACATCGCCGACGACCAGCGCAAGAGCAACGCGCGCATGCTCAGCGTGCCGGAGATCGAAGGCCTCTACGAACTGGCCGACGAGCTGGCCGACCCGGTGCGCACCGTCGAGGTGCGCGCCGAGCTGGCCGCGCTGGAGCAGGCGCTGGCCGAACTGCCGCGGCGCCGTCGCGGCATCGTTATTGCGGCGCGCGTCGACCAGTTGCCGCACAGTGAGATCGCGCAGCGCTTCGGCGTCTCGCCGCGCACCGTCGAAAAGGAATTGCGCGCCGGCCTGGAGCATTGCTGCGAACGGCTGGGAAAAGATTTCGTCCAGCGCTACGGTCCCGGCGCCGGAAAACCGTCTAAGTAATATGAAACCACACACCGACACCCCCACCGCGGCGCGCCCGCCCACCGGCCAGGCCGAGGCCGAGGCGCGCGCCTGGCTCATCCTGCTCGATTCGGGCCGCGTCGACGCCCGGCAGGCGGGCGAGTTCCGCCGCTGGTGCGCGCTCAGCCCGGCGCACGCCACCGCCTTCGCGCAGGCGCGCCGCGTCTGGCAGGCGCTGCCGGAGGCGGGGCGCGGCCTGGCGCGGCGCGCGCCGGAGCCGTCCGGCTGGCGCCGCTGGCTGGCCGCCGCGCCCCCTCATGCGGGACGGCGCGCCTTCCTCGGCGGCGCCGTCGCCGCCTCGCTGGCTTATCTGGCGCTGCGCCCGCCGCTGGAGTTGTGGCCGGCCATCGGCGAGCTGGCGGCCGACTACCACACCGGCACCGGCGAGCAGCGCGCCGTCGACGTCGCCGGCCTGGCGACGGTGCAGATGAACACGCAGACGCGCATCAATGTGGGCGCCGCCGGCATCGAGTTGCTGGCCGGCGAGGCCGAGGTCGAGGCCGGCCCGGGCGCGCCCTTCAGCGTCGCCGCCGCCGGCGCCACGCTGACGGCGCGCGCCGCCCGCTTCAATGTGCGCCGCACGGGCGACGGCGTGTGCGTCAGCTGCCTGTCCGGCCAGGTCGAAATATTGCGCGGCGGCGAGCGCCTGACGCTGGGCGCGCGGCGCCAGTTGCGCTACGACGCCGCCGGCCTGGGCGAGGGCGGCGCCGTCGACGCCGCCGTCAGCGCCTGGCGCCAGCGCATGCTGGTGTTCAACCAGGCGCCGCTGGCGCTGGTGGTGGAGGAGATCAACCGCTACCGGCCCGGCAAGATCGTCCTGCTCAGCGCCGCCCTGGGGCGCCAACTGGTGCAGGCCAATTTCTACATCGACCGCCTCGACGACGTCGCCGCCCTGATCGGCGGCGCCTACGGCGCGCGCGTCACGCGCCTGCCCGGCGGCATCGTCCTGCTGGGGCAGGCGATTGTGACCGATTCGTGACATTTGGCAGTCCGGCCGCGCCAGTTCCGTCCTAGCCCCACACGCCGCGAGAGAGCGCCGCGCCGCCTGGTCTTCCAGAGCGGCGCGGCGCGCCTCGGACGGTATCGGCCAGGCTGTGGAACACGCTAAGGGAACGTCGCCATGCAATGCACCAAGAACACCAGTAAGAACACCCCATCCATCCGTACCGCCGGGAGCGTCCGGGGGGCGCCGCGGCGCGCCCTGGTGCGCCTGACGCCGCTGGCCCACGCGGTCGCGCTGCTGATGGCGGCCGGCGCCGCCCACGGCCAGCAGGCGTTCAGCCCGGCCTGGTTCGCCGGCAAGAGCGTCGCGCAGAGCGGCGCCGTCGGCAGCGGCCGCCTGCCCAACGGCGAGGCGGCCGCCCCGTCGGCGGCGCCGCCGGCGCAGCAGCAGCGCGCCGCCGGCGAATTGCAGCGCTCCATCGGCAAT
>JANXSQ010000286.1 GCA_025356595.1 Janthinobacterium sp. | reverse complement strand
GCCAAGGACGCCGGCGATGAGGAGGCGATGTTCTACGACGCCGACTACATCCGCGCGCTGGAATACGGCATGCCGCCGGCCGGCGGTTGCGGCATCGGCATCGATCGCCTGATCATGATCATCACCGACTCGGCCAACATCCGCGACGTGCTGCTGTTCCCGCATCTGCGCCGCGAAGACTGATCAAGCGCGACACGTAGGAGCAAGCCGCCCGGCGCGAAACGGGCGGCTTTTTTTTGTCCGGATTTCCCTTATTGCTGCAGGCGCGTCATCGGCGCCGGTCCGGAAAACTTACATTTCAGATACAATTTTGCGTATGACAAGGCCCGCGACGCGTGCTAGACTCGCCGCTCATCTCAGCCAGGACGCACTATAACGTGAACCAGTAAGCCTTCCCGAAAAGCCAACTCCGCCCCGCCCCAGCGCGCCGGCGGTCTGATCGCCCATTTCCCGGAGGTGCCGATGACTCATGTCTCGCGTCTGTCTTGCCTGGCCGCCCTGCGCCAACTCAGTTTTCAATTCGCCGACGGCTACACGCTGTTCGACCACATCGACCTGCTCATCGACCACACGCCGACCGGCATCGTCGGCCGCAACGGCTTGGGCAAAAGCGTGCTCGCCCGCCTCATCGCCGGCGCGCTGCAGCCCAGCGCCGGCCGCGTCGAGCGCAACGGCACCGTCCTCGACCTGGGACAACACAGCGCGCCCGTGGCCGGCGAGACGGTCGGCCAACTGGCCGGCCTGGCCGGCATCCTCGACGCGCTGGAGCGCCTGGCGCGCGGCGTCGCCGGGGCCGACGACATCGAGCGCGTCGGCGAGCGCTGGGAGCTGGCCGGCCAATTCCGGCAAGGCCTGCACGACGCCGGCCTGGCCGGATTGAGCGCGCACAGCGCCGCGCACGGTCTCAGCGGCGGCCAGCGCGCCCGCATCTGTCTGCTGGGCGCCTTCCTGTCCGGCGCCGATCTGTTGGTGCTGGACGAGCCGAGCAACCATCTCGACGCGGCGGGAAGGCGCTGGTTGCTGGCCATGCTGCGGCAATGGGAAGGCGGCGTCGTGCTGGTCAGCCATGACCGCCACTTGCTCGAGCACGTGGGGCGCATCGTCGAAGTCACGCCGGCGGGGCTGCGCAACTACGCCGCCTACCGCGCGCAAAGGGCCGCCGAGGACGGTGCCGCCGCGGCCGCGCTGGAGCACGCGCGCACCGAACAAAAGCGCGATCAACTGCGTTTCCAGCGCGAACACGACACGATACAGCGGCGCGCCGCCGTCTCGCGCAAGAACGCCGACACGGCCAACGTCTCGCGGCCCGAGCGCTACGGCATGAAGAACGCGGCGAAGGAAATCATGGGCCATGTGCGCAAGCAGCAGCAAGACCTGAAGGACAACTTGCGCCTGCGCGTGCGCGAGGCGGCGGCGCGCGTGGTCGCCAACGAGGCGGTGCTGCTGTCGCTGCCCGGCGCCGGCGTGGCGGCGCACAAGCGCGTGCTCGAACTGGACGGGGCGCGCCTGCCCTGGTTGGCCGAGAGCGATCCCTCCGCGCGCATCTCCTGGGCCTTGAGCGGCCCGGCGCGGGTCGCCGTCAGCGGGCCCAACGGCTGCGGCAAGACGACTTTGCTGCGCATGCTGGCCGGCGAACTGGCGCCGGCGCAGGGCCGCTGCGCGACGCTGGTGCCGAGCGCCTACCTGGATCAGCAACTGGCGCTGCTGGACCCGGCGCTGACGCTCATCGAGCAGTTGAGCGCGCTGGAAACGCCGCTGACCGAGGGCGAGCTGCGCACCCGCCTGGCCTTGCTGCAGCTGGACGCGATGCGCGTCACCCGGCCCATAGCCAAGCTGAGCGGCGGCGAGCGCCTGAAGGCGGCCACGGCCTGCGCGCTGTGGCGCAAGCATCCAGCAGCTTTGCTGCTGCTCGACGAACCGACCAACCACCTCGACCTGGAATCGGTGCTGGCCTTCGAGACGGCGCTGGCGACCTTCCCCGGCGCGCTCGTCGTCTCGCACGACGAGCATTTCCTCGCCGCGCTGGGGCTGACGCACCGTCTGCGCTGGAGCGCGGAAGGCTGGTCGTTCGAGCCCGTCTCCGGCGACTGAGCGCCGGACGTAAAAAAGCCGCCCGGCGCACCGGGCGGCTTTTTTACGTCCCTTGGAACGGCGGCGAAGGCCGGGCGCGCGGCCCGGACTCCCGCCGCCGGCAGCTTACTGGATCACGCGGTAGCAAGGCGTGTACGATTTCCCCGCCAGCTTCATGCGGTGCTGCGCGACGAAGGACGCCAGCAGCGCGTCCATCGGCCCCATGATGGCGGCGTCGCCGTGGATTTCGAAGTGGCCGTACTTCTCGATGGCGCGTATGCCCTCGTCCTTGACGTTGCCCGCCACCACGCCGGAGAAGGCGCGGCGCAGATTGGCCGCCAGCAGATGCGTTTCCTGGTTCTTGTGCAGGCTCAGGTTGCGCATGTTTTCGTGCGTCGGCACGAAGGGACGCTGGAATTCGCGGTCGATCTTCAGCAACCAGTTGAAATAGTAGGCGTCGCTGTGCGCCTTGCGGAATTCGCGCACCAGCTTGATGCCGTCCTGCATTTCGCGCGCCACCAGTTCCGGGTCGTCGATGATGATCTTGTACAGCATTTGCGCGTCCGAACCCAGGGTGTCGCTGATGAACTGGTTGATCTGGACGAAGTACTCGCGCGAGGTTTCCGGTCCCGTGAAGATGAGCGGGAAAGGCATGCCGGCGTTGTCCGGGTGCAGCAGGATGCCGAGGATGTAGAGGATTTCCTCGGCCGTGCCGGCGCCGCCCGGGAACACGACGATGCCGTGGCCGGCGCGCACGAAGGCTTCCAGGCGTTTTTCGATGTCCGGCATGATGACCAGGTCGTTGACGATGGGGTTCGGCGATTCGGCCGCGATGATGCCCGGCTCGGTGATGCCCAGGTAGCGGCCGGTGTGCAGGCGCTGCTTGGCGTGGCCGATGGTGGCGCCCTTCATCGGGCCCTTCATCGCGCCCGGGCCGCAGCCGGTGCAGATGTCCAGGCCGCGCAAGCCCATCTGGTAGCCGACTTCCTTGGAATAATTGTATTCGGCGCGGTTGATCGAGTGGCCGCCCCAGCACACCACCAGGTTCGGGTTCAGCTGGGTCTGCAGGACGTTGGCGTTGCGCAGGATGTGGAAGACGGCGTCGGTCACGCCTTCGGTGGTGTTGAGGTCGAATTTGGGATTGCCGGTCACTTCGTCGCTGACGAAGATGATGTCGCGCAGCACCGCGAACAGGTGTTCGTGGATGCCCTTGATCATTTTTCCGTCGACGAAGGCGATGGCGGGCGCGCCCTTGATGTCGAGCTTGATGCCGCGCTCGCGCTGGATGATGCTGATCTGGAAGGATTCATAGCGCTCCAGCAATTCCTTGCCGTCGTCGATGGTGCTGCCGCAGTTCAGTACGGCCAGCGCGCAGTTGCGGAAGGTGTTGTAGAGCCCGCCCTGACTGGTGTCGAGCAGCTTGTTGACTTCCGTCTTTGAGAGCACATCCAGGCGGCCCTCGGGCGAAACCAGGGTATCGACTACGTCATGGTCCATGATGCGAAAATCCTTTAAAAATGCGGTGCCCGGAGGCTGGACTGGCGTCCCGCGATCCTCCAGTGATAGATTGCAATGCCAATATACGACAAGTCAGCCGTTTTGTGGCCCGCAAATGCGCAAAATAGGCCGCCGACCGCCCGTCCGCCGGGCCGGCCATACTGATATGATTCAGACATTCTTGTTTATGCAAAGTGAAATCTTCGCCTACGGCAATTTGTAGATTAGAATGCCTGCCTATTGGAACTTCCCGGAGTTTAGGGCGCCTTACCCGGGCGCCCGCAGGGCCGGGTCGCTCCATATTCTTATCCATTATAAAAATTTTTCAGGAGAAACCGCATGAGCGGTGCGACGAATACATTGAGCCGGGAAGCCACCCTCCCCGAGTTCAAGCAGATCATGGGACACCCTAGCCCACTGTGGATGTTGTTTATGACCGAATTCTGGGAGCGCTTCGCGTTCTACGGCATTCGCTGGGCGCTGGTGTTGTACATCGTGGCCCAGTTCCACGGCGGCGACGCCTCCGGCCAGGCCGTGGCCAACCTGACCTACGGTTCCTACCTGGCGCTGGTGTATGCCGGCGCCCTGTTCGGCGGCTACATCGCCGACCGCATCATCGGCTACCAGCGTTCCATCCTGATCGGCGCCTGCTTCATGGCCGTCGGCCTGTTCGCCATCTCGATCCCGAATCCGGAAGTGTTCAAACTGGGCCTGGCCACCATCATCGTCGGCAACGGCATGTTCAAGCCGAACATCTCGACCATGGTCGGCAAGCTCTACAGCACCGGCGACACGCGCCGCGACAGCGGCTTCACCGTCTTCTACATGGGCATCAACATGGGCGCCTTCTTCGCCCCGCTGTTCACCCAGCGCCTGGCGCAAGTGTACTTCGGCACCTCCTCCATGCCCGCCTACAAGATGGTCTTCATCGCGGCCGGCATCGGCATGCTGATCAGCCTGGTCTGGTTCTGGTTCGGGCGCAAACAGCTCAAGGGCCTCGGCTTGAATGCCTCGCATCAAGATAGCCTGCGCAACGTCTCCCTGGTGCTGGTCGGCGGTTTGCTGATCGGCGTGCCGGTGTTCTACACCCTGCTGACCATCGATGCCAGCCTGCTGCAGTACATCCTGATGGCCTTGTTCGTGGTCCCGGCGGTGATGCTGTTCCGCGAAGGCGTGAAGGAAGGCAGCGTGCCGCGCGACAAGGTCGTGGCGATGCTGAC
>JANXSQ010000398.1 GCA_025356595.1 Janthinobacterium sp. | reverse complement strand
TCCAGCGTCAGGCCCTGCGTCAGGACCAGCTTTACAGCCTCTTCACGAAGCTCCGGTGTATATGTTTTTGAACGTGTCATAAGTTCTCCAGTTGGTGAAGTTTACCAAACTAGAGTGTCCGAAAAAGTCAGGGTACCTCACCAAGATCGGCTATTTTATTGGTGAAAAATTTCAGGGCAAAGGAATCATCACTCGTTCGGTGCGTGCCGTGCTGGAGTATTGTTTCGATTCCCTCAATATCAACAGAATGGAATTGCGCTGTGCCGTGGGGAACTTGCCAAGCATGCGGGTTGCCGAGCGATTGGGTTTCACGCACGAAGGTGTACTCAGGCAGGAGGAATTTTTGAACGGAATCTTCGTTGATCAACATGTTTACGCGCTCCTGAGCGAGGATTTCATCATGCCGACTACGCTGACTGAGGCTGCTTCGGCGATCTCGGAACTTCCTGCCACAATGCAATAAAGCTCAAGAATGTTTTGAGCAAATCCCGACGCATCGAAAGGAGGCATGGGAATCAGAGCTTATGCGAAACGCTCCACCTGGTGATGATGGAAACCGATCCAGAGTAAGCCAATTATCTGGCGCCCTGCATCGGCTTGGGCGGGATGGAAAGGCTTACATGCTTACGAACAACACAAGCAGGGCGGGGGAGGATGTCAAGCGCGTCCCATGCCGCGCTCGCCCAACGGCGCGCTCCGACGCCTTTGGCCGGCGTCGCCAAGGACCTTCAACGCATTGACGCATGTTAAGCTCACACGACGCCGTGCAAAATGCCCTTTCTTAATCCCCGTTCAATGTCGCAGCCGTTTCCGGATATTTTTATGCCACGCATGATCCTCGTTTTACTGTTGGGCCTGTTGTTCGCGGACTGCCGGGCGCAGCAATTGGTGATCGGCGCGGAGGACGATTGGGCGCCGTATTCGTCCAACGTCGACGGCCAGGCGCGCGGCTTCGCCGTCGACGTCGTGCGCGAGGCGTACGAGGCGGTGGGCTTGAAGGTGACGTTCAAGGTCTTGCCCTATGTGCGCTGCATGGCGATGGCGCGGCTGGGCGAGATCGCCGCTTGCTTCGACGCCGTTCCCAACCATCTGATCGCCGAGCGCTATCTGTGGCCCGACAAGCCGCTCTTCACCACGCGGATGAACGTCTACGCGCTGGCCGGCTCGGCCGAGCACGATCTGCACGCGCGCGACTTCGAGGGCAAGACGGTGGGCGTCACGCGCGACTATGAGTACGGCGACGAGTTCGACCTGAACGCGAAGATTTTGCGCGAGGTGGGCGCCAGGAACGAGCAGGGCTTCCGCAAGCTGCTGGCCGGCCGCATGCAGTACATGGCGGCCGAGGAGCGCATCGCCAGGGCGCTGTTCGTGCGCTACCCGGCCAAGTTCTGCGGCAAGTTCAGGGAGGTCGGCACGGTCGACACGCCGGGCCTGTACATCGCCTTCAGTAAATCCGATCCGGCCGCCGCCGGCTATCTGCGCAGGTTTAACGAGGGTTACGCGCTGCTGCACAAGGGCGGCCGCTACAAGGAACTCATGGCGCGCTGGTTCGCCGCGCCGTCGCCCGCGCCCTGTCAATGAGGCCGGCGCCGCCTCAAGTGTCTAGGCCAGCAGGGTCAGGATGCCGTCCAGGCCGACGAAGTTGAGCGCCACGTCGGCTTGCTCGCGCACCACCGGCTTGGCGCGGAAGGCCACGGACAGGCCGGCGATGCCCATCATCTTCAGGTCGTTGGCGCCGTCGCCCATGACGATGGCCTGGCTGGGGGCGATGCCCATGGCGGCGCAGACGCGCTCCACGGTGCGCCTCTTTTCCTCGGCGTCGACGATGCCGCCGACGACGCGCCCGGTCAGCTTGCCGTCGACGATTTCCAGTTCATTGGCGTGCGTGTAGTCGAGGCCCAGGCGCGCTTTCAGGCGCTCGGTGAAGAAGGTGAAGCCGCCCGACACCAACAGTGTTTTCAGGCCGGCCGCCTTGACGCCGGCCAGCATGGCCTCGGCGCCCATCGACAGGCGCAGGCGCTCCTCGTAGACGCGCTCCAGCGCCGCCGCGTCCAGGCCCTTGAGCAGGGCGACGCGGCGCGTCAGGCTTTCGGCAAACTCCAGCTCGCCGCGCATGGCCGCTTCGGTGATGGCGGCGACCTGCGGCTTCAGGCCCTGCATGTCGGCGATTTCGTCGATGCATTCGATGGTGATCAGGGTCGAGTCCATGTCCATCGCCACCAGCCCGAAGTCGCTCAACGTGCGCGCGCCGCGCAGGAAGGTGGCGTCCAGTTGCGCCGCGTGGGCGGCCGTGGCGATGGCCTGGCGCAGGCCCGGCGTGTCCTCGATGTCCTCGCAGCGCAGGGCCTTGCGGCCCAGCGGCGTCGGGCGCGCGGCGCCGCTCAGGGCGGCGACGCGCTCAAGGCGCGCGGCGCAGTCGTCCAGGCCCTGCAGGGTCAAATTCATGGTGGTGTTTGTCGTGGTCATGGTGCGGTCAGCTGTTTGATGGTGGTTTTAATTTGCGTCACGCGCGCCGCCAGGTCGGGCATGTTCACGGTGATTTTCAGTTTGTCCTGGCCGTTCAGTTTGATGTGGCGGTTCTTCTGGATCAGTTCGATGATGCGCATCGCGTCGATGGGCGGCTTGACCATGAACTGCAGCGTGGCCGCCTCGCCGTGGGCGTCGATCTTGATGATGCCGACGGTCTTCGCCGCCACCCGCAGGCGGTGCGTTTCGACCAGCGCCTTGACCGGGTCGGGCAGCTTGCCGAAGCGGTCGATCAGCTCTTCCTGGATGTCGTCGATCTTGTCCTGCGTGGCGCAGTTGGCCATGCGCTTGTAGATCGACAGGCGCTCGTGGACGTCGCCACAGAAGTCGGCCGGCAGCAGCGCCGGCACGTGCAGATTGATTTCCGTGGTCGAGGCCAGTGGCGCCGCCAGGTCCGGCTCCTTGCCGTTCTTCAGGGCGCGCACCGCCTCGTTGAGCATGTCCGAATACAGCTGGAAGCCGATTTCGTGCATCTCGCCGGACTGGTTGTCGCCCAGGACCTCGCCGGCGCCGCGGATCTCCAGGTCGTGCATCGCCAGGTAGAAGCCGCTGCCCAGTTCCTCCATCTGCTGGATGGCGTCGAGGCGGCGCTGCGCCAGTTTCGTCAGGCCCTGCACGTCGTTTACCAGCAGGTAGGCGTAGGCCTGGTGGTGGGAACGACCTACGCGGCCGCGCAACTGGTGCAACTGCGCCAGGCCGAATTTGTCGGCGCGGTGCATGATGATGGTGTTCGCCGTCGGCACGTCGATGCCGGTTTCGATGATGGTGGTGCAGAGCAGGATGTTGTAGCGCTGGGCGACGAAGTCGCGCATCACTTTTTCCAGGTCGCGCTCGTGCATCTGGCCGTGCGCGACGGCGATGCGCGCCTCCGGCAGCAGTTCCGTCAGCATGGCCATGCGGTTCTGGATGGTCTCCACCTCGTTGTGCAGGAAGTAGATCTGGCCGCCGCGTTTCAGCTCGCGCAGGCAGGCCTCGCGGATGATCGATTCGTTCTCGCTGCGGACAAAAGTCTTGATGGCCAGGCGCTTCTGCGGCGCCGTGGCGATGATGGAGAAGTCGCGCAGCCCTTCCAGCGCCATGCCCAGGGTGCGCGGGATCGGCGTGGCCGTCAGCGTCAGCACGTCGACCTCGGCGCGCAGGGCCTTCAGGGCCTCCTTCTGGCGCACGCCGAAGCGGTGCTCCTCGTCGATGATGACCAGGCCCAGGCGGGTGAACTTGACGTCGTCGGAGAGCAGCTTGTGCGTGCCGATGACGATGTCCAGGGTGCCGTCGGACATGCCCTTGAAGGCCTGCGTGATCTCCTTGCCGCTGCGGAAGCGCGACAGTTCGGCGATGCGCACCGGCCAGTCGGCGAAGCGGTCGGCGAAGGTCTGCGCGTGCTGCTCGGCGAGCAGGGTGGTCGGCGCCAGGATGGCCACCTGCTTGCCGCCCATGACGGCGATGAAGGCGGCGCGCAGCGCCACCTCGGTCTTGCCGAAGCCGACGTCGCCGCACACCAGGCGGTCCATCGGTTTGCCCGAGGTCATGTCCTTGATGACGTTGTTGATCGCCTCGGCCTGGTCGGGCGTCTCCTCGAAGCCGAAGCTGTCGGCGAAGCGCTCGTAGTCGTGCGCCGAATACTCGAAGGCGTGGCCCTGGCGCAGCGCGCGGCGGGCGTACAGGTTGAGCAGTTCGGCGGCCGTGTCGCGCACCTGGTCGAAGGCGCGCTTCTTGGCTTTTTCCCACTGGCCCGAGCCCAGCGAGTGGAGCGGCGCGTCCTCCGGCGAGGCGCCCGAGTAGCGCGAGATGACGTGCAGCTGCGACACCGGCACGTACAGCTTGCTCTCCTTGGCGTAGTCGAGCTGGAGGAACTCCGTCTCGCCTTCGCCCAGGTCCATGCTGGTCAGGCCCATGTAGCGGCCGATGCCGTGGTTGATGTGCACCACCGGGTCGCCGATCTTCAGCTCCGACAGGTCGCGCACCATCGACTCGACCTGGGTCACGCCCTCCTGTTTCTTCTTGCCGGCGCGCCGGCCGGAACCGGCGTACAGCTCCGTCTCGGTGATGAAGATCAGCGTGCCGTCGTCGGTGAGCAGCTCGAAGCCGGCGTGCAGCGGCGCCACGCCCAGCGCCAGCTTGGCGTCGCTGAACTGGAAGCCCTCGAAGCCCTCCACCGGCGCCAGCGCCAGCGCGTATTCGCTGAAGTACTGTTGCAGCGTCTCGCGCCGGCCGTTCGACTCGGCGCAGATCATCACGCGCCGGCCCGGTTGCAGCAGATAGGCGCGCAGATTCGTCAGCGGGTCTTCGGCGCGCCGGTTGACGGCGACGTTCGGCACCGCCGCCGACAGCTCCGAGGCCAGCGCCTCGTTGTCCCTGGCGATGCTCCAGCGCGCGAAGGGCTTGGCCAGCGCGAAGAAGCTTTCGTCGTTCAGGAAGAGGGCGTCCGGCGCCAGGATGGGGCGCTCGCGGTCGGCCTTCAGGAAGCGGTAGCGCGACTGCGTGTCGACCCAGAAGCGCTTGATGGCGCTGTCGATGTCGCCCACCATGGCCAGCATGGCGTCGCCCGGCAGGTAGTCGAACAGGGTCGCGGTCTCCTCGAAGAACAGCGGCAGGTAGTATTCGATACCGGCCGAGGCGATGCCGCTGCTGATGTCCTTGTAGACCACGGAGCGCGACGGGTCGCCCTCGAAGCGTTCGCGCCAGCGGTTGCGGAAGGTGCTGCGGGCCGCCTCGTCCATTGGGAATTCGCGCCCCGGCAGCAGGCGCACCTCGCCCACCGGATACAGCGAGCGCTGGGTGTCGGCGTCGAAGGTGCGGATGGTTTCGATGGTGTCGCCGAACAGGTCGAGGCGGTAGGGCAGGGCCGAGCCCATGGGGAACAGGTCGAGCAGGCCGCCGCGCACCGAGTATTCGCCGGGCGACATCACCTGCGAGACGTGGGTGTAGCCGGCCAGCGTGAGTTGCGACTTCAGGCGCGCCTCGTCCAGCGTTTCGCCCTTCTTGAAGAAGAAGGTGTAGGCGGCCAGGAAGGACGGCGGCGCCAGGCGCACCAGCGCCGTGGTGGCCGGCACGATCAGCACGTCGCACTGGCGGCTCTGGATTTCGTACAGCGTCGCCAGGCGCTCGGAGACCAGGTCCTGGTGCGGCGAGAAGGCGTCGTAGGGCAGGGTTTCCCAGTCCGGCAGCAGGTGGCAGCGCAGCTTCTCGGCGCCGAACCAGGGGATTTCGTCGAGCAGGCGCTGGCCGTCGCTGGCGTTGGCGACCACCACGGCCAGCATCTGGCCGCGTTCTTTCAGTTCCAGCGCGGCCAGGGCCAGCGCGTAGGCGTCGGACGAACCGTACAGGGCGGGCAAGGCGAAACGGTTGCCGGGCTTGGGAAGGGATTTTTTTAAGTCAAAGGACATGCAGGCGACGACACATATTGGACGGTTAGGCGCACAGCCGAGAGTGGCAGCGCCGCTGTCGGACATTATAGACGAAGGCCATCCCAAGGGGAGCCGGCCGCGCAAGTCGGCGCCGGCGGGATGCGCAGCGCCCCGGCCGGGCGCGCCGCGCGGCGGGGCCGATTCGTTACGCGGGCGGCCACGCCGGGCCGCCGGGCTTTGCTGATATAGTAGCCGTAGCAGTACAAGACGCATCGCCGTCGCAGGACTTTCCTGGCAATTAAGAATAAAAAAAGGAGCTCCGCATGAACTCTCCGCACCGCGCCGGGCCCGTTTCGGGCCGGCGCCGCAGTCTGCTGGCCATCGCCGGCGTCGCCGTCTGCGGCGGCCTGCCGCTGTGGCTGGGCGCCGCCGCGCAGACGCCGGCCGCGGCGCCGGACGCCGCCGCCTTCCTGGACCTGTCCGCCTTCCTGATCCCGCACGCCCGGCTCGAGCCGCGCATAGCCCAGCGCCTGTACCTGGCGCTGCTGGCGCGGGACGCCGCCTTCGCCGCCCAGTTGCGGGCGCTGGCCGGCGCCATCAAGGCGCGCGGCAGCGCCGACGTCGAGGCGCTGGCGCTGGCCGTGCGGGACGACGCGCCCCTGAGCGCGACGCTGCGGCGCGTCATCTCGGCCTGGTACCTGGGCGCCGTCGGTCCCGACAGCGGCGGTAGCGTGGTCGCCTTCGACCTGGCGCTGATGCACGAACAGGTGCGCGACGTCGTCGCCGTACCCTCCTATTGCAGCAAGGCGCCCGGCTTCTGGGCCGCGCCGCCGCCGCGCGCCTGAGCGCGGCCACCGAAAGTCCGCGTCCATGAATGACAATCTCTCCGCCGACGTCGTCATCGTCGGCTCCGGCGTGGCCGGCGCGCTGGTGGCGCACCAGATGGCGCTGGCCGGCGCCTCGGTGCTGGTGCTGGAAGCCGGTCCGCGCATCGAGCGCTGGCGCATCGTCGAAAACTACCGCAACACGGCCGCCAAGGACGATTTCATGGCGCCTTACCCGTCCAGCAGGCACGCGCCGCATCCGCAGTTCTCCCCCGAGAACAACTACCTGATCCTGAAGGGCAGCCACAAGTACGATTCGCAGTACATCCGCGCCGTCGGCGGCACCACCTGGCACTGGGCGGCGTCGGCCTGGCGCCTGCTGCCGAACGATTTCCGCATGCGCAGCAAGTACGGCGTGGGGCGCGACTGGCCGATCGACTACGCCGCGCTGGAGGCGCATTACTACCGCGCCGAAGTCGAGCTGGGCGTCTCCGGGCCGAACGACGGCACCGAACTCGGCTCGCCGCGCGCCCAGCCGTATCCGATGGATCACCTGCCGCTGTCGCACAACGACCAGCGCTTCTTCGAGGTCCTCAACGCCAAGGGCTTCCAGGTCGTGCCGGAGCCGGTGGCGCGCAACAGCCGCGCCTACGACCGGCGGCCCAACTGCTGCGGCAACAACAACTGCATGCCGATCTGCCCGATCGGCGCCATGTACGGCGCCATCGTCCACGTCGAGAAGGCCGAGAAGGCCGGCGCGCGCGTGATCGCCAACGCCGTCGTCTACCGCGTCGAGGTCGACGACAAAAACCGCGTCGCCGCCGTCCACTACAAGGACCCGGACGGCCTGTCGCACCGCGTCACCGGCAAGCGCTTCGTGCTGGCGGCGAACGGCATCGAGACGCCCAAGCTGATGCTGATCTCGACCAGCGCGCGCCAGCCCGGCGGGGTGGGCAACAGCTCCGACCAGGTGGGGCGCAATCTGATGGACCATCCGGGCACCGGCGTGTCCTTCCTGGCCAACGAGGACTTGTGGCCGGGGCGCGGGCCGATGGAGCTGACCTCCATCGTCGACATGCGCGACGGCGCCTTCCGCAGCGAGTACGCGGGCAAGAAGCTGCATCTGAACAATATGGCGCAGACCCGCCACGCGACCCGGAAGGCCATCGAACTGGGCCTGGTGGGCGCGAAGCTGAACCGGGAAATCCGCCACCGCGCCGCGCGCATGGTCAACTTCAACAGCTTCCACGACATCCTGCCGGGCCCGGAAAACCGCATCCGTCCCAGCGCCGAATTCAAGGACGCGCTAGGCATCCCGCGTCCCGAGATCACGTACTCGATCGGCGACTACGTCAAGAAAAGCGCCGTCCACACGCGCGCCGCCTACGCCCGCATCGCCGCGCTGTTCGGCGGCACCGAGATCAGCTTCGCCGACGAATTCGCGCCCAACAACCACATCATGGGCGCGGCCATCATGGGCGCCGATCCCAAGGATTCGGTGGTGGACGCCGACTGCCGCACGCACGACCACGAGAACCTGTACATCGCCGGCAGCGCGGTGATGCCGGTGGCGGCCACCGTCAACTGCACGCTGACCATCGCCGCGCTGGCGCTGCGCCTGTCCGACACCCTGCGGGGCCAGGCGTGAGCGCCCCTGCGGCGCTGCGCGCGGCGCTTTTGGCGGCGGCCCTGCTGGGCGCCGGCCACGCGGCGGCCGAGACGGCCAAGGAACAGATACAGCGCGGCCGCTATCTGGCCACGGCGGCCGACTGCATCGCCTGCCACACGGTGGACCAGCGCAAGCCCTTCGCCGGCGGCTATCCGATCGCCACGCCCTTCGGCACCATCTACGGGCCGAACATCACGCCCGACAAGGCCACCGGCATCGGCGCCTGGAGCGACGAGGAGTTCGTGCGCGCCCTGCACGAGGGCGTGGGCAGGCGCGGCGAGCACCTGTATCCGGCCTTTCCCTACTCGTCCTTCACCAAAATGCCGCGCGAGGACGTGCTGGCGATCAAGGCCTATCTCTTCAGCCTGCCGGCGATCAGCCAGAAGACGCTGGACAATCCCCTCTCTTTCCCCTTCAACCAGCGCGCGATACTGGCCGGCTGGAAGCTGTTCAACTTCACGCCCGGCCCTTTGCCCGCCGACAGCGGCGGGCGCGGCGCGGACTGGAAGCGCGGCCAGTACCTGGCCGAGGGCCTGGCGCATTGCCAGGAATGCCACACGCCGCGCACCCTGACGATGGGGCTGGACAAGAAGCTGGCCTACGGCGGCGCCATGTTGGGCGGGTGGCAGGCGTACAACATCACGCCCGACGCGCTCAGCGGCGTGGGCAGCTGGAGCGACGTCGAGCTGACGCAATACCTGCGCAGCGGCGTCGTCGAAGGCAAGGCCTCGGCGGCCGGCGGCATGGCCGAAGTCATCGACAACAGCCTGCGCCACCTGAGCGCCGACGACGTGCGCGCGCTGGTGGTCTACCTGCGCGGCGTCGCGCCCGTCCATGACAGCCGCGACGCCAAGGCGCGCCACGCCTTCGGCGCCGTCGCCGGCGACGACACGCTGCTGCGCGGCGCGGCCGGCGTCAGCGCCGGCAACGTCGCCTCCGGCGGCGCGGAACTGTTCAGCGGCAATTGCGCCAGCTGCCACAGCGCGGCCGGCTCCGGCAGCGTGGGCGGCTACTACCCGTCGCTGCTGCACAACAGCGCCGTCGGCGCGCGCGACCCGAACAATCTGGTGATGTCCATCCTGCACGGCGTGACGCGCGGCGAAACCTTCATGCCGGGCTTCGCCGAACATCTCGACGACGCCCAGATCGCCACGCTGAGCAATTACCTGCTCAAGCAATTCGGCAACGGCGAGGTAACGGTGACGGCGGACTTCGTCGCCGAGCAGCGCCGTGGCGGGCCGGCGTCGCCGCTGCCCAAGCTGATGCTGGGCGGCGCCGTCCTGGCGCTGCTGCTGGTGCTGACCCTGTTCCTGCGCCGGCGCCGCGGGCGCAAGAAGGGCTGAGAACGGCGTTGCCGCGACGCCGCCCGCCCGGGCGGCGCGGGCCGGAAGCGGCGGCTGCCTCGCGGGACGGGGGCGCGCACGATTGCCTGCGAGCGCGCGGCCGCAACGCCCAAAACGCCGTAGCCCGAACGGTGCGCCGATTGCGGGCGTCCGCTTTGATCGGTCGAGGTGGCAGCCGGACAGATGGCCGGCCCCCGCTCCCATTGAGGGTGCCGGCTGCATCACTTGAATACACAGGCTTCGGCACCCGTCGGCGCTTGAACATGGACCAGAAGAAAGCTCATCTATGCGTAAAATCATCCGCCTGAACGATCCGACCAGCCACGGCGGCAAAGTCGTCAGCGTCGGCGCCACGCACTTCACCGTCGGCGGCATCGCCGTGGCCCGACTCGGCGACCTGTGCAGTTGCCCGAAGAGCGGCCACGACAACTGCACCATCGCCGAGGGCGATCCGCAGCACACCATCGACGGCGTGCCGGTCGCCTATGAAGGCCACAAAACGACATGCGGGGCGCTGCTGCAATCGACCGTCGGCAACTTCAGCAAGGGTTGAGGGCGCCGGGCGAGGAGGGCTGATACCGCTCCGTGCCACACCCTTGACGGCAGCGCCGCCGCCCATGAGCGGCATGCGCCAAACCATGGGGGCCTGTGCCGTCGCGGTTTTATGGCGCCGGCGCGGGCACCGGCGCGGCCACGGCGTTGGCGATGCCGAACGGCACGTGCACCATCGGGATGGTGCCGCCGGCCGATTTCAGGTGGCTCAGTTGGTCGTCGAAGAAGATGTGCGGCTTGAAGATCTGCAGCACGCGCGCCTTGTCCATGCCGCCCAGGAAGAAGGTCTCGTTGGCCGACACGCCCCAGCTTTTCAGCGTCGTCACGACCCGCTCGTGCGAGGGCGCGTTGCGCGCCGTGATGATGGCGATGCGCAGGATCTTCTTGTAACCGGGATCGCGGCGCTGGGCTTTTTCCTCCAGTCTTTGCATCACCGCCAGTTTCTGGAACAGGTCGGCCAGCGGACCGGGCTGGTGCGGCGTGGCGACGTTTTTGGTTTCGTGGGCGTGGAATTCGTCGACGTCGTTGTTGCGCTTGAAGACGGTTTCGGCCTCGTCGTCGGCGATCACGCCGTCGAAGTCGAAGGCGATGCGCAGTTCGCCATCGTCTTCGTCGTCCTCGGTGCGCGAGGGCAGCACCAGGCCGGCCGGATATTTGTTGGCCAGGGCGTTGCGCACGTCCTCCTCGTTGGCGCTCAGGAACAGCGAGGCGTTGAAGGCGGGCAGGTAGGCGTAGGGCGACTGGCCGGTGACGAAGGCGGCGCGCGAGATGTCCAGGCCGTAGTGGGCGATCGAGCGCAGCACGCGCAGGCCGGTCTCCGGGGAATTGCGCGAAAACAACACCACCTCGACCGGCGCCTGACGCTGGAATTGTTTGTTGATGTTGAGGAAGCGGCGGATGAAGGGGAAGGCGACGCCGCGCCCCAGGATCACGTCCAGGTTCTGTTCCTGGTATTGGCGGTACTGCTCGGCGCCGCTGTCCAGGTAGACCTGGTGCGATTCGCTCAGGTCGAACAGGGCGCTGGAGGCGATGCCGATGACGAGTTTGTGTTCAATTGGATAGGCCATCTGTGGGTGCTCGGGAAGGTTTGCCAGATTGCCATCTTATCCGACTATGGCGCGCACCGGCGTACCGGCGCACCGCCGCCGCGACGGATGCGAGAAGAAAATGGTTGACTATCAACAACTAATGGACGATATTCTAAGTGGGTCAATTCTCACGAATTATCACCAAATGTCACCGTCGTCTGACGTGGCGTATCGTCCGACACTTTGCGAACCCCGCCCCAGTTCTCAAAGTCAGCAAGCCTTTTTTTGCCAGCCGAATTTCTTTAGGGGACAATCATGTTCAAAAACTTACTCATTAAATGGAAACTGGCGACGCTGGTGGCCATCATGATGGTCGCGCTGACGGTCGTCGGCTACAGCGGCTACTCGGGCATCGCCACCGTCGGCGAGGCCGTCAATGAAATCGGCGTCGTGCGCCTGCCCTCGATCCAGGGCTTGCTGACGATCAGCGAGGGCCAGACGGCCGTGGCCGCCGCGACCCTGACGACCGCCATCGATGAAAACAATTACAAGTCGCAGGAGCGCTTCGTCGAGGCGGCCAAGCTGCGCCAGAAGGCCTGGGCCGACGTCGACGTGGGCTGGAAAAAATACGAGCCGCTGCCGCAAACGGCGCAGGAGGAAGTGCTGTGGAAGCAGTTCGTCGGCGAATGGAACGCCTGGAAGGGCAGCGACGCCAGGATCGCCGCCACCATCGCGGCGCTGGCGCAGAACCAGGACGAGCAAAAGCAGAAGGACTTGTTCGTCGAGTTCTACCGCGAGTTCGAGGTGTCGCGCCCGCTGTTCAATAAGGCCGAGGCGACGCTGGAAAAGATCAGCGACTTGAACAACACGATCGCCCAGGAAAGCGTCAAGGCCGGCGCCGCGATGGTGATCCACTCCAAGCTGGTGATGCTGGTGTCGGCGCTGGTGGCCGCGCTGGTGGCCATCGCCTGCGCCGTGGTCATCACGAAAGCCATCACGACGCCGATCAACGAGGCGGTGCGGGTGGCGCAAACGGTGGCGGCCGGTGATTTGACCAGCGACATCCAGGTCGGCACCACCGAGGAAACGGGCCAGTTGCTGCAGGCCTTGAAGGACATGAACGACAGCCTGGTGAAGATCGTCGGCCAGGTGCGCGGCGGCACCGAGACCATCGCCACGGCGTCGACCCAGATCGCCAGCGGCAATCTGGACCTGTCCTCGCGCACGGAAGAGCAGGCCAGCTCGCTGGAAGAGACGGCCTCCTCGATGGAGGAGTTGACCTCGACGGTGCGCCAGAACGCCGAGAACGCCAGCCAGGCCAACAAGCTGGCGGCCTCCGCCTCCGGCGTGGCCGTGAAGGGCGGCGAGGTGGTCGCCCGCGTGGTCGACACCATGGAATCGATCAACGATTCGGCCAAGAAGATCGTCGACATCATCAGCGTCATCGACGGCATCGCCTTCCAGACCAATATCCTGGCCCTGAACGCGGCCGTCGAGGCGGCCCGCGCCGGCGAACAGGGGCGCGGCTTCGCGGTCGTCGCTTCCGAGGTGCGCCATCTGGCGCAGCGCTCGGCCGAGGCGGCCAAGGAGATCAAGTCGCTGATCGGCAATTCAGTGCAGAAGGTCGACGCCGGCAGCAAGCTCGTGGCCGAGGCCGGCACGACGATGGGCGAGATCGTCGCCAGCGTGCAGCGCGTCACCGACATCATGGGCGAGATCAGCATGGCGACGCAGGAGCAGAGCCTGGGCATCGACCAGATCAACGTCGCCATCGCGCAAATGGACCAGGTGACGCAGCAGAACGCGGCGCTGGTCGAGGAAGCGGCCGCGGCGGCCGAATCGCTGCAGGAGCAGGCCGGCAATCTGGCCCAGGTGGTCAGTGTCTTCAAAATCGACGGCGCGGCGCCGCGGCGTGCGGCCCCGGCCGCGCGCAAGGCCGCCCCGGCGCGTCCGGCGCCCGTGCGCGCGGCGGCGGCCAAGCCCGCCTTGCGCGTTGTCGCCACGTCGAAACAGGCGTCCGCCGAACAGGAGTGGGAAACGTTTTAAGCGGACCGAGTGTTTGACTGCGCCGCAACGGCCGCCTCGCGCGGCCGTTTTTTCGAAGTGGGTTCAAGATCGCAGACGATGCCTGAGGTCTTCCAACAACCATCGTCCGGCACGGCCGAGTGTCCGGCTACGCTGATGCGCCGCATAAATCGTCAGTCCCTCGCGGGGCGTTGGATCGTGTTCGATATGCAGCGCAACCAGGACGCCGCTCGCAATGAGACCGGACACAAGGTGGTCGGGCATGCGGCACCATCCGAAACCGCCGAGCAGAAAGTCCAGGCGCCGGCCGAGATCAACGAAGCGCCAAAGTCTTGCGCTCGAAATTCCGAAATTTTCACCGCCGGGATGGACGGGGTCTGACAGTACGAGCTGGACATACGGCTCCAGATCGGTCTGCGCCGCCGGACGTCCCAGCGAAGCGAGTGGATGCCCCGACGCCACCACCGCCTGCATTCCGACACGCAGCAGCGGATAGGCGGCAATGTCGTCTGGAATAGCAGGAAGCAGCAAGCAGATCCCGATGGCGGCCGAGTCACTTCGCATGCGCCTCAATGAACCGCCCAGACCTTCTGTCGAAAAGCTGACCGGCAGATCCGGAAAAGTCAGGCTCAGCGCGGACAGGCTTGCGATTAAAGGCGCGGTAGGCACCAGAGGATCGATCGCAATGATCAACTCGGCTTCCAGGCCCAAGCGCGTTCCCATTGCCACGCCCTCGAATCGAGCGGCGCTCGCCAGGACCAATCGCGCCTGCTCGACCAGAACCCGTCCAGTCTCGGTCAAGCTTGGGCGGTGGCCAGCGCGGTCAAACAGCAAGACGCCTTGCACATCCTCAAGAGTTCCGATGGTCTGGCTGATGGCGGATTGCACGCGGCCAAGTTTTCGACCGGCGGCAGAAAAGCTTCCCGTATCGGCGATCGTGACCAGGACACGTAACTGATCAAGCGTCAGACTTCCAATCAAAGTTTTTTCTCCATGGGAATTCCATCACTAATGCAGATGGAGTTCATCACATTTTAATCTCTATCTGGAATAGGTCGGTGGCTTTATATTGTGGGCACACTATCAGCCCGATCGGCAAGCTTTGTTCGGGCTCTTCCCTCAGTACTACTTTTAAGGATTATTGTCATGACCAAGCTTTTGGTAATTGAGACCAGCCCTCGTGGTCAACACTCCGTATCGCGCAACATGACGCGTCGTTTCGTGCAGGACTGGCTTGGCGCCCACCCGGACGGCGAAGTCGTCGAACGCGACCTCATGGATGCCGGACTTCAGTTTGTCAATGCCGCCTGGTTGCAGGCCTACTTCACGCCCGCTGAGCAGCATTCACCCGCGATGGCGAAGGAGTTGCAGCTCTCCGACGAACTCGTTGCGGAATTGCTCGCCGCCGATCACATCGTCATCGCAACGCCGGTCTATAACTACAATGTGCCGGCGGTGCTCAAGGCATGGATCGACCATATCGTTCGCAAGGGATTGACGCTGGGCTTCGATGGACGCGGCCTTGTGACGGGCAAGAAGGCCAGCGTATTAATCGCTTCGGGCGGCATCTATACGGAAGGATCCCCGATTCAGAATCGCGACATCGCAAGCCAGTATCTGCGCCTCGTACTTGGCGTGATCGGGATCAGCGACGTGACGTTTGTTGCCGGCGGTGGGGCCAAGGCGGTTGATTTAGGCGAGCAAACCATGGCGGGCTTTGTGGAAAAGCTCGGCGCGGATCTCAACCGGGCGGCCAGCGTGTGACCTTAGAACGTCCGCCTCCGCCTATTCGTTCCGCCTATTCGTTCCGCCTATTCGTAGGCCGGCAGGCGCTTTTGCTCTTCGGGCTTGAAGCGGGCGTCGCGCAGCGCCTGCAGTTCCTGCGGCGGGGCCGTCGCGGCCAGTTTGGCGCGCTCGGCCAGATAGGCATCGATGCGGCCCTTCCAGGCCGCCTCCTCGCGGTCCAGGTCGGCCAGGCGGGCCGCCGCGCCGGCCGACAGGGCGCCGGCGCGCATGGCGTAGACGGCGTTGTCGCCGGCGCCGTCGGCGCGCATCTTGCGCGCGGCCTCCTCGATGTCGAGGACGCGCCGCGGCGCCGCGCGCTCCTCGCGCAGGGCGGCCGGCAGGCGCGCGTCCAGCGCCGCCAGTTTCTGGCGTTTTTGCGCCGCGTCCAGGGCGCTGTCCTGTTCGATCTCGATGCGCGCGATGGCGTCGGCGTCGTAGGCGTCGCTGAAGCCGAACAGGCCGGCGCTTTCGGCGGCGCTGAAGTGTTGCAGGCGCAGCGCCTGCATCGCCGACAGACGCGCGCGCGCCGCCTGCGCCAAGTCGCGCGTCGGTGGCAATCCGGGTTCAATGCCGGCCAGCGCGCGCTTGTAGGCCAGATAGCGCGCCAGCAGGCGCTTGGCGGCGGCCGCCGGCGCCGCTGTCAGGCGCCGCTCCAGTTCGCGTTCGATCTCGCTGGTGATGGCCTCCAGGCTCTTTTCGCCCAGCCCGGCCAGATAGTAGTCGAACAGATGGCCCAGTTCGGCGTCGACGCGCAGTTGCTCGCCGCCGTCGAGCTTGATGTCGCCGTCCGGCCGCGTGCCGGCCATCGACGGCACAAACGCGAAGTAGTCCGCTTCGCGGCGCGCGGCCGGCGCCGGCGCATCGGGCCGGTTGAGGGAAAAATACAGTGCGCCGAGCGCCAGCGCGCCCGCCCCGAAGCCGAGCAGTTTCGCGTTTGTCTTCATCGCCGTCTCCTTACAGGCCCAGGCCCTGCAGGCGGTTGGCCTGCTGGCGGAACAGCGTCACCGGGTTCGTTTCGAACAGGTTGACGACGCCCACCATCTGGTTGATTTCATCGACGTGGTTCATGGCGTAATCGTCGCGGATGACGCGTCCCAGGTGGCTGGAGCAGGCGCTGACCAGGCCGTCGTTCTTGGCGCCGCCGAAAGCCAGCGCGGTCAGCGCGAGCACCGGATCGGCCGGATCGAAGACGTTGGTGTAGGGTTGGACGCCGCTCCACGAGAAGTAATACACGCCGCCGCTCTGGTAGGCGCCTTCGCCGCAGGCCGAGGTGGGCACGCCTTCCGGATGGCGGGCGTTGAAGGCCAGCGTGCCGGCCGTGCTCAGCGAGGCGAACGAGGCCTGGGCGTTCTGCGGCAGGCCGGAATTGCCGGACAGGAAGCTGATCAGGCCGGCGACGGCGTTGCCGACGGCGCTGGAGACGTTCGGCACCGCGCCGACCAGGACGTCGGCCACGGCCGAGCCCTTGTTGACGCCGCCGATGCTGGTCACCGAGGCGACCAGGTCGGGGCGCACCGAGGCGACGTAGCGCGCCGTCGGGCTGCCGTGGCTGTGCCCGATCAGGTTCACCTTGGCCGCGCCGGTGGCGGCGAGGATCTGCTTGACCTGGGCCAGCAATTGTTCGCCGCGCACCTCGGTGCTGTTGGCCGCCGAGACGTTGGTGATGTGCACGCTGGCGCCGCCGCTGCGCAGGGCCGCCGGGATGCCGTAGAAGTACTCGACCGGGCCCAGGTTGTCGAAGCCGAACAGGCCGTGCACCAGCACGATGGGATACTTGGTCTGGGTGTAGCCGAGCGCCCAGGACGGGGCGGGCAGGGCGCTCAGGGCGACGAGGGCGATGGATATCAGTTTAAAAAAACGATGCTTCATTGTGTCTCCGTTATGGTGATGAATGCGACGTTGGGGGAACCCGCGCGGCGTCAACCGGGCGGGCAACGGCGCCGCCTCATTCCGTCCTCTCGTGCGGAGGAAGTAAATAAAGCGAGCGCTCGGTTTTTTGAATGTAGCACCGGCCGGCGCAAATAGCATGACGCACCGCAATATCGGCCGGTGTTATTCGCTTGACAAGCCGATCAGTTGTTTTCCTGAGCTATAATCGTTCCGCAAATCAAGACCTTCGCCGTCCACACCACGTTTTTGGGAATGCACTTGTCGACCCATTTCAACTTCGAGCAATTCCAGAAGATGACGCCGCTCAACGGCGACACCATCTGGAGCTACATCCTGGACCGCCACGCGGAGCGCATCGGCGTCAAGCGGCGCAAGCCGGCGCTGGAGAACCTGGAGCGCATCTTCGGCGCCACCTTCCGACTGGCCAACGACGTCGGCTTCCGCGCCATGAGCTTGCGCGACCTGTGCCGCGAGACGGGCCTGTCGATGGGCGGCTTGTACGGCTACATCGCCAGCAAGGACCAGCTGGCCGAAATGATCGAGGACGTGGTGCGCCACGCCACCCAGGACATGCCGCCCGTGTTCAGCCAGGCCAGCGCGCCGCAGGACCGGCTCGAGGCGCTGATACGCGCCTCGATCTACCTGTCGGAGATTTTGCAGCCGTGGTTTTATTTCGTCTTCATGGATTCGCGCGTGCTGCAGGTGGAGCAGCGCAGCATGGCGAAGAATTCGGAGTTGCACCTGCAGACCCTGATCGCGGCGACCATACAGGAAATCGACGGCCGGCCGGCCGGCGACGCCACCCTGCTGGCGGCGCATTGCCTGGCCTTGTTCCAGGATTGGTATGTGAAGCGCTGGAAATACCGCGCCGCCAAGGTGCACGTCGACGACTTCGCCGACAGCGTGGTGCGGGTGGTGCGCGGCTATCTGCGCGTCGACGGCGGCGTGGCCGGCGCGGGCCGCGAACCGGCCCGAACCCAGCCGGACTAAGCCGGGCGCAGCCGTTCGTTGTACGGCTGATGGTTGGGCGCGAGCGCCTGGTGCGTTTCGTTGGCGATGCTCAAGTCGCTGGCATCGCCCGCCTGGACGAGCTCCGTGCTTTGATAAATTTGCCGCAGCGGTAAGCTGGGCATCCGATGAGGCATGAGCGGCAAGCGTCCTGCTTATTTGCGAATCAAGTAACCAATGATGCCGCCGGCCGCACCGGAAATGATCGACATCGCCCACTTTTTTCCTCGGGTGTCGTAGTGCTTGATGTCAATGTCCCGTAGCACAGGACGGCGAGCAAAACTACGAACCCGATTGCGACAAGGAACAGTGCCACATCCTTGAACAGGCGTACCGCCCGGTCGCCGTCCGTCTCCTTCGGATCGACCTTGATGCTGTAGTTGTGGTCGGGAGGCGGACTATTGAGGTCAATACTATTGCTCATAGTCCAATGAATTCTGTTTGCATTTTTTCAGTCTTCGGATCGACCAAGCCCAATTTCAAGCCGCGCCCCTTACCGTCGAGCGCGGCGAGATAAAGTTGCAGCGCCTTACGTAGCAATTCGCTCTTGTTGGTCTCATTCGCCGCTACGGCTTTGTCGATGTCCCTGTTCAGATCATCGGACAGGACTACACTGAATCTGGCAGACATGATGAAACCTCCGTGCGTTAGTGATGCACTAATTATGCACACAATCGGCGCATAGCGTCAAACGAGCTTCAATTTGCCTTGATCTGGACTTCAGATGGACGTCTCCACGGCGACGGTTCGAACGTCGATGCCATGCAGCATCCGAATCGTGGGCGGGGTCTGAAAACAGAGGCGGCGCACGGCCGGATTGGCGTACTCGACGAAGCACACTAGTTGCTTAGACGGCCGCCGCCCGGAGGAGCGCCGTGTTGCCTAGTTGACGACCGGTTCGGGCGGCGGCGCCGGCATCTCGCCGTCGACGATGTCGAGGGCGCGCACTTCGCCGTTGCCGATGAACTCATCGTAGATCCAGTCTCCCTCCACCCGGCTCAGGCCGGCCGGCACGGCGCGCTCGGCCGGCGGCCGCTTGGCCAGCGCCGTCTTCATGTAATCGATCCAGATCGGCAGCGCGGCGGTGGCGCCGAATTCCCGTCCGCCCAGCGACTTCGGTTCGTCGAAGCCCATCCACGCCACGCCGACGATGCCGCCGCCGTAGCCGGCGAACCAGCCGTCGAAGGCGTCGCTGGTGGTGCCGGTCTTGCCGGCGATGTCGCTGCGGCCCAGGCGCTGGGTGGCGGCCGCGCCGGTGCCGGAGCGCACCACGTCGCGCAGCATGCTGTCGACCATGTAGGAATTGCGGGCGTCCAGGCCGCGCGCGCTTTCCTGGCCCGGCGTCGGCGCCGGCGCTTCCGAGATGACCGCGCCCTGGGCGTCGGTGATGCGGGCGATCAGGTAGGGCTGGACCTGGAAGCCGCCGTTGGCGAACAGGGCGTAGGCGCCGGCCATCTGTACCGGCGTCACCGCGCCCGTGCCCAGCGCCATGGTCAGGTTGTTCGGTTGCTTGCCGGCGTCGAAGCCGAATTTCTCCAGGAAACCGTGCGCGTAGGGCACCGTGACGGCGCGCAGGATGCGCACCGAGGCGACGTTCTTCGACTGCGCCAGCGCGAAGCGCATGCTGATCGGCCCCTCGAACTTGCCGTCGTCGTTCTGCGGCTGCCAGTTCTGGCCGCCGGCGTCGGGGCCGCTCATTTCCAGCGGCGCGTCGCTGATCAGCGTGGCCGGCGAGAAGCCTTTTTCCAGCGCCGCCGAATACACGAAGGGCTTGAAGGCCGAGCCGGGCTGGCGCCAGGCCTGGGTGACGTGGTTGAATTTCTGCAGATTGTAGTCGAAGCCGCCGACCATGGCGTGGTAGGCGCCGGTGTTGGCGTCGAGCGAGACGAAGGCGGCCGCCACCTGCGGCACCTGGGCGATGGCCCAGGACTTGCGGGCCTCCTGGCTGATGCGCACGATGGCGCCGGGGCGCAGTTTCAGCTCGGCCTTGGCGTTCGCCGACAGGGCGGCGGCGGCGAAGCGCAGGCCGTCGCCGCGGATGGCGATCTCCTCGCCGGCGCCGGCGTCGACCGTCACCAGCTTTGGTCCGACCGAGGTGACGACGGCGGCGATCAGGCGGTCGCTGACGGGGCGCTTCAGCAGCGCCTCGTCGATGGCGTCCTCGCGCGCCTCGCCGGCCGGCGGCAGTTCGATGAAGGCTTCCGGGCCGCGGTAGCCGTGGCGCTGGTCGTAGGCCAGGACGTTGCGGCGCAGCGCCTCGTAGGCGGCGTCCTGGTCGGCCTTGAGGATGGTGGTGTAGACCTTGATGCCCTTGGTGTAGGACTCTTCCTTGAACTGGGCGAAGACGGCCTGGCGCGCCAGTTCGGCGACGTATTCGGCGTGCGTCTCGAACTCCTGGCCGCGGTTGTTAACGCGCAGCGGCTCGGCCAGCGCCTGCTGGTACTGCGCCTCGCTGATGGTGTCGAGCTCGCGCAGGCGCTTCAGCACCAGGTGCTGGCGCTGCTTGGCGCGCTTGGGATTGACGGCCGGGTTGTGGCGCGCCGGATTCTGCGGCAGGCCGGCCAGCATGGCCATCTCGGCGATCGACAAGTCCTTCAGCTGCTTGCCGAAATACACCTGGGCGGCGCTGCCGAAGCCGTAGGAGCGCTGGCCCAGGTAGATCTGGTTCATATACAGTTCGAGGATCTGGTCCTTGCTCAGGGCCGCCTCGATCTTATAGGCCAGCATGACCTCGTTGATCTTGCGCGAATACACCTTGTCGCGCGTCAGGAAGAAGTTGCGCGCCACCTGCATGGTGATGGTCGAGCCGCCCTGGCGCGAACCGCCGCCCAGGTTGGCGCGCGCGGCGCCCAGCGCGCGCTTGTAGTTGATCCCGCCGTGCGTATAGAACTCGGTGTCCTCGATGGCCAGCAGGGCCTTGATCATCATCGGCGGCACG
This sequence comes from Janthinobacterium sp., assembly GCA_025356595.1. Classification (GTDB taxonomy): domain Bacteria; phylum Pseudomonadota; class Gammaproteobacteria; order Burkholderiales; family Burkholderiaceae_D; genus Janthinobacterium. The sequence goes on along the minus strand of JANXSQ010000398.1, from coordinate 4,719 downwards.
TCCTTGATGGCGACGAAGTCGCGGTGCTCCTCGCCGAACTCGCCGATCAGGACCTGGTCGGCGGTGTAGACGCGCAGCGGGATCTTCGGGCGGTAATCGGTGATGACGTCGAGCGCCGGCAGGTTCGGGGCGATCACCAGCAGCAGGTAGCCGGCCAGCAGGGCGGGGCCCAGCAGCGCGGCGGCGCCGACGGCCAGCAGGACGCGCACGAGGGTGCGGCGGGCGGGGGAAGCGGTGTTGCGGGTAGCAGTCAAAGCGGAATTCTCACGGAGGCGTGCGGGGCACGGTGCGGCAATTATAGACCATGGAAACGGCCGTTCCGCAGGCACCGGACGGGGCCGCAAAAACACTTTCAATAGATTCAAGCTTGTGCGATAGTCTCGGCTGCACGAAAACGTCCGCGCCGCCCGCGCCGCCGCTTTCGACCTACAAAACATATAATAAGGACAGATTCATGCCTAAAGACGCAATATCGACCACGGTGCGGCCGTATATCCCCGCCGAGGCGCAACTACCGGAGATGACCTTCCGCGCCCTGTTCATGGGCGTCATCCTGGGCATGGTCTTCGGCGCCTCCTCGCTGTACCTGGTGCTGAAGGTGGGCCTGACGGTGAGCGCCTCGATTCCCGTCGCCGTCATCGCCATCACCCTGTTCGGCCTGGCCAAGAAGGTGGGCGGCAAGGATTCCTCCATCCTGGAAAACAGCATCACGCAGACCGCCGGTTCGGCCGGCGAATCGATCGCCTTCGGCTTGGGCGTGACCATGCCGGCCATCCTGATCCTCGGCTTCGACCTGGAAATCTCGCGCGTCATGCTGGTCGGCGTGCTGGGCGGCCTGCTCGGCATCCTGATGATGATACCGATGCGCCGCACCATGATCGTCGATCAGCATAAAGAATTGAAGTTCCCCGAAGGCACGGCCTGCGCCGAAGTGCTGAAGGCGGCCGCCACCGACAGCTCGCGCATCGCCGCCGGCGAAAGCATCCAGAAGGAATCGGCCGCCGCGCAGGATGCCAAGCGGCGCGCCACCATCATCTTCGGCGGCTTCGGCATCGGCCTCCTGTATAAGGTGCTGAACGTTTCCTTCAAGGGCTGGAAAGACACCCCGGGAGTGGAATTCGGCGCGCCCCTGAAGGCCGGTTCGATCGGCGCGGAAATCTCCCCCGAGCTGCTGGGCGTCGGTTACATCATCGGCCCGCGCATCGCCGCCACCATGGCCGCCGGCGGCGTGCTGTCCTATCTGCTCTTGATCCCGATGATCAAATTCTTCGGCGACAGCCTGACCGTGCTGGTCTCGCCGGGCACCAAACTGATCAGCGAAATGGGCCCGCACGACGTGCGCAGCGCCTACGTGCTGTACATCGGCGCCGGCGCCGTCGCCGCCGGCGGCCTGATCAGCCTGGTGCGTTCGTTGCCGATGATCTGGAACAGCCTGTCGGCCGGACTGGCCAGCATGGGCAAGGGCAGCAAGGCCGTCTCGACCCTGCGCACCGAGCAGGACATTCCGCTGAAATGGGTCATCATCGGCTGCCTGGGCATCCTGGCCGTGATCACCGTCGCCACGCCGCTGCACATGAATCTGCTGGGCGCGCTGTTGATTCTCGTCTTCGGCTTCCTGTTCGCCACCGTCTCCTCGCGCCTGACCGGCGAGATCGGCTCCTCCTCGAACCCGATCTCCGGCATGGCCGTGGCCACGCTGCTGTTCACCTGCCTGATCTTCCTGCTCATGGGTTGGACCGGCGGCCAATATTATGTCACCGCGCTGTCGGTGGGCGCCATCGTCTGCATCGCCGCCAGCAACGCCGGCACCACCTCGCAAGACTTGAAGACCGGCTTCCTGGTCGGCGCCACGCCGCGCCTGCAGCAGTACGCCATCCTGGCCGGCGCGCTGTCGTCGGCGCTGATCCTCGGCCCCATCCTGCTGAAACTGAACGACGCCAGCACCATCTACGTGCCGGCCGCGCAAGTGGCGCCGGGCTTGACGACGGACGCCTCGAAACTCGACCGTACCGCTTCCCTGCAGGGGCCGCAGGCCGACACCGACCACAAGACCTATAAAGTCTGGCAAAAAACCGACACCGTCGGCGGCCCGGCCGGCAAGTATCTGGTGCAGGACGACGGCAAGCTGGCCTACCTGGTCGATCCCGGCATCAACGGCAACTACCACACGCGCCCGGACGGCACGGAGGTGAAGAAGTACGACGCGCCGAAGGCCGTGCTGATGTCCTACATCATCAAGGGCATCCTCGACCGCCAACTGCCGTGGACGCTGGTGCTGTTCGGCGTGATGATCGCCGTGGTGCTGGAGATGGCCGGCGTGGCCTCGCTGGCCTTCTCGGTCGGCGTCTACCTGCCGCTGTCCTCGACCCTGCCGATCTTCATCGGCGGCGGCATCCGCTGGCTGGTTGACCGCCGCAACAACAAGCTGGCGCACAATGTCGCGCTGACGGAAGAAGAGAAGCAATCGGCCGGCGACCGCAGTTCGGGCGTGCTGCTGGCCTCCGGCTACATCGCCGGCGGCGCCCTGGCCGGCATCATCATCGCCATCACGGCCGGCGTGCTGACCAATTTCGACAAGGCCATGAACAACTGGGCCGAGCACAGCAATCCATTCTACGAGGGCATCAATTCCGACGCCCTGTCGATGCTGCCGTACGCCGTCATCATGGTGGTGTTGTACTGGGTCGCCCGCGAGAAGAAGCAAGCCTGAGCCGCTGGTTGAACGAATGAAAAATGCCGCGCGGGCTGAGCTTGCGCGGCATTTTTTTCGTCCTGGATGACTGTGTTGAGGCCGTAGAAACCGGGGGCAGACCACGATTTTGAAGTAATAGTTGCTCGGAAATCGTGGACCCGGCGTCCCCGTCCGTCCCCGCTTTTCCCTCGCCTCGATGCATTCGAGGGGAGGCGTTTCGGCGCGTTCAGGAGCGCGCCATTGAGTAGGGGACGGGGTTACCCCCGCCGCCCTCTCACACCACCGTACGTGCGGTTCCGCATACGGCGGTTCATTGAACAATCTGGAAGCGCTGCCGGGTATCCCGCAGCGAGACCAACCCTAATACGTCAAAGAAGCTCTTTGGATAGGCGGCATTCATGTGACTCGCCCCGGCGTTCCACCAAGGTCCTCGCCCGTTGACTGCCGACTTCCATGCGCGTTGATCGTCGAGGCCTCTTGCTTGTAGCCTCTTTCTCCGGGTGGCCGGACGCTTCCATTGCCGCCATAGCATGCAGCGCAGTTTGCGTCGAATCCACCCGTCCAAATCCTGCAACACACCTTTGACTTCGGTGAGCCGGAAGTACGAGGTCCAGCCTCGCAGCACCGGATTCAGCTCTTCGATTGCATCGACGAGATTGCGCGAGGCATTCCCGACGACGATGGCCCGAACCTTATCTTTCAGGCGCTTCAGACTGCCGTCGGCAATCTTCAGACGTGCCTTATGGTGCCACGTGAAGCTGTAGCCGAGGAACTTCCGCTCCCAAGGGCGCGCAACTGCACTCTTGTCCCGATTTACCTGAAGCCTGAGCTTGCGCTCCAGATAGCCGGTGATCGAGTTCATCGCGTGCTGTCCCGCCTTTTCGCTGCTGACGTAAATATTGCAGTCGTCGGCGTAGCGACAGAACCGGTGCCCCCTGCGCTCCAGTTCACGATCCAAGTCGGTCAGCAGGATATTCGACAGCAGCGGCGACAGTGGGCCGCCTTGCGGCGTACCCTGCGTCCTTTCGCTGACCATCCCCTCTGACATCATGCCCGCTTCGAGGTAGCGCCGGATCAGTTTTAGTACCCGTTCGTCCCTGACCTTGCGCGCAATCCGCGAGATCAGGATATCGTGATTGACGCGGTCGAAGAACTTTTCCAAGTCAAGGTCGACCACCCAGCGGCGGCCCTCCCTGATATAGCTTTGCGCTTGCTGTACCGCTTGCCATGCATTGCGGCCAGGGCGAAACCCGTAGCTATGGTCGGAAAACCCGGGGTCAAATTCCGGTTGCAGAACTTGGAGCAGCGCTTGCTGGATCAGGCGATCGAGTACCGTTGGGATGCCTAGCGTCCGTACCCCGCCGTTCGGCTTCGGTATTTCAACTTTGCGAATCGCCATCGGCATGTATTCACCCGCCAGCAATGCTGCTCTGACGTTTGGCCAGTGCTGTTGCAGCCATGCCTTGAAGTCGGCGACAGTAAGCCCATCGACCCCTGCCGCTCCCTTGTTCCGCATGACCCGCTCATACGCTTGCCAGAGGTTGTTACGTTCGACCACGGCGTCCATCAGCCGCAGTCCTTCCGCTTTCGTTTGCCCATCCGCCGCCGTGCCAACCTCGGCACCCGATACGGCACTCGACGACATCCGGTCGTCTCCCTCAGTATCTGGCGCAGTTGCCTGCCTTGTTGCGTCGTCGATTTGCATCGAGGTCGAATGTCCTAATCACGTTGTTAATGTTCAGGCCTTCGGTCAGGCTCTTCCGGCTCATCGCCTCGTCCCACCCTACTATGCCGTCTGCTGACTTCTGCATGTGCATCCCGCCGCCTCTCGACGCCGGTAGCACAAGGCACACATGCAGATCTCCCCGGGTATTGCGCACTCACCTTCACGCTTATGCCTGTCGGATATACGTCGCAGCGTTCCGTGCAAGTATCGGGCTTTGATGAATTGGGACATCTCACCCCGCTGCGCCGCCTCATATCCGCTTCCTGTTCGTCAGGCCAGCGCTTTGCTTCCGGCTTCCTTC
>JANXSQ010000393.1 GCA_025356595.1 Janthinobacterium sp. | reverse complement strand
TCAGAACGGACATGGCAGGCAGCGGGAGTAAAAATCCACACTGACGGCCGCGCTTTTAATACAATGTCAAGTATATATTTAATAATATTGATAATAAATGATTTAATCGCACATAATTTCCTTAACTTGGGTGGATTGGGGCGACAGTGGCCACGAATGGCGGCTTGGATCCAATCGGGGTCGCACTTGAGTCATGTCGAGAGGACCACAAAAATTGTCAGATTTACGCTGTGGACGACTATGTCGTGTGGCAAAGGCCAACGCCTGCGCCCCACGCGACGCATTTCGCTGAAATTGCCGATGCGGCAGCCATACCCTATGTCTTGGATGAGGGGCGCGCAATCTACAACAAATTTCTATTGATGGGTAAACCCAAGGCTTTTGTTATTGCGCCTGATGGCGCGGCCAGCGTCACTGGCGGAGGGGAGGATCCCTTGCAACGGGCCATGGCCAGTTGTTCAAAATTGCATAAGGAGTGTCGTCTTTACGCCGTAGACGACGAGGTTGTATGGTGATGTTCTCGTTCTCGCCATGCGTCCACAGCCTGAAAACGGTTGACAAGTGTCAAGACGCGCATGGCATGCACGCCATTCCAAGCACGGAGATCATTGTCCGCGATGTCCGGCAATGCGGTTTGCGGGCCACGCGCAGGCCGATTCGATCAATGCCTCACCCCGGCGACTGTCCTGGGCCGCAGGGGAAGCGGATCTCAACCTTCAGGCCGATACCGCCAGGGCCCGTTCCCAGCGTCACCGAAGCATGCATGGCATCACAGATCTCTCTGACGATCGCCAGACCGAGGCCCGAGCTATTCGGGCGCGTCTCGTCAATCCGGTAGAAGCGCTGGAAGACCTTCTCGCGCTCCGCCAGGGCGATGCCCGGCCCGGTGTCGCTCACGCGCAGCACAACGCCAGCGAGGTCCTGCTCGAGCGACACGGTGACGCTGCCCTGATGAACCATATGGCGGATCGCGTTGTCGATCAGGTTGGCGACCAGTTCGCGCAACAAGTGGAGCGGCAGCGCTATATACACCCCATTGTCGAGCCGGTCGATGCCCAATTCGATGTGCTTTTGCTGCGCCAGCGGCGCCAATTCCTCCATCACGCCTTGGATCACGGCGGCGGCCTGCGTGCTGCCGGAGGGGAGGTCCTGATGGCGGGTCTGCTCGACCGCGGCCAACACCAGCAATTGGTTAATCACCTTGTTCGCTCGGCCCACCGCGGCCTGCATGGCGTTCAGCACATCCTGCCCGGCGGGATCGACGTGCGGATTGCGCAGCCCGAAACTGATCTGCGAACTCAGGATCGCGAACGACGTGCGCAGCTGGTGCGCGGTATTGGCGACAAACTGTTCGTAGGCATTCAAGGTCCGGTCAAGCCGCGCGACATACTCATTCATCGCGAAGATGATCGGCCCCACCTCGGCCGGCGCATGTCTGTCGTCGAGTCGCTCCAGCGAGCCGGGCTGGCGGCTCAGGATCTTGGCGCCAAACTCGACCAACGGGCTCAGCGTCCAGCGCAAGGCGATTGCCAGCCCCGCGATGAGGATGGTCAGCAGCATCAGGTGCTCGCGTATCGTCATGCGCAGCAGATCGTCGCGAAACGCCGTATGGCCATGCAGCGTCTGCGCCACCTGGGTGACGGCATAGTCGCTCGAGATTGTACTGGGCAAGGCATGCTGGTAGGCGATCACACGCACTGGCTCGCCGCGCACGCTGCTCAGGAAGTACTGCTCCTGCTCGATCTGCAGCGGCCGCGTGTACGGCGCCAGTTCGGCGTCGCCGGCAATCAGCAAGCCGCTCTTGCTGCGCACCGAATAGAACACCCGGTCATGCTCATTGTCGGCCAACAGTTCGAAGGCGGCCGGCGGCACGCTGATTTCATAGCCGCCGTCGATCGTGGCGAGTTGCTCGGCGATGATCTTGGCCGAGCCCTTGAGCAATTGCTGCTGAACCAAGGTCGCGATCCGGCCCGTGCTGCGGGTGGTGAACGCCAGGTCGACAATCGAGATCAGCACCGTCGGCAGCAGCACCCACACGGCCAGCCGGCTTTTCAAGCTGTTGAGGCGCCTAGGAAGCGGCGACATAGCTGAGCATGTAGCCGAGGCCACGCAGGGTGATGATCTGTGCGCCCGAATGTTCGAGCTTTTTGCGCAGGCGCACGATGTAAATCTCCAGCGCCTTGGGCGAGACGACGTCATCGAGCGTAAACAGATTATCGGCCAGGGTCTGCTTCGACACCGTCTTGCCGCTCTGACGGATCAAGGCCTCGAGCACTGCGTGTTCGCGCGGGGTGACGGCCAGCTCGGCGCCGGCACTGGTAAAACGTTTGCTGTTGCTGTCGTAGTGCAGGTCGCCGCAACAGATGACGGGGTTGGTCTTGCCACTGGCGCGCCGCAACAGCGAGCGCAGGCGCGCCTCGAGTTCGAGAATGTCGAACGGTTTCGCCAGATAGTCGTCCGCCCCCAAATTGAGGTGCTCGATGATGTCCTGCAGCGTGTTCTGGGCGCTGATGATCAGCACCGGGACGTGATTGTGTTTGGCGCGCAAATTGCGCAGCAGAGTCTGGCCGTTCAGGCCGGGTAGCGTCAGGTCCAGCAGGATCGCGTCGTAGGTCTGGGTGAGCAGCAGATGGGCCGCATCCTCGCCCGAGAATGCCTGCTCGACCGCGAACGCCGACTGATTGAGCAGGCGCGTGAGCCAGCCCGACAGTTCCCGATTATCTTCCACCAGTAAGAGTTTCATCGCAACAGACTAAATCATTTTCCCGCCGTCCGTGGGGTTTACGGTGGAGCGGTTGGCGCACCGTGCCATTTTTCCCACAGGACACAGTCTGAAGGTTTCCAGAAGGGTAGCCGACTCTACATTGCTTGGGTCAGGTCCACTGCGCACGCGCGGCGGCCGGCGACTACCCATAACAGGAGACATAAAAATGAAAAAACAATTGATGGCCATCGCAATCGGCGCAATCGTCAGCGGCGCCGCCTACGCCCAGAGCGCCTCGGTCCAGGACCTGCAACAGGCGCTGGCCCAAGCCCAAAAAGCCGCAACCGACGCCACTTTGGCGGCGCGTCAAGCGCAGGACGCGCTGGCACAGATCCAGCAGGCGAACGCCGCGGCACAGCAGCGGGCCAGCGCCGACACCCCCCACGCCCCGGACGTCAGCGCGCCGGCCGGCGAAGGCCTGCAGTTCAAATCCGGCGGGGACATGGTCCGGCTTTACGGTTTGATCGACCTCAGCATGAGCCACAAGGATAACGCCAACAAGGCCGGCGACAGCCTCAACGATATGTCGGTGGCCTGGTTCAGTGGCAATCGCTGGGGCATCGAAGGAGAGCATTTGCTCAAGGACAGCGGCGGCCTGACGGCCATCTTCAAGTTGGAGAGCGAATATGAATTGCCGACCGGCGATATGGACACGCCCGGCGTGTTGTTCAATCGCGACGCATGGCTGGGGCTGAAAAGCGAGAGCCTCGGCCAACTCACCTTCGGTCGTCAGAACACGCTGGCGCGCGAATTTTCCAAGATCTACGGCGACCCATACGGCTCGTCCAAAGTCACGATGGACGAAGGCGGCTACAGCAACAACAACAATTTCAAACAATTCATTTTCTACTCGGGCAGCGCAACCGGGACGCGCTATGACAAGGGCATCGTCTGGAAAAAGGAACTGGGCAAGTTCATGCTCGGTCTCGGCTATCAACTGGGCGGCATTCCCGGCGACTTCGCGACAGGCTCGACCAAATCGGTGGCCCTGGCCTACAACGGCGGTGAACTCAACCTTGCCGGCTTCTACAACACGGCCAATGTGAACGGTTTTGTCAACACCTCCATGTCGGTGGGCGGCAACTATCAACTTGGCCAGGTGCGCCTCAACACTGGCTATGTGCACTACACGGCGGACCAGCCTCTGGCGATCGGCAAGCGCAGCGAGAACGCGTACACCGTCTCGGCCCGCTTCGCCCCGGCCGGCCGCTTCGACTATGAGCTCGGCTGGCAGACCATGAACGCGAACAACGCCGCCGTCAACAGCAGCGGCTACGTGCTCAATGCCTACGCGAACGCGGGCGCGGCGACGGCCACGGCGACCGGCAAGCGCCAGACCTGGTACGGCTCGATGTTCTACCGCTATGACAAGCGCACCGAGTTCTACCTCGCGCTCGACCATATGAGCACCAACGGCGGCTATCTGGCAAGCCAGGCCAACGGTCGCACGGCGCAGAGCGAAGCGGCGGTTGGCATGCGCTTCAAGTTCTGAGCGGCGCGCCGGTCTGAGCTGGGCTGGAAAGCAAGTTGAAAGCATTGCGGCGCTATATTAGCGATGCTTTCAACCATAAAAACATCGACGGAGACACTATGAACACACGACGTACACTCTTGGCAGCGCTACTCCTGCTGTGCGGCCTGCATGCCCACGCGGGGGAAAAAATCACGATCATGGTCGGCGGCGCGGAGAAGCAAATCTATCTGCCGGCCAAACTGGCCGAACAACTCGGGTATCTGAAAGAAACCGGTCTCGACATCGAACTGCTCAGCGAGCCGGCCGGTGTGAATGCCGAAACGGAAATGCTGTCGGGCGCGGCACAGGGCGTGATTGGTTTTTACGACCACACGATCGACCTGCAGGCGCGCGGCAAGATGGTCGAGTCGGTGGTCCAGTTCAGCCAGGCGCCCGGCGAGGTCATCCTGGTGGCCAAGAATACCATGAAGGATGTTAAATCGCCCGCCGACTTCAAGGGCAAGACCCTGGGCGTCACCGGGCTCGGTTCATCCACCAATTTTCTGGTCCAGTACCTCGCCGCCAAGGCCGGCGTCAAAAACAGCGAATTCACCACACTGCCGGTGGGCGCCGGTTCGAGCTTCATCGCCGCCATGGCCCAGGGCAAGATCGACGCGGGCATGACCACCGAACCGACCATTTCGCGCTTGGTCGGCACCGGCGCGGCCCGCATCCTGGTCGACCTGCGCACGGTGAAGGAGACCGAGGCGGCGCTGGGCGGCACCTACCCGGCCGCCTGCCTGTACATGCCCAGCGCCTGGGTCAACAGCCACAAGGAACAGGTGCAGAAGATCGTCACGGCGTTCGTCAAGACCCTGCGCTATATCCGCAGCCACAGCGCGAAAGAAATCACCGAGAAGATGCCGGCCGATTATTACAGCGCCAACAAGCAGCAATACATCGACGCCCTCGAGGCGAGCAAGTTGATGTTCACCGCCGATGGCGTCATGCCCGACAACGGGCCGGCCACCGTGCTCAAGGTGCTCAACGGTTTCGACAAGGCGGTGCAAGGCAAGAATATCAATCTGGCCAACACCTTCACCACCGAATTCGTGAAGGCGGCCAAGCAATGAGCAAGGTCGCCATCGAACTCACCAATGTGAGCCGCAAATTCATCAGCCCGACGGGCAAGGTCACGCTGGCTCTGCGCGATTTCAGTCTGACGGTGAACGAGGGCGATTTTTGCGTCATCGTCGGCCCGACCGGCTGCGGAAAGTCGACCACGCTGGGCATGATTACGGGCCTCTCGCCGCCGTCCTCGGGGAGCGTCAAGGTATTTGGCAAACCGGTCAGCGGGATCGACCCGGACATAGGCTTCGTGTTTCAGGCCGATGCCGTGTTCCCGTGGAAGAACGTGATCGACAATATCGCCATCGGCCCCATCTTCCGCGGCACACCGGCCCAGCAAGCGTTGGAGATGGCAGGGGCATGGGTGCGCCGGGTTGGTCTGCAGGGTTTTGAACACCATTACCCGCACCAGTTGTCAGGCGGCATGCGCAAGCGCGTCGCCTTGGCGCAAACGTTCATCAACGAGCCGAAAATCCTGCTGATGGACGAGCCGTTTTCGGCGCTGGACGTGCAGACTCGCGCGCTGATGCAGGAGGAATTGCTCGGCCTGTGGTCCGAGAAAAAGGCCTCGGTCGTCTTCGTCACCCACGATATCGAAGAGGCGATCGCGCTGGGCGATCGGGTGGTGGTGCTGTCGAAAGGGCCGGGCTCGGTCAAGAGCAGCTACGAGATTCCGCTGTCCCGTCCGCGCGATGTCTCGACGGCGCGCTATTCGAGTGAATTCATCGGCCTGTCCAAACAGATCTGGTCCGATCTCCGCGACGAAGTACAAATTTAGATCGGAAGAAAATGAACGATACAATTTTAAGCGGGCATGCGCAGGCAACGCCGGCGCAAGGCGTCGAGGAGCGCAGCGCCGTTGCGCGGGCGCGCAATCACCGGCGCCTGGTCAATGTGCTGCGGGTCGGCGTGGCCGTTGTCGCGCTCGCCGGCTGGGAAGGGGCCGTACGCTACGGCCTGATCGACGCCTTCTTTTTCTCTCAACCGTCGGCGATCTGGAGCCAGCTGCTCATCTGGCTGACCGAGGGCACGGCTCAGGGGCCGCTCTGGCAGGAGCTGCTCGTGACGATGGAGGAGACCGTCCTTGGTTTTCTGATCGGCGCCGCGCTGGGCATTGTGTTCGGGGTCGCGCTGGGCCGCAACAAGCTTGCCGCCGACGTGTTCAGCATTTACATCAAGGTCGCGAACGCGATCCCGCGCGTCGTGCTGGGCTCGATTTTCATCATCATGTTCGGCCTCGGTATGGGATCGAAAATCGCCCTGGCGGTGGTCATGGTGTTCTTCGTCGTGTTTGGCAACGCCTTCCAGGGTGTGCGGGAAGCCGATAAGAACCTGATCGCGAACGCCTATATTCTTGGCGCAAGCAAGCGGCAGGTGACGTTCTCGGTGGTGTTCCCGTCCGCCCTGACCTGGATCCTGGCCAGCCTGCATGTCAGTTTCGGATTCGCGCTCGTGGGTGCGGTGGTCGGCGAGTTTCTCGGCGCGCGCCACGGAATCGGCCTGCTGATCTCGACGGCGCAAGGCACCTTCAACGCAGCCGGCGTGTTCGCCGCGATGATCGTCCTCGCCGTGGTGGCACTTGCGGCCGAATACTTGTTGACGGCAATGGAAGACAAGCTGCTCAAGTGGCGGCCGCCCCAGTTCGTCGAACACGGCATGTGAGTTCGCATCGTTGCCCCACGCATCGACTTTGGCGGTGCGTTTGACCCCCCAGTTCATGCTGTGGAGCGTCGAGTGCCCTCGCGCGACGCTAGCTAGGCGTGGCGACGGGAAATATGCCGCGCATGCTTTGTAACATGGAAAGTAAACTTCACTATTCCTGTGTCTGGGGGCAAGGTGCGGGTGAGTATGGATTTCCATAAACATGCACTTTTCACAAGGACGGTTATGTTCAGTTGAACATAACCGCTCCACTGCACCGTTAATCCCACGTTGAGGTAGATATATTCGTCGACGGGCCACGACAGTGCGGTGCATCAATGGACGTGAGCTTTTACGTTCCTACCTTGGTTTCTTGAACTATCCTTGCCTACCATTCGCTACTAGTCCTGTTTTTCCTTGTTCGCGCGGTGGCCGAGCTGCAGGCTGTGGTCTGCCGGCGCAGACCGCTATGACCCGGTGTTCCGCGTGGTCCACGCCAACAGCGCCGTGGCCCACATCCAGGCGCCGCGTCGATCAAGCGCGACAGCTATGGCGGTGCGGTGTGGGTGCTCGGCATGAACAGCGACATCACCGCACATCGCGGCCGATGCCGTCAATCGGGCAAAGTCGGAGTTCCTGGCCAATATGAGCCATGAAATCCGTTCGCCGAGGCATGCCGTATTGGGGATGCTGACCTTGTTGCAGCAGAGCGTACACGATCAGGCTTGTATTTGATAATCTTGTGCGATGAATCGTCTAAGATGGATGATCCTTTTACCTCCTTGAAAGAATTGCATGAATATTTTCCATGTCCTGATCTTGGCGGTAGTCCAGGGCATCGCCGAACTGCTGCCGGTCTCGAGTTCCGCCCATGTCATTGTGGCGGAAAAGTTGTTGGGGCTGGATCCAACGTCACCCAAAATGACTCTTTTACTTGTGATGTTGCACACTGGAACAATGTTTGCGGTGATAGTCTATTTTTGGCAGTCTTGGCGCGAATCCTACTTCAGTTCGGCTCAACAATTTCGTTCCAACGGCGCGCGCATTCTGGTTGCGACGATTGCGACAGGCGTGATTGGATTGGCGCTGATGCAGGCAATCAAATATTTTGTGGCGGGCAACGCCCCAGGTTTTGAGATTGAGCATTTGTTTGGCAATGCCAAACTGATGGCGGGGGCGCTCGCTGCGGCCGGAGTGTTGATTATCCTGTCGTCCCGCGTGGTCGCTGCGGGCGGGGAGGATGTTTCGACACGCAGCGCGCTGTGGATTGGCGCTGTTCAAGGCCTGTGCTTGCCGTTCCGCGGATTTTCCCGCTCTGGAGCGACCATCTCGACCGGTTTGGCGTTGGGTGTTGATCGCCGGCGCGCGGAGCAATTCAGCTTCGCGCTCGCTGTCGTGCTAACCCCTGCCGTTATCGCAAAGGAAGGATACCGGCTATACAAGGTGGGCGCGACATCGACCGGCGGCGGGGGCGAGCTGTGGAACTCCATCGGCCCGAGCCTGCTGGGCATGTCGCTGAGCTTCCTGGCGGGACTGCTGGCCTTGCGTTGGCTCTCGCGGTGGCTAGAGCAGGGCCGCTGGCATCTTTTTGGTGCATATTGTTTGCTAGCCTCGCTTTTTGTATTGTGGGTAGGTTAGCCAAAATGCGCTGGCGGCAAGTTTGTCGGGCAACTTTCCCGATGGAGCCTGATGATACTTTTGATGTCGCAGAATGGCGGCCGGCTGTTGACGCGGTTGGGTGAGCGCATTCCGAGTGGCAAAACACGCCGTATTTCACTTGGCGCAGAGGACCTTCTTAATTGATAATTTCTTTTTATTAAGTATTAAGCTCGTGAGGGGCTGTTTGTAGCGATGCTCAAGCATGGTGTAGTCTGCTTTGGCTGGAGACGGAAAAGAGACCTTTACTCGCTTTTCCGATGATGGTATTTCTGATTGAATCTCGCATTTCAATGCCAATAAAATCCAGTAAAATCATCAGCTTATCCGGCTCGTTTATCTTCGAGTGGGAATGATTTTCGTCCGGCAGCCTAGCGCAAAGACTGGCAGAAAATGATGCTAAGCCCCTGATTTTCAGGGGCTTTTTTCTGGCAGCCTCTGGCGAGACCAAGCAGCTACGACGCCGCGTCCACCGACTCGAAAAAGAACAGTTGCACCAGACGACCATCCGCCGGGGTGCTGCCGAAAACGCTGCTTATCGAGTGGAAATAGTGGCCGCGGTAGATGATCAGCCGATTGTGCCGCATCGGCACCTCCAGCAGCGCCTGCCAATCGCCACGCCGTTGCCGCAGATCGTTGAATTTTTTCATCGCATCGTTCGCCAGCCAGCGTTTTTGGAAATGCCGAAAGCTTGGATACCCGGCCGCCCGCACGTCGGCCTCAGGCGGACGGCGGCACCAGCCCGTGGGACGATGGCGCCAGAACGTGGTGCCGCCCTGGCATTGTTCGGGCTGGTTCAGATACAGCACTCCGGCATAAAAATTGAAATTCTCGCCGCTCTCGTTATCGACGTGAATGTCGGTGCGCGCCAGCGCGTCCGCGTAACTGATGCGGTACGAGCCGTTGTCGGGCGAGATGAATTTGATGTCGCGTCCAAGCGCGGTGGCAATGCGCTCCATGATGTCCTGGCAGTCATAACCGTCCGTCTGCGCACCGGGATAGTTCTGCCCGACATAGCGCTGCTGGTGGAATGGTAAGGTCAGCGCGTGTCGCCGGTACGCCGCCGTATCGCTCACAAAATCGTCGATGATGTGCAAATCGCAATCGTCGACGAGCTGCCGCAGCGCGGCGGCGTCCACCAGGGACGAGTCCGGCGCGTCGGCCCAATGCAGGGCGCTTTCCGTTTCGGTGCGATCGGCGCGCGCCGCCGCAAAGCCGATGCGGCAGCTCTGCGCCAGAGCCGCATGCATGGCCAAGCCATGCTCAAAGCGCTCGCGCGCCAGCGCCGCTTGATTGCTCCGATAGTACAACTGCGCCAATCCTTGCAAGTTTTCCCAGCGCTGCGGACGCAGGACGCGGGCGCGCTCCAGTTCATCGATGCCGGCCGCGACGTCATCGTGCTGCAGCAATAGCTCGGCGTGAGCGATGGCAAAATCATGATCGTCCGGTGCCAGCGCCGCCGCCCGCCCCAGCGCCGCCAGCGCGGCGGGCGCGTCGCCGGGCCGCAATGCCTGGCCCAGATTAAAATGAAACGTCGCGTTACCTGGGGCTCGCGCGACGGACTGGCGCAGCAAGCCCAAACCGAGTTCCCGCTGGCCCAGATCCACCATCGCCAAGCCTTGAAAGTGGAGCGCCTCCACCAGTTCCGGCGCCAGTCTCAACGCGGCCACATAGGCATTGACCGCCTCCACTAGTTTTCCGTCGCGGTGCGTCAGCCGACCCGCATCGAATAATTCCACGGCCCGCCGCCTTGATCGCGGCGCGTCCACCTTGTCTGCGGCCGCTTGCAACGCCAGTCCGCGCTTTTTTTCGCCCACTGTATTAACTCCTAAAAAACATGTGATGCCGCCATCAATCCCAGCGCGTCCGCAGGAAACCCAGAAGGCTGATCGCTGCCGCCGCGACATTGCTGGCGGCGACCAGCACAAAGGCTGTACGCAGACTGGCGTAGCCCTGCACGACGAGCGCCATCGCGGCCAGCGCAAACAGGAAGCGGACCACGCTGGCCGTCATGGGCCACAGGATGTGCCGGGCACCCTGGCCCGCGAAGTAGAGTTCGAATATGACGCCGATGGCGGCGTAGAACGGCGCCACCACGCGCAGGTACTGGGCGCCGATCGCGATGACGGCGGCGTCGCTGGTAAACAGCCCCAGCCAGCATTGCGGGAACAGCGCGACGATCAGGCCGACCAGGCCGACCAGGCCGGCGACAAACAGGACGTTGACGATCGCCGCGCGCCGCGCGCGCGCGACATCGCCGGCGCCCAGGTTGGTGCCCACCAGCGTGATGGCGGCGGTGCCGAAGCCGAACATCACCGGGATCAGCAACATGTCGAGGCGGGACGCGATCCCGTAGCCGGCGATGGCGTCCACGCTGACGGCGCCCGCCGCGGCGGTGAGCGCGGTGACCGACATGGCGGACATGACCGCGTTGATCGCCGAGGGCAGGCCAACGCCGAGAATCGCGCTGAAGTGCTTGCGCTGGAGCGGATAGCGGTGCAGCCGCAATGTCGACGACGCCGAACGCATGTAGCCGATCACCACGCCGAGCGCGGCAATATTACACAGGACCTGGGCCACGCCGGCGCCCGCCACACCCATTCTTGGCGCGCCCAGCCGGCCGGTGATCAGAAGCGGGGAAAGCGCCAGGCCGGCGACGACGCCGCCCAGCATGATCAAGGCCGGGACTTTGACGTTGCCGGCGCCGCGCAGCGCCGCTTGTAGCAGCATCAGTATCCAGAATGGAATCGCGCCGCCAAACAGTATGTTGGAGTAGAGCACCGCCTGTTCCAGCGATCGCCCGTTGCCGCCCAGACCACGGTACAGCGCGGGACCGGCCAGCAGCAGCGCCAGCGAGAACAATCCTCCCGCCAAGGTGGCGATGACCACCGAGTGCCAAGCCAGGCTTTCCGCCTCGTCTTGGCGGCCGGCCCCCTTCGCACGGGCAATGGCCGACGATACGCCGCCGCCGATGCCGCCGTTGGACACCATGGTCATCAGCATCATGACCGGCACGACCAGCGATGCGGCGGCAATCGCGTCCCGGCCCAGCGAACTGACGAAATAGGTTTCGGCGACACTGAGCAAGGTTGTCATGAATAGCACCACGACCGTCGGCAAGGCGAGACGGATCAGGCTGGGCAAAAGCGGCCCGTGGAGCAGGGCGGTGAACGGCTCGGCGTCGGCGGGCGCAACGGTCTTGTTCGCCCGGTGTGCGAAGGAGGATGTGGACATTTTTTTTTAATAGGAGGAGGCGACCGGGTCGGAGTTGCTGGCTTGCCAACCGCCGCCGAGCGCCTTGAATGCCGCGACCGCCGCTCGCGCCGATTCGGTTTGCGCCTGCGCCCGCATGTCGGCGGCGCGCTGCAGGGTCTCATCGGCTTGCAGCACCTCGATCAGGCTGACGACTCCCTTCTGGTATGCCGCGAACGAGGCCCCCCTCGCCCGACCGAGCGAGTCCACAGCCTGAGCGAGTATGCCGGCCTGATCCTCGCGGTTGACCAGCGACGAGAACGCGTTTTCCACGTCTTCGGTCGCGCGCAGCACGGCGAGTCGATAAGCGGCCAGCGCCTCGGCTTCCTGGCCCTTGGCCAGGCCGATCTGCGCGTTGATGCGGCCGAAGTCGAACAGGCGCCATCGCAGACCCAGCACGCCGGCCGCCTGGCTGGCGCCGCTGCTGAACAGCTTGCCGCCAGCTAGCGACGTCGCGCTGCCGATCAGTCCACTGAAGGAAAGCTTGGGGTAATACTCGGCGATCGCCGCGCCGATACGGGCGTTCGACGCGGCCAGGCGGCGTTCGGCCACGATCAGATCGGGCCGGCGCCTGAGCAAATCGCCCGGCGAGCCGGTTGATGCGATCTGCGGGGCTGCCGGAATAACGCCGCCATTCGCCAGTTCCTCCCGGTGCGAACCGGGCGTTGTGCCCAGCATCACGTCCATAGCGTTCATGGCCGTGTCCAGCCCCGCTGCGAGGACGGGTAGCGATGCCCGCACTTGGGCGAGCGCGCCCTCGGCCTGCCGCACTTGACGTTCGGCCACCAGCCCCTTGCCATACAGCAGATTGATAGTGGCGAGCAGCTCCTGCTGCGTCTGTACCTGCCTGCGGGCAACATCAAGGCGAGTTTGCAGTCCACGGATGCTGATGTAGATGTCCGCGGTCTGCGCCGCCACCGCCAGCCGTGTCGCCGCCGCGCCGGCCTCCGAGGCCTGATACTCGGCCTGCGCCGCCTCCCGGCCGCGCCGTAAGCCGCCGAATACGTCCACCTCCCAGCCCGCGCCGAGGTTGGCCTCGTAGGCGTTGCCGTGGCGGTCGAAATCGGGCTTTGAATTCAAGACTTGCCCCAACGGCGTTTCTACCGACTGGTAGGCGCGCGCACCCTGGGCATTGACGTTGCCGGAAGGCAGCAGCGCGGCGTTCGCCGCCCCGAGTCCCGCCCGCGCCTGGGCGACGCGTGCGGACGCCTGCGCGAGATCCAGATTCTGCTCCAGCGCAAGCGTGACGAAGCGGGTCAATTGGGGATCGCCAAAGCCGCCCCACCACGCGATGAAGTCGGCGGTCGCGGTGGCATGCCGTTGCTCAACTGCAGTTTGACCCAGGTAGCGGTCCGGCATGCGGGTGTCGGGGCGAATATAATCCGGCCCGACGGCGCAACCCGCTGACAGGCTGGCGGCGACTAACATGAAGAGGGTGCGTTTGGGTGGCATGGGCGTCTTCCGAGAAGTGAAAAGGGAGAGGTATGTAGTGACTATATCACGATATGGTCACTTGTTGTGAAAATCGAAGACAAGAGGTAAGCTGCTGGACATGAATAAAACAAGCACTAATCCGGGCCCGGCCCGAGGCCCTGTCGATCACGGGGTAAGGGACCAAATCGTTGCCGCGGCTACCGCGCACTTCGGCTTGTACGGCTACGAGAAGACCACCGTCTCCGATCTGGCCAAGGCCATCGGCTTTTCCAAGGCCTATATTTACAAGTTCTTCGAGTCCAAGCAGGCCATTGGCGAACTGATTTGCGCGAATTGCCTGCGCCAGGTTGAAGCCGATATCAGGGCGGCCGTCGACGGGGGCAACCGACCGCCGGAGAAGCTGCGGCGCATGTTCAAGGCGACCGTCGAGGCCAGCCTTCGCCTGTTTTCTGAAGATCGCAAGCTCTATGACATCGCGGCCTCGGCCGCCACCGAGCGGTGGGAGGCGGTGCGCGCGTATGAGGGGCGCATTCAGGCAATGCTGCAAGACATCTTGCGCCAGGGGCGGGAAACAGGGGAGTTCGAGCGCAAGACGCCGCTCGACGAGGCGGCATCGGCGATCTACCTGGTCATGCGCCCCTTCCTCAATCCGCTGCTCTTGCAGCACAGCTTTGATTACACCGACGACGCGCCGGCCCTGCTATCGAGCTTGGTGCTGCGCAGCTTGTCGCCATAAATGCCCGGCAGTGCTTGTGACTGTTGACAAATTTAGTCACTAGTCCCAAAATGAAATCCTGTCTAGTTTTTATGGGATTTCTATGTTCCGCCGCCGCCTCCTACTCTTTGTTGTCTCCACATTGCCGCTAGCGCTGGTCGCCTGCGGCGAAAAGACGCCATCCGATCCACGCACCGAAGCGCCGTTGGTGCGCGCGGCCACCATCGAGGGCGCGGCCGCCGCGTCGCGCAGCTTCACCGGAACCGTTGCGGCTCGGGTGCAAAGCGACCTGGGCTTCCGGGTCTCCGGCAAGGTGCTGGAACGACTTGTGGACACCGGGCAAGCCGTCAAGCGCGGGCAAACGCTCATGCGCATCGACCCCGCCGACCTGAAGCTCGCGGCCCACGCCCAGCAGGAGGCCGTGGCCGCCGCCCGGGCCCGGGCGCGGCAAACGGAGGAGGAGGAAGCCCGCTACCGCGACCTGCGCGGAACCGGCGCGATATCGGCTTCCGCCTACGACCAGGTCAAGGCGGCGGCCGACGCCGCCAAAGCCCAGCTCAATGCCAGCGAGGCGCTGCCGAAGTCGCGCGCAACGCCAGCCGCTATGCCGAGCTGGTGGCGGACGCCGACGGCGTCATCATGGAAACGCTGGTCGAACCCGGCCAGGTCGTCAACGCCGGCCAGGTCGTGGTGCGCGTGGCCCACGCCGGACACCGCGAAGCGCTCATCCAACTGCCGGAAACCTTGCGCCCCGCCGTCGGTTCTGTCGGCCAGGCCACGCTCTTCGGCAAGGCGGGCGTGACCGTTCCGACCAAGCTGAGGCAGCTCTCGGACGCGGCGGACCGGCTCACCCGCACCTTCGAGGCGCGTTATGTGCTGGAGGGGGAGCTCGCCAACGCGCCGCTGGGCACGACGGTCAGCATCCGGATCCCGGACGCGGACAGCGCCGCGCAAGACGGCCTGTCGGTGCCGATTGGCGCGCTGTTCGACGCCGGCAAGGGGCCGGGGGTCTGGCTCATCAAGGGCGATCCGGCAAAGGTTACATGGCAGGCGGTCGCGGTCCAGCGCCTGGGCGACGACAGCGCCCGCATCGCGGCCCAACTCAAGGTCGGCGATCGGATCGTCGCGCTCGGCGCGCACTTGCTGCGCGAGGGCGACCAGGTCCGCGTGGCCGGCCCGGGCGCCGCAGCGACCGCGGGAGCGCGACCATGAGCGAAGCGCGTTTCAACCTGTCGGCGCTGGCCGTGCGCGAGCGCTCCGTCACGCTGTTCCTGATCTGCCTGATCTCCCTGGCGGGACTGCTCTCCTTCTTCAAGCTCGGGCGCGCGGAGGACCCCGCGTTCACGGTCAAGGTGATGACCATCATCACCGCCTGGCCGGGCGCCACAGCGCAGGAAATGCAGGACCAGGTCGCCGAGAAAATTGAAAAGCGCATGCAGGAGCTGCGCTGGTACGACCGCAGCGAGACCTACACCAGGCCAGGCCTGGCCTTCACCACCTTGACCTTGCTCGACAGCACGCCGCCGGCGGAGGTGCAGGCGGAGTTTTACCAGGCCCGAAAGAAGGTCAGCGACGAGGCAAGCAAGCTGCCGACCGGCGTGATCGGGCCGATGGTCAACGACGAATACGCGGACGTCACCTTCGCCCTGTTCGCGCTCAAGGCCAAGGGCGAAGCGCCGCGCCTGCTGGTGCGCGACGCCGAGACGCTGCGTCAGCGGCTGCTGCGCGTGCCGGGCGTGAAGAAGGTCAACATCGTCGGCGAGCAGTCCGAGCGAATTTATGTGGAGTTCTCGCACGAGCGCCTGGCCACCTTGGGCGTCAGTCCGCAGGAGGTGTTCGCCGCGCTCAACAACCAGAACGCGCTGACGCCGGCGGGCTCCGTGGAAACCAAGGGACCGCAGGTGTTCATTCGCCTGGACGGCGCTTTCGATGAATTGCAAAAGATCCGCGACACGCCGGTGGTGGCGCAGGGCCGCACTCTGAAACTGTCGGACATCGCCACGATCAAGCGCGGCTACGAAGACCCGGCCACCTTCATGATCCGCAACGGCGGCGAACCGGCTCTGCTGCTGGGCGTCGTCATGCGCGACGGTTGGAACGGACTCGACCTGGGCAAGGCGCTGGACCAGGAGGTCGGCGCCATCAACGCCGCCATGCCGCTGGGCATGGGCCTGAGCAAGGTCACGGACCAGGCCGTCAATATCGGCGCCTCGGTCGACGAGTTCATGGTCAAGTTCTTCGCCGCGCTTCTGGTGGTGATGCTGGTGTGCTTCGTGAGCATGGGCTGGCGCGTGGGCATCGTCGTTGCCGCGGCCGTGCCGCTGACGCTGGCGGCGGTCTTCGTCGTGATGGCCGCGACCGGCAAGAACTTCGACCGCATCACCCTGGGCTCCCTGATCCTGGGGCTGGGCCTGCTGGTGGACGACGCCATCATCGCCATCGAGATGATGGTGGTGAAGATGGAGGAGGGTTACAGCCGCGTTGACGCCTCAGCCTACGCCTGGAGCCACACCGCCGCACCCATGCTCTCGGGCACGCTGGTCACGGCCGTCGGCTTCATGCCCAACGGCTTCGCCCGCTCCACCGCCGGCGAATACACCAGCAATATGTTCTGGATCGTCGGCATCGCCCTCATCGCGTCCTGGGTGGTCGCCGTGGTCTTCACCCCCTATCTTGGCGTCAAGCTCTTGCCCGACCTGAAAAAGGTCGAAGGCGGCCACGACGCCCTCTATGATACGCCGCGCTACAGCCGCTTCCGCCGGGTGCTGGCGCGCGTCATCGCGCGCAAGTGGCTTGTTGCCGGCACCGTGGTCGGCCTGTTCGTCGTTTCCGTGCTCGGCATGGCCGTGGTCAAGAAGCAATTCTTCCCGATCTCCGACCGCCCCGAAGTGCTGGTCGAGGTGCAGATGCCGTATGGCACCTCGATCACCCAGACCAGCGCCGCCGCGGCGAAGGTGGAAGCCTGGCTGGCGAAACAGCCGGAGGCGAAGATTGTTACGGCCTACGTCGGGCAGGGCGCGCCGCGCTTCTACCTGGCCATGGGACCGGAACTGCCCGACCCCTCGTTTGCCAAGATCGTGGTCCGCACGGACAACCAGGAGGAGCGCGACATCTTGAAAACTCGGCTGCGCAAGACGGTCGCCGACGGCCTCGCCCCGGAGGCGCGCGTGCGCGTGACCCAGCTCGTGTTCGGTCCGTACTCGCCGTTCCCGGTCGCCTACCGCGTCACCGGACCGGACCCGGACCAGTTGCGCGCCATCGCCGCCGACGTGCGGCAGGTCATGGACGCCAGCCCGATGATGCGCACGGTCAACTCCGACTGGGGCACGCGCACGCCCGCGCTGCACTTCACCTTGCAGCAAGACCGCTTGCAGGCCGTCGGCCTGACCTCCAGCGCCGTGGCGCAACAACTGCAGTTCTTCCTCAGCGGCGTGCCCGTCACCACCGTGCGCGAAGACATTCGCACGGTGCAGGTGACGGCCCGCTCGGCCGGCAACACCCGGCTCGATCCGGCCAGGATCGCCGACTTCACGCTGACCGGCGCCGGCGGGCAGCGCATCCCCCTGTCGCAGGTGGGCAAGGTCGACGTGCGCATGGAGGAACCGATCATGCGCCGGCGCGACCGCGTGGCGACCATCACCGTGCGCGGCGACACCGCCGAGGGTTTGCAGCCGCCGGACGTGTCCGCCGCCATCGCCAGGCAGCTCCAGCCCATCGTCGACAAGCTGCCGGCCGGCTACCGCATCGACGAGGCCGGCTCCAGCGAGGAATCGGGCAAGGCGACCAAGGCCATGCTGCCGCTGTTCCCCATCATGCTGGCGGTCACCCTGCTCATCCTCATCTTCCAGACGCGCTCGATGTCGGCGATGGTCATGGTCTTCCTGACCAGCCCGCTGGGCTTGATCGGCGTGGTGCCCACGCTGATCGTGTTCCAGCAACCGTTCGGCATCAACGCGCTGGTCGGCCTGATTGCCCTGTCGGGCATCCTGATGCGCAACACGCTGATCCTGATCGGCCAGATCCGCCACAACGAACAGGCGGGGCTGGATCCCTTCCAGGCGGTCGTCGAGGCGACCGTGCAGCGTGCCCGGCCGGTGGTCCTGACGGCCTTGGCGGCGATGCTGGCCTTTATCCCGCTGACCCATTCGGTGTTCTGGGGCACGCTCGCCTACACGCTGATCGGCGGCACCTTCGCCGGCACGGTTTTGACCCTGGTGTTTCTGCCGGCGATGTATTCCATCTGGTTCAAGATCAAGCCCGGACACGGCAAGCGATCAGCGGAGCAAGGCAACGGCGACATCCAGGCCGGCGCCAATTCCGCGCAGCTGGAGCCGGCGCTGCGCACCGGCAGTTAGCCGCAAAAGCCGGCGCGGCGCTCGGCCGCGTCGTATCCATATTTAGCCTTTTTACTATATTTGAAAGCAATTGCAATGTCGAAATCTGCTTGGTTGCTGCCAGCTGGTCTGGCGGCCGTGCTACAGCAGCCTAGCTAGGGGCCACGTAGAATGCGGTCAGCGTCAGCGTCAGAGGCGATGCGGCTGCGTGTTCGACAGTGCGCTCGCGGCGGCGCACCGATGACAACCTCGTGCGTAAAAAAACAAATGTTTTGGAATTTTTCCGAGATGTCATATTTCGCGTCATGTTCGCATTCGAGCGTCTGATGCCCACGTGCTGGATAATTGCCGGCGCCAAATGGTGCGGGAAAAACCATCTTTGCGCCCGTCCGACCATGGAAAAACGCAGACAAATTCGCTTTCCACTGCGCCAGATTTTCCGGAAGGACACGGTGCATCGTGACCAGAGTCTTAACCAGGCGGGCGAACGCAGCAAACACGCTCACGGCGCGCCGACCGGTGCGCCCTGCTCAACGCTGCGGCTTCTCGCCATGTACTTAGCCGGCATCCGATCAGCCAAGCCACTCAGGATATCGCGCAGAACATCCCAGTACGCCTGCGTTTCCGATGGCGGGGCGCCAATCGGGCGCTGTAATTCGGACGTTAACAGGCTCCCTCCGCCGTCAGGATCGCCCAGGTGGGCCAGTCGAAGCGCAATCTGCTGCAAATAATGCTGGGGGAACATGACCGCGCAGTACTCATGCGTATCGCCCGCGGGGAACAGCAGGCCTCCCGGCGCCAGTTGTATCGTCAGGTCGCTTTTTATCGCACCGACTGCGGCAAGCTCAGCTTGAGTGACGAGCTCGGCGCCGAACCGATCCGCGATGCTAGCTACGACAACACGGCAAAGCCAGTCCACAAAAAACTCAAACATGGCGTCTTCCGTCACGACATGGTCGGGCCCGAATTTTGTGTGGCAATCTTGCTGATAGTCCGAAATGCACCGCTCAACAAAAATTTCAAGTTCAACCTCCGCTCGTTGAGCAAACTGCTCGAGTAATTCAGTTACGCGGTCGTCTAGTGAAGCCATGCAATCCGATCGGAAAAGTGAGAATTTCAAGTTTAGACATTCGGCGTTCAATCGTCGGCTGATGCCAGAGATCGAACGCACCAAAAAAAATATAAAAATAGCAAATATATTTTGAAAAAATGAGTACCCTGCGCGCTCGAGAGAGAGTTTTTCTCTATTCGCACTCACATGCCACTCCACCTGCACGTATCCCGGCTGTTGTCCGAATGGATCACATTCCTGCGCGTCGCCATGGCATCGGCATCAACACACCGGTTTCAACGCCTGTTTCGCTCTGACCGTGAGCGCGGCCAGGTTGTCGACCTGTGTGAGTTCGCCGTTAGCTTACCTCGATCGTATGCGCCGCAATGCCTACCTTGAGGCGCATACGAACCGCGCCGAATATGGCCGCCAGATTGTCCATACTAGGGTTGCCCTTGGGCGAGAGCATGCGATGGAGTGAGGTACCCTGACTTTTTCGGACACTCTAGTTTGGTAAACTTCACCAACTGGAGAACTTATGACACGTTCAAAAACATATACACCGGAGCTTCGTGAAGAGGCTGTAAAGCTGGTCCTGACGCAGGGCCTGACGCTGGA
>JANXSQ010000349.1 GCA_025356595.1 Janthinobacterium sp. | reverse complement strand
CGGTCTTGCCGATGGGGTGCATAGCTTCACTATCAGTCAGACCGACAGTGCTGGCAATACGGGCACTGCAAACCTAGCGATGACTTTGGATACAA
The DNA here is from genome assembly GCA_025356595.1 of Janthinobacterium sp. Taxonomy (GTDB): domain Bacteria; phylum Pseudomonadota; class Gammaproteobacteria; order Burkholderiales; family Burkholderiaceae_D; genus Janthinobacterium. Next base: position 5,147 of record JANXSQ010000349.1, on the reverse strand, counting down.
CAGTTGGCACGCCTGCTTTGACCCTTGCATTAGACACAGGTTCATCGGCTACCGACAAGATCACAAGCAACGGCACGGTCAATGTTACTGGCCTTGAGGCTGCTGCCACATGGCAATATTCAACCAATGGCGGCACAAATTGGACTGCGGGCGCTGGCACAAGTGTCGCTCTTACTGGCGATGGTGCCAAAACAGTCATCATTCGCCAGACCGATGTGGCGGGTAACGTTTCCGGCAATAGCACCAGCTTGGCCTTTACACTGGATACGACAGCACCGGTTCCGACTATTGCTTTGGTCACGGATTCAGGCTTGTCGGCCAGTGACGGCATCACCAACGCCGCCACACTCAAGGGCACGGCAGAGGCCAATTCCACCGTCACCATCAAGGATGGCGCGACGGTATTGGGAACGGCAGTAGCAAGCGGCACGGGCGCGTGGATATTCACGCCAACAGGACTTGCCAACGGCGCTCACAGTTTCAGCGTGAGCCAGACGGATGTGGCTGGCAATGTCGGCACGGCAAGCCTTGCGGTGACGTTGGATACGACAGCCGCTGCGCCGACACTGGCCTTGGCCGCCGACACGGGCTCGTCAACAACCGACAAGATCACCAACAATGGAACTGTGAATGTTGTTGGTCTCGAAGTGGGTGCGACTTGGCAATATTCCACAAATGCTGGGACAACCTGGACGGCCGGAACCGGCACGTCCATTATCCTGACCGGCGATGGGGCCAAGGCCCTCATCGTCCGCCAAACGGATGCGGCGGGCAATGTCTCTGCCAATAGCGGCAGCCTGGCCTTTACGCTTGATTCCACCGCGCCTCTGCCAACCATTGCGTTGGTGACGGACTCGGGTACTTCAGCAACTGACAAGATCAGCAACAGTGCTGCATTGAAGGGTACAGCTGAGGCAAACTCCGTCGTCACCATCAAGGACGGAACGACGACACTTGGAACAGCCACTGCGAGTGCCGCTGGTGCTTGGACATTTACGCCGACAGGCCTTGTGGATGGTACGCATACATTCAACATCAGCCAGACGGATGTGGCAGGCAATATCGGCACAGCGAGCTTAGTGATGACACTGGAAACCAAGGCGCCAACGCCTCTTCTGGCCTTGGCATCTGACACTGGGTCTTCCACGACGGATAATATCACCAAGACTGGCACAGTGAATGTTTCTGGCCTCGCAAGTGGTGCGACCTGGCAATTTTCCACCAATGCGGGATCAACCTGGACTGCTGGCACAGCAACCAACTTCACGTTAACAGGCGATGGAGCGAAGGCTGTTCTGGTGCGTGAAACCGATCCTGCGGGCAATGTCTCCACCAATGCGAGCTTGAACTTCACGCTCGATACGGTGGCATCAGCCCCACTTATAGCATTGGCAGCGGATACGGGTTCATCAGCCACCGACAAGATCACCAGCAATGGTACGGTGAACATCACCGGGCTTGAAGCGGGAGCCACCTGGGCCTATTCCACTAATGCAGGATCAACTTGGACGGCAGGGACAGCCACAAGCTTCACCTTGACTGGTGATGGCGCAAAGGCGGTTATTGTTCGCCAGACGGATGTGGCTGGCAATGTCTCGGTCAATAGTACAAGCTTGGCCTTTACGCTCGACACTGTGGCTCTGAGTCTCACCGCCAAATTGGTGACCGACTCTGGTACCAGCGCCAGTGATGGCATCACCAATGCCAAGGGTCTAACGGGCACAGCAGAAGCCAATGCAGTGGTCACCATCAAGGAGGGTACCACAACTTTGGGCACGGCCACGGCAACTGCTGCCGGCGCCTGGACTTTCACACCCACCACACTTAACGCTGGGGCGCATAGCTTCGCCATCTCTGAGACGGATATGGCGGGCAATGTGGCCGCGACCACTTTGGCAATGACATATGACGTCACAGCCCCGACAGTTGTTATCACCACGGCGGCTTCCAATGTGGCTTATACCAATATCCAAACTATCGCTGGCACAGGCGAGGCGGGCACAACAGTGCAGCTCTTTGACGGCGCCACAGCCATTGGCGCGGCTGTTACAGTGGATGTTACTGGCCATTGGACGCAAACAGTGACTTTTGGCACGGTTGCTACCAGCCACAGTGTGACCGCAAAGGACACAGACCTTGCCGGCAATGTTGGAACCAGCGCTGCTGTGATCTTCACCACGGATACAATTATTCAGGGTGGGTCGACAGCCACAGTGAATGGCACGACGGCCAATGATCATATCTTTGTCAACTCAGCCAATACTACGGTGAATGGCCTTGCTGGCGATGATGTCTTCAGTTTCAATATCGGAGCCGCTGCTGATCATCACACCATTGCGGGCGGGGCAGGCATCGACACGCTTGATTTCGCGTCAGAGACGACTGCCATTACTGCCAATCTTGCCACGGGTACAGCCAGTGGCAGTCAGATTGGTACGGTCACAGTCAACACGGTTGAGAATGTGACAGGCGGTTCAGCCAATGACATACTCACCGGTGATCTTAATGCCAATATGATTACCGGCGGTGCGGGCAATGACACTTTGACTGGTGGAGCAGGCATTGATACATTCATCTATACTCCGGCCTTTGGATTTGACACGATCACTGACTTTACCGCGGGTGCGGGTACCACCCATGACGTCTTGCAGCTTTCGTTGGGCGCGCAGTTCAGCAGTCTGGCCCAAGTCATCGCGGCTGCAACACAAGTGGGGGCCAATACGCTCATCACCATTGATGCCAATGACACGATCACGTTGAACAATGTCACCAAGACAGCACTTGTTGCCAGCAATTTTGTCTTCGTGTGAGGCGTATGACGGCGATTGAAGATTGACCGTCACTTGGGCTAAGTGTCATGCCAGAGCGTTAACTATGAGTTTACAAACCATGGTTTTGGGTGGGCTGCAGTTAACTTTTGCCTCTGGCCGGACGTGGTGGGCGATGCTATCTAAACGTGTTATGGGGCAAGGGTTTTAGTGTAAATGTTTGGGGCGTGTGCGTGAGTGCGAAAAGTAGCGTTGTTGAGTTGGTGCCTTCGCTTGCGTCTGCAGAATTGCCAAAACCAACTCTGCCATCAGGATTGATCGCGCTCACCGGGATTGCGGCCTATTTTAGGATCGCCGCTGATCCGGCTTATTTGAAGCGCGAGTTGGCTTTGGACGATGACGAGTGTCGTCCTGATGATGTGCTCCGAGCGGCGAAGATTGTCGGTCTCAAGGCACGCAAAATTGAACGAATTTCGGCCAAACGCTTATCCAGCCTGCCAACACCTTGTATTCTTAAGCTTAAGTCCGGCACCTATATTGTCTATGGCGGCAGTCGCGAGGCTCAGCACCGGGTTGTTGATCCGGTGACACGGATTGATCGAGTCATAACACTCAAGGAACTCTATGCCGAAGTTGAACCCATGGCGGTTTTGCTTACGCGTCGTTTAGGCGGAGCAGGGGTTGATCCTGAGAGTTTTGGCTTCCATTGGTTCTGGCCTTCCATCTGGCGCTATAGGAAGCCGATTGGCCATGTGTTGCTCGCCTCTCTAGTTGTCCAAATTTTCGCGTTGATCTCACCGTTGTTTTTCCAAGTGGTGATTGACAAAGTGTTGGCGCACCAAAGCTATTCGACACTGTTTGTGATCGTCATTGGTTTGGGCCTGATTGGACTCTTTGATGTGCTGCTGCAATATCTCAGAGCCTATGCTCTCAATCACACCACCAATCGCATCGACGTCGAATTGGGCCAACGTCTCTTTGCCCATTTGATGCGTCTGCCCTTGAGTTATTTCGAAACGAGAGCTGCCGGTCAAACCGTGGCCCGCATGCGCGAGCTCGAAACTATCCGCAGCTTCTTAACCGGGCAGGGGCTGTTTTCGGCGTTAGATTTTCTCTTTACTATTGTTTTTATCGCGGTGCTATTTGCCTACTCGTGGAAGCTCACCATTATCGTGCTGCTCACCATTCCAATTTATTTGTTAATTGCGGCCTTCATTCGCCCGCCTTTGAAGAAACAAATTGAAGAGAAGTTCAACCGCGCTGCCTTGAGCCAGCAGTTCTTGGTCGAATCCGTTGTTGGTGTACAAACCATCAAGGCCGCCGCCATTGAGCCTGTTATGCGCCAGCAATGGGAAGAGCGTCTGGCCGCCTATGTCAAAACCAGTTTTGGCACCAGTATGCTCTCAGCCTTAGGGCAAAACGCTATTCAATATGTCGACAAGTTATCGCGGGCCATGCTGCTTTTGTTTGGTGCCAAGGCTGTGATCGATGGCGAGCTCAGCGTGGGTGGGCTTGTCGCATTCAATATGATCGCAGCGCAAGTGGCCCAGCCGATTTTACGCTTGTCGCAACTCTGGCAGGACTTCCAGCAAATCCAGGTCTCAGTGGCAAGGCTTGGCGATATCATCAACACGCCACCCGAACCGACCAATGCAGCAATGTCCAATCTGCCGCCTCCCCGCGGGGCCATTGCCATCCGCAATGTGTCGTTCAAATATAATCCTAAGGGCCAAGAAGTTCTGAAATCAGTATCTCTCAACATCAAGCCCGGCGAAGTGATCGGAATTGTGGGGCCTTCAGGCTCAGGTAAATCTTCATTGACCAAACTGATCCAGCGCCTTTATCTGCCGCAAGACGGGCAGATCCTCGTTGATGGTGTGGATATTGCCCAAGCTGACCCCGCTTGGTTGCGCGGGCACATCGGTGTGGTGCTGCAAGAAAACCTGCTCTTTAACCGCACGCTTCACGATAATATCGCTTTGGCCAATCCGTCGATGCCGCGCCAGTTGGTCATGCATTTTGCCAAGCTTGCTGGCGCGGATGAGTTCATCTCCAAGCTCCCTCAAGGCTATGATACGATGATTGAAGAGCGCGGCAGCAATCTCTCAGGCGGCCAGCGCCAGCGTATCGCTATTGCGCGCTCACTGGCCACCAATCCGCGGATTTTGATTTTCGATGAAGCAACATCGGCGCTTGATTATGAAAGCGAGCGCATCATTCAAAACAACATGCGCGAGATCGTCAAAGGCCGCACGGTGGTTATCATTGCTCATAGACTCGCTGCCGTCCGGCATTGCAATCGTATTGTCGGCATGATCGACGGCCGCATTGTCGAGGCAGGTAGCCATGATGAACTTCTGGCCAAACCCGATGGGCTTT
>JANXSQ010000325.1 GCA_025356595.1 Janthinobacterium sp. | reverse complement strand
TATTTTTCCACCGTGCGCGCTATTTGAATATACAGATGGTGATACGTATATTCAAACGGGTGTTCGCCGAGAAAGGTGGCGAGCCGAGTGAGAGAGAGTGAGCAGGACCTGCAACCGTACGTCCTTCGCCACAGCTGCGGTTCTCGTTGGAGCTACCGGTGTCTACGACAGACAGACAGACAGACAGACAGACAGACGTAAAGTATCGTACAACCACTGCTGTCTACATACGTGTCTCGATGGACAAGGTTGATTCAGTTCCTTCTGCAAACGAAATGTTCGCATTGCGTCGATGTATGTGTACCGGTATGCATATACAGATGTATGCCTATGGAAACGTTTTTGTTGTCGACAGACAGTCCTCTGTCTGGTGCAGCCGTGTTTTTGTGGTTTTGTGTGGTGGTTGTGTGATGATGATTTTGAAATGGCACATTTGAAACCATCCATCCATCGTCGCACACCCGCACGCCAAGAGAGCTGTGCTGTGTACTGCTTTTGCGGTGGTGAGTGTGGTCGAGAAAGTGGCTGCCGCGGTGGTGGTGCCTGCTGTTGTTACCGATAGTGGACGCGTGTGTGAGCTGGCGCGCGCCAATAACGTCGCTGTGTGCGTGTGCAAAAAGCTGCGGCAAAGTGAAGAGAAAAACTGGCGCGGTGGTGGCACCCGGGTTGACAGACAGGCTCGTGTGTGTGTGTGTGCCGTCGCTTTTGGAAGGTCGCACACTGAACGTGCGATTTGGATAGAGGCAGTGCTGATTAACTACGCTGAGAGTGTGGAGAACTCGCGTGTGCGCTAAAGGGTGTGACGAGTCATGTGATTGCCCAATAATGGTGCGACGAGGTCAGCTGTGGCAGCTGTGAACCTGTGCCGAGAATGGAGATTCGGTGTTATGTGGGCTCTGGCTTGACGTGTGGGTGTTTGGAGGGTGGACAGATCGAGAAGACAGGAGGAAACGAAAGCCGTTGAATTTTCACACATGTTGGCGCCTTTGGCTTGTATCAGTAGAATTACAGGGGTTGATCGGATTATAAATAAACTTTGACCCGTTTGATTGATTTCATTGATTGATTGATTGGGAGAAAAGCCTTCGTCCCTGCCCCTGCGAGATTTTTGATTGGCTCTGAACGGTACTTAACACCTTGAAAGTCGGTAGACAGCTCCTTGCGGGGTTGCTCTGAACGACGGTGGGTTTTCTGGGAAAGACGTTTGCCCTGTTGTGGAACGCTGGCTCTTTGTCGAGTGTTTTTGCCCTGAAGATGAGCAGTTGGCTCTGTGACGACAGTTAGTCCTTTGCTGGTGGGCAGGCGGGATCTGGATCGAGGCCCCCCTGGATGATATTTTTTTAACTGATTTTGTGGCTTTGGTGTGCCGTCCGTCTCATCAAAGAAGACTTTTGGTTCAGGCCCGTTGTGCGGTGGTCCTTTTTCGTGTTGATCAACATGACGATACTTGTCTCTAGCCAGCCAAGATTCGCTGAAAGTAGAGAATCTGGAATGAATTCACACATTCCTTGTATATTCGTTCTCTTCCGCTTCACGTAGTACTAGCTGTAGCGACACGAGAGACAACAACAGGAATGCAAGGGGTCGTCAATAGTCACACTTGCTCCGGTCTAGACACTACACGGAAGGCGTTTTCGACCTCTCTCTAGACATATTTACTGCGGACACGCATGACGAACGGGGACTTTTGTTTTTTGTTAGGTCGTCTAGATTGGGTCTCTTTTGCCGGCTGGCGAGACTGCGCCGAACGCGACCCAAACAACAATTTTCAAAAAAACGCACACGCCGGTGGGCGGCAACCACGTCTCGCACACGCCAGATCGCTGTCAAGAATTTTTTGTTCCGTTCCAGGAGGCCTCCCTGAAAGAGATCATGTCTATCAATCGTCCAAACACACGTCAAAAACCGACACTGCCATAAGGTGGTGTGTGTGTGTGTGGTTTCGCGCCTTCACGCACATCGTTCCAAGGTTTGGCCGTGCGCGCTACTGCGTTTTGAAAGGCTCACGTCGGTTGCGCATTGTGTGTGAATGAAAAAGGAAAAAGTCAGTCAAATCCAATGGCGGCGGTAATTCTGAAACAGAAGTGGTGGATTGGTAAAAAAAAGGACAAGAACACCAGCAGCAGGCTCTCGCCCCCCAACAACAGGAACGGTGGCAGAGCGATGCTCGGACCGAAAATGAGCTGGTAAAAAAAGAAAAATAATGACTAGAAAACCTTCCGGAAAGCTTATTGGAACAATTTAGTTCGTTTCTGCTAACTGCCATGGCCCAAACAAACCAAACCCCGAACGGAGCACACGTGCTTTCGCCGGGTCATCTTGACAATCCAAAATAAAATAGAGTTCGACCAACCAAAGCAGCAAAGCTTGACACAACAATAACTGTCGGCCTTTCGCTGGTGTTTATTGTTATTAAAAAAAAAAAGATTGCCGCATTCATCCACATCATGCATGACTATACAACAATGCCGCATGCGTGGTGCGATTTACATCACACCTCCCCCTGGTTCTCCACCGTCGTTCTCTCCAGCCTTGTCGTCGTCGTCATCGTCGTCGAGCAACGACGACATACGGAAAGGTAGTTTTTTTCTCCAAACCCCTCTTTACCGACCAGCAGCTAGCCATTGTGTTTGCTGTGATATTCCATTGACGAACAGTTAAAAAAAAGGGTCGATGCGTTGCGTTGCATGGAAAGATGGTTCTCATGATTCACGGATGATGCGATCGAATGCAACTTGCAAAAACTTGCAACTCATTTTCTCATGTATGCGATTCGATTGATGACCCGGAGCGATTTTGAGTTTGTGATTCGACAGGCTGATTGTGTGTTGTGAATCGCACACAACATGCAAACACACACACACACACACACACACATGTGGGTCGGTGTGGTGGATGCGTGTTACATGTTGTTACGGATGTGTGTGTGTGTGCCATATCATTGGAGAAGTGTGTGAGCAGTGTGTGTGACCCGTAGTGACAGATGCCTGACTGATGATTGTTGCAGCAATGGGAACTGTGTTTTAAAACAGTTTGAACTTCGACAGCTGAGTTGCGTGAGTGATTTCGTGGTGGAAACTCGAATGCCGCTGCAGGATCTTGCAAAGATACAACAATATCCGGGTTTTTCGTATCTTGTTGAATGCTGCTACGAATCCGGAAACAATTGACACGAATCCGAAATAGTCACGAAAGAAAAATAAATATCGCGAAACAGGCGCCAGTTCGCGCCCAACTCAAATTTGACACGTCACATGTACGCTACTCTAGAGGAACGACTAAAATGGAATTGCATATCGTCGACAATGATGAGACAAACAGCGCAATGCGCAATGCGCTTGTGAAGAGCCATTCGACAATCTGATGCCTTCTATATTTGTCTATACACTACTTATGCTCTATGCAGCTGGACATCCCTACTGGGCCGACATTGCCAAGCAGCTGAGTATGGTGGATTTGGAAGATGGCATTTTCTTTATCATCAGCTTTCACAGAGGCCGAGTAGCAATCTTTCATCACTCCTCTTAACGAACTCTACCACCGCAGATGCAATATACTAACAGCAGAACATCAACGGCGCAACGTATGCAACCGATGCCACCACCACTATTCGTCACCTCCGCTGAAAAAGGATGAAGCGGGGGGCTGAAGCCTACGAGAGCCGATGGGGCCAACAAATGCACACACGCACTGTCCCTCTTACCACAATCAATACTGCCACGAATATAACACCGCCAACACCAAGACACCACCACAACAGACAAGAAGTCCGCGTCAGAGGCTGTGCTGTATTCAGCCCAAAAAACAACTGCCGTCACGTCACTGCCACCGCAAGCGACACCGCGCAATTTCCTTGCCACGGCCTCCACTAACACCAGCAACACGACTCGTCTTTTCTGCCGCAAAAGCCTGCAAATTGAAAATTGCAATCGTGTCGTGTGGCATCTCCACCATGAGTCTCTCTGCTGCTGCAGCAGCTGATCGAAATTTGTATAAAAAAAATCTAGCCAGCTCTCAGCAATTTATCGCTGTTCTCGTTGGTTGCTTTTGTTATTGCATCGTCATCGTCGTCGTCGTTCTCATTGTCATCCTATTTTATTGCGACCAACCAACCAACCAAACCAACATTTATAACAGCTCCCTCTATGAACTGCCTGTAAAGTATAAATCACCGAGGCAAAAAACCGAGATCCACAGCTTCCCCCACCGACTTTGCCGGGCTCGCCCTAAAAAACCCTCTGGTCGCTCTAGAGTCACCGTATGCAACCATCGCAACGGAACGGCCGCTTTCGCCTCGGCAACAACAATCGCAGCACCCATCTTGGCAACCGCAGCAATCTCACCACTGCACATTTACCTCCGTTGCCGACACCGTCAACAAACACGCCATGGGTCCAAATTATCACACCGATATATAGTTCCGCAGCAGATGACACTGCGTCCACCACCTGTACCACTGCAGTTGCGGTTGCGGTTGTTGTTGCAGCCAGTCGACCATTTGCCGACACCCGTGGTCGCCGGCAAAAAATGTCGCGTTTAGCGCAGTGTCACCCGCCGCCGTTCCAAAACAGCACGAACGGAGCACGCGTGTTCTTCGACGCCGTATAAATGTAAAAACCAAAATAGGATTTTTGACATCGTTCCATCGTACGACCAACCACACAGCAAGCTTTGGCACAACAACAACTGTCTGCAAAAAGAGATTGCCGCCTCCGTTTGTGTATTTTATGGCCTACAATAGCGCGTGGTCCGTTCCGCGTCGACCCCCCTCTTCCGTAAAAACTGTGCAGTTTTCTCAACCCCCTCCACCACCATACCACCAAAACCGAGCAGGCTTTTGTGGTTTTAACGCGTGACGCGTGATGATATCAATGGAAAAAAAAATTGTCGATGGCGTGCGATGGTTTCCTCATGATTTTTATGAATGTGAAAACATCGATGCGATCGGTGCGTGCAAAACACAGCTTGCGTAACTTTTTGTGCGATTTGCCAAAAACACGACAATCGATAATGTACGTGACTGTTAGTTGGCAAAAGGCAAACATTGCAGTAAAAAGTGAAACCGTCAGTAGGATTAGATGCTGTAGTATTTTTTTTTCCTGAACTCATCCGAACGACTGATTGATTATTGGTTGGACAGACTTGTGCTGCCAAATCGAAATCGAAATTGCATGGGTCGATGTGGATGTCCTGTCGTCATTTACTACGAAAGGAGGATGTTATTGTTTACAACTGACAGTCGAAAGGCTGTTGCCGATCTATGTTCGTCTTCCGATAGTATGCGCGTTAATTCGATCGGTCAAATGTGTGTTATTGGGTTGATGATATATCAATCCATGCTGGTTGGTCGATATTACATGTTACTGACTACTGTGTAATGCCACACATACATTGGATGTAAACTGAAACCCCGAGAATGCAGACAGATGCATGCAAATGTTGCACATTGCGCAGCAGCGACGGGTACGGTATGGATTGTAGGATCTGAGCAAACTTGAATGCCGTTGTACGATCTGCAAAAGATATAGCTTAATCCGGGTTTCCCGCAGTTGTAGGATCTTGCAAAAGATATAGCAAAATCCGGTTTCCCAACTGTGGTAGGATCTTTGCAAAGATATAGCATCATCCGGGTTTTCCACATCTTCCTGTGGGAAAATATACAGTGCGAATGAAACTTCCGGGAGAGCACGATTTACTATTATTTATTGTATACCAAAATTATTTGCCAGGTGTCCTCGTTGGATATCGTCCCACCATTACAATTACAGCATGGTTGTCATCTCAGGTCTGACAGGAGCGAGCGTCACCCATTGTTGTTGTTGCGGCTGTGGCATTCTTACAGTCGATC
>JANXSQ010000320.1 GCA_025356595.1 Janthinobacterium sp. | reverse complement strand
GCCAGCGCTTTGCTTTCGGCTTCCTCCAGATTCGCAGTCGCCCGCGACACCCTTGCCGTGCAGCTAACTCTTCCCCTTGTCGGGCGAGTAGAGGACTTTCACCTCCAAGTAAGTGCGCCCTGCCGGGCGCACGAAAAAAAGCCCCGTTGGACGGGGCGGTGTTAAAGAGGCGCGAATAAACGGCGCGCTAAACGAGTTTCTGTTGCGCCACCAGGATGCCGTCGGCGTCGGCGTAGATCCAGTCGCCCGGACTGACCGGCACGCCGCCGATGTGGACCCGGACGTTGCGCTCGCCCTCGCCCTTCTTGCCGCTCTTTTGCGGATGCACGGCCAGCGCCCGCACGCCGATCTCGCAGGCCTCGATTTCGGCGCTGTCGCGGATGCAGCCGTTGACGATGATGCCGGCCCAGCCATTATCCTGGGCCAGCAGGCCCAACTGGCCGCCCACCAGCGCGCGGCGCAGGCTGGCGCCGCCGTCGATCACCAGCACATGGCCCTCGCCCGCCGTCTCCAGCGTGGCGCGCACCAGCGCATTGTCCTCGAACACCTTGAGGGTGGTGGCGCGCCCGGAAAAGCGCTGGTGGCGGCCGAAGTGGCGGAATACCGGCGGCAAAACGGCCAGTCGGCCATCCTCCAGCAGGGTGGCGTTGTCGTCGCACAGGTCGGTGGTGGCAAAAGTCATGGTGGGGTCCGTTTGGTTTAGGATGCGATGATTCTATGCCGTTTGCGGCCGCGCCGCGCGGGTTTTGCCGCCCAGGCCCACGGCCGTGACGATGGCCAGCGCCTGGAACAGGGCGATGCCGACGAAGATCCAGGCCGGATGGCCGCCGTCCATCAGCGCGCCGAACAGCAGCGGGCCGATGGCCAGGCCGCTGTCCAGGCCCGAATACACCACGCCGTAGACGCGCCCGGTGGCCTGCTTGGGCGCGGCGGCCCGTATCATCAGGTCGCGCGAGGGTCCGGCGATGCCAGCCGCGAAGCCGATCGCGCCCATCAGGACCACGGCGGCCCAGGCCGGCACGACGGCGGCGGCCAACAGCAGCGCCAGCAGGGCCGCGCCGGCGAAGGCGTAGGCGATGGTGCGGTCGTGCCGGGCGCTGTTGGCGGCCAGGAAACCGCCAAGCGCCATGCCGGCCGCCGAAGCCAGCATATACGCCGTGTAGGCGCTGGTGGCCCAGGCCAGGGACATGCCGTACAGCGCCACCAGGCCGACCGAGGCGAAGCTCTGGATGCCGCCCAGCGCGACGGCGGTGATCAGGAAGAAGGCGAAGCACATCCACACCGACGGCAGGCGCAGGAAGGACAGGGTGGCGCCGGCCGGCGCGCCCGCCTTGGCCGGCGCGATCGGATCGGGGCGCAGCGCGGCGCGGTTCAGGAACAGCACCAGCAGCACGACGCCGGGCAGCGCGGCGGCGCACAGCAGCGCCACGCGCCAGCCGCCCTGGCCGGCGGCGAAGGTCAGGAACAGCGGCGCGGCGGCCCAGCCCAGGTTGCCGCTGATGCCGTGCACGGAAAAGCCGTGCGCCAGCCGCGCCGCCGAGACGCGCTGGTTCAGCAGCGTGTAGTCGGCCGGATGGAAGACGCTGTTGCCGACGCCGGCCAGCATGGCGCCCGCCAGCAACTGGGCGTAACTGTGGGCCCCTGCCAGCAGCAGCGCCGACACGCCGAGCAGGGCGACGCCGGAAAACAGCACGCGGCGCGCGCCGACCCGGTCGACCACGAAGCCGGCCAGCGCCTGGCCGACGCCGGAGACGACGAAGAAGACCGTCATCAGCAGGCCCAGTTCGGCGTAGGACAGCGCGAAGGCCGGCTTCAGCCAGGGAAACAGGGCGGCCAAGATCAGGTGGTAGAAATGCGACACGCCGTGCGCCAGCCCGACCAGGCCGATCACGCGCGCGTCCTGGCGTAAGGTATTGCTGTTCATCATGCCCCCGGAGTCATCGTCGAAAAGCCAGTGTAAAGAAAATAAGATCGACTGTTTCAAGATAAAGCGACATAATTTATCGCATTCAAGCCAAGCCCCTACCGCCCATGCCCATCGACATCATCACCCACACCGAGATGTGCGCGCCGCCGCAACGCCCCTCGCCCGAGCGGCCGGTGACGATGATCGCGCGCGACCTGCAAGTGGACGACACCATGCGCCCGCACCAGCATCCCTGGGGCCAGGTCACCTTCGCGCTCGAGGGCGTGCTGCGCGTGACGGTGGACAACAGCAGCTGGATCGTGCCGCCGCTGCGCGCGATCTGGATCGCGCCGCAGGTGGTGCACGAAGTGACGGTGCTGGAAAAGGCGCGCATGCGGCCGCTCTTCATCGCCGCCGAACGGACGCCCTTCGCCGGCCAGGAATGCAAGGTGCTGGAGGTGTCGCGCCTGCTGCGCGAGCTGATCGTCGCGCTCGGCCGCCTCGATCCGGGCGAGGCGGCGGCGCGCGAGGCCCTGCTGGGCGAGCTGATCCTCGACGAACTGGCGCGCGCGGCGACGCGCCCCATCCGCGTCCCCCTGCCCAAGGACAAGCGCCTGAAGGCGCTGTGCGCGGCCCTCATCGACAGCCCCGGCGCGAACCTGACGCTGGAACACTGGGCGCGCCAGGTGGGCGCCTCCGAGCGCACGCTGGCGCGCCTGTTCGAGCGCGAACTGGGCCTGAGCTTCGGCCAGTGGCGCCAGCAAGTGCGCCTGGCCCACGCCGCGCCCATGATCGCCCGCGGCATGCCCCTGTCGCGCGTGGCCGAGGAACTCGGTTACGCCAGCCAGTCGGCCTTCTCGGCCATGTTCAAGAAAACCTTCGGCAGCTCGCCGTCGGCGTTTTTCGCCGACGCCGCGGCGGACTGACGCGCCCCCCGCGGCGAGCCGAAAATTCATGCGCCGCGCCCGCCGTTTTTTGCCTATGATTGCCCTTCCCACCCACCGCCACAGGAGACACCATGCAACTCATCGGAATGCTTGATTCCCCCTACGTCCGCCGCGTCGCCATCTCGCTGCAACTGCTCGGACTGCCGTTCGAACACCGCGCCGTTTCCGTCTTCAGCACCTTCGAGCAGTTCCGCGAAATCAATCCGGTCGTCAAGGCGCCCAGCCTGGTGTGCGACAACGGCGTCGTGCTGATGGATTCGAGCCTGATCATCGACTACGCCGAAGCGCTGGCCGGACGCAGCCTGATGCCGGCCGACCTGGACGCGCGCCAGCAAGCCCTGCGCGTGATCGGCCTGGCGCTGGCGGCCTGCGAGAAGAGCGTGCAGATCATCTACGAAAACAAGCTGCGCCCGGCCGAGAAAATGCATCAACCTTGGGTCTACCGGGTCACCGGACAATTGCTGGCCGCCTGCACGGCGCTGGAGGCGGAACTGGCGCGCGCGCCGCTGGCCACCGGCGAGGACAACATCGACCAGGCCGGCATCAGCACGGCCGTGGCCTGGCATTTCATACAGAGGATGGTGCCGGAGCTGGTCAAGGCGGAAGACTTCCCCGCCCTGCAGCGCTTTTCGGCGCAGGCCGAACTGTTGCCGGCGTTCGCGGCGGCGCCGCACGGCGACGGGGCATACGCCGGGCCGACGGAATAAAGCCGCGCCGGGACCCTTGGGTTCGGGCGCGGCTTCGGGCCGCCGGCCTGCCGGAAGGCAGACTTAGCTTTGCTTGGCGATGTCCACAGCCGGGGCGTCGCCGAACACCAGCGCGCCGTGGCGGGCATCGATGCGCACCACGTCCTGCGGGCCGAATTTCCCCTCCAGTATCAGCTTCGAGAGGGGATTCTCGATCTGCTGTTGGATCGCCCGTTTCAGCGGCCGCGCGCCATATACGGGATCGTAGCCGGCTTCGGCGATCTGCTGCAGGGCCGCTTCGCTGATGTTCAGGCCCATGTCCATCTTCGCCAGGCGCTGTTCGAGGATCTTCAGCTGGATCTTCGCGATGGCGCCGATGTTCTTCTCGTCGAGGCCGTGGAAGACGACGATCTCGTCGATGCGGTTGATGAACTCCGGGCGGAAATGCGAACGCACCTCAGCCATCACCGCCAGCTTGACGACACCCGGATCATCGCTCTCCATGGCCTGGATCTTGTGCGAACCGAGGTTGGAGGTCATGATGATGACGGTGTTCTTGAAGTCCACGGTGCGTCCCTGCCCGTCCGTCATGCGGCCGTCGTCGAGCACCTGCAGCAGCACGTTGAAGACGTCATGGTGCGCCTTCTCGACCTCGTCGAGCAGGATCACGCTGTAGGGCTTGCGGCGCACCGCCTCGGTCAGGTAGCCGCCCTCGTCGTAGCCGACGTAGCCGGGCGGCGCGCCGATCAGGCGCGCGACCGAATGCTTCTCCATGAATTCGCTCATGTCGATGCGTATCATCGAGTCTTCCGTGTCGAACAGGAAGGTCGCCAGGGCCTTGCTCAATTCCGTCTTGCCGACGCCCGTCGGGCCGAGGAACATGAAGGAGCCGTATGGACGGTTCGGATCGCCCAGCCCGGCGCGCGAGCGGCGGATGGCGTCGGCCACGGCGTTGATCGCCTCGTCCTGGCCCACCACGCGCTCGTGCAGCTTCTCCTCGATGTGCAGCAGCTTGTCGCGCTCGCCCTGCATCATGCGCGCGACCGGGATGCCGGTGGCGCGCGAGACGACTTCGGCGATCTCCTCGGCGCCCACCTGGGTGCGCAGCAGCTTCGGCCTGGCGCCGGCGGCGGCCGGCGCGGCGATGCCGCTGTCGGCCTGCTTGAGTTGCGCCTCCAGCTCGGGCAGGCGGCCGTACTGCAGTTCCGAGACGCGCTGCCAGTTGCTCTCGCGCGTGGCCTGCTCCATCAGCAGCTTGACGCGCTCGATCTCTTCCTTGATGTGGGTGCTGCCCTGCACGACGGCTTTTTCCGCCTTGAGGATTTCCTCGAAGTCGTTGTACTCGCGCTGCAGCTTGACGATTTCCTCGTCGATCAGGCCGAGCCGGCGCAGCGAACCCTCGTCCTTCTCCTTCTTGACGGCTTCGCGCTCGATCTTCAGCTGGATCAGACGGCGCTCCAGCTTGTCCATCACCTCGGGCTTGGAATCGATCTCGATCTTGATCTTCGAGGCCGCCTCGTCGATCAGGTCGATCGCCTTGTCGGGCAGGAAGCGGTCGGTGATGTAGCGGTGCGACAGCTCGGCGGCGGCGATGATGGCCGCGTCGGTGATCTCCACCTTGTGGTGCAACTCGTACTTGTCCTGCAGGCCGCGCAGGATGGCGATGGTCGCCTCCACGGTGGGCTCGTCGACGATGATCTTCTGGAAGCGCCGCTCCAGCGCCGCGTCCTTCTCGATGTACTTGCGGTATTCGTCCAGGGTGGTCGCGCCGACGCAGTGCAGCTCGCCGCGCGCCAGGGCCGGCTTGAGCATGTTCCCCGCGTCCATCGCGCCCTCGGCCTTGCCGGCGCCGACCATGGTGTGCATCTCGTCGATGAAGACGATGGTCTGGCCCTCGTCCATCGCCAGTTCCTTGAGCACCGACTTCAGGCGCTCCTCGAATTCGCCGCGGTACTTGGCGCCGGCCAGCAGGGCCGCCATGTCCAGCGACAGCACGCGCTTGCCCTTCAGCGACTCGGGCACCTCGCCGTTGACGATGCGCTGCGCCAGCCCCTCGACGATGGCGGTCTTGCCCACGCCCGGCTCGCCGATCAGCACCGGATTGTTCTTGGTGCGCCGCTGCAGCACCTGGATGGCGCGGCGGATCTCGTCGTCGCGGCCGATCACCGGGTCCAGCTTGCCCATGCGGGCGCGCTCGGTCAGGTCCAGGGTGTATTTTTTCAGCGCCTCGCGCTGCCCCTCGGCCTCCTGCGAGTCGACCTTGTTGCCGCCGCGCACGGCCTGGATGGACGCCTCCAGCGCCTTGCGCGTCAGGCCGTTCTCGCGCGCCAGCTTGCCGGCGTCGGATTTGTCGTCGCTCATCGCCAGCAGCACCATCTCGCTGGAGACGAACTGGTCGCCGCGCTTCTGCGCCTCCTTGTCGGCCAGGTTCAGCAAGCCGATGAACTCGCGGCTGGGCTGCACGTCGCCGCCCGTGCCCGACACCTTCGGCAGGCGCTCCAGCGAGGATTTCAGGGCCGTGCTCAGGCCGCCGACGTTGACGCCGGCGCGCTGCAGCATGGAACGGGCGCTGCCGTCGTCCTGGTTCAGCAGGGCCGTCAACAGATGCACCGGTTCGATATAGGGATTGTCGTTGCCGACCGCCAGGCTTTGGGCGTCGGCCAAGGCTTCTTGAAGCTTGGTGGTCAGTTTATCTTGTCGCATGGAGCAGCTCCCGGGGATGATTTCACTGCTCATCACTTTGGGTCAATGCGGACATTTTCAAGTGTGCCGGGCAAGGCATTTCAAGCAGTCCGGGCCCCTGCGCGCGTCCGTTGCGGCGCGCGCGGAGGCGCGGACTCAGGCGCGTCGCCTCAGGCGCGCGTCCACTTCGCCAGCGCCGCCGCGTCGCTGACGCGGGCGTCGACCCAGCGCGCGCCCTCGGGCGTCTGTTCCTTCTTCCAGAACGGCGCCTCGATCTTCAGGTAGTCGATGATGAATTCGCAGGCCGCGAAGGCGACGCCGCGGTGCGCCGCCGTGGTGGCGACGAGGACGATCTGTTCCAGCGGCTTGAGCGGGCCGACCCGGTGGATCACCAGCGCGCCGCTCAGCGGCCAGCGCAGCTTGGCCTGCTCGACGATGGCGAGGATGGACTGCTCCGTCATGCCGGGATAGTGTTCCAGCTCCATCTCGGCCACGGCGGCGCCCTCGTTCATGTCGCGCACCGTGCCGACGAAGCTGACCACGGCGCCGACGCCGGGATCGCCGGCGCGCAGGCGCGCCACTTCGGCGCCCAGATCGAAGTCCTCGGTCTGCACGCGCACCTCGCTCATTTGCCGTCCTTGCCGGCGGCGCCGATGCGGCGCAGCAGGGTTTCGATGCGGCTGACGGTGCGCTCGTCGGCCAGCGCCGGGATGGCGCACAGTTGCAGCAGCTGCGACAACTGCGTCTGCGGCTTCTGGCCCGACTTCAGGGACGATTGCAGCACCTCGACCTGCATCTTCAGGCGTTCGCGCGCGAACTCGGCGCCGCTGTCGACCCCGGCGACGATCTCAAGGCGCAGCAGCTCCTCGCGCAGCGGGGCGCGGTTCGCCTCGAGCAGGGCCGCGTAGGCTTCGCGCCCGCCCTCCAGCGCCAGCCGGGCCGCGCCGAAGCGGGCCTGCAGGCTGCGCTCGTACTGCGCCTCCAGCGCCGCCAGGGCGCCCCAGCGCGCGTCCCAGTCCGCCGCGGCGGCGTCGGGCTGCGCCACGGCGCTCTCCAGCGCCTGGCACAGGCGCAGCTTGTCGCGCAGCGCGTCGGCCTGGGCGGCGCCGGCGCGCTGCACGATGCCGTCCGCCTGCGCCTGCACCGTCGCCAGCGCGGCCTGATAGCGCTGCTCGATTTTCTCTTCGCTGGCGCGCGGCACCGGGCCGGCGCCGTGCCAGGCCTGGCGCGCCTCGCGCAGCACGGCGGCGATGGCGGCGGCGCGCTGCTTGTCGTCGCCCTCGGCGATGACGGCCGTCTCCAGGCCGGCGCAGATGGCGGCGCGCGCCTGCAGGTGTTCGCGGCGCTCATGGTCGGCGGCGTGCGCCGTCTCCTTGCGCTTGGCGAAGACCTCGTCGCAGGCGGCGCGGAAGCGCTGCCACAGGGCCTGCTCGGCGCGCCGCTCCAGCGGCAGCGCGCGGGCCAGTTCCTGCCATTTTTCCTGCAGGGCGCGCAGCATGTCGATGGTGTTGCGCTCCATCGGCTTGAGCAGGCCGACTTCGACGATGAGCTGCTCGCGGCGCGCCGTCTCGATGCGGCGCTGCTCGGTGAGCGGCCCGGCCAGGGCGTCCAGCGCCATGCCGAATTCCGTGTCGAGGCGTTTCTTTTCCTTGCGCTCGATGGTGCCCAGGCGGGTCCAGCTCTGGCGCAGGCGCTGGCCGGCGGCGGCGATCTGCTTCCAGTCCTCGCCGGCGGCGCCGGCCAGGGCCTGGGTTTCGGCGATCAGTTCCAGGGCCTTGCCGGCGTTGCCGTGGCGTTCCTCGGCCAGTTGCTTGAAATGCAGGGCGGCCGGCGCGTAGGCCAGCGAGCAGGCCGCGTCGAAACGCTCCCACAGCGCTTTCGGCGCGTGCCCGGACAGGCTGTCGAGCGACTTCCAGCGTTCGCGCAGGCTGCCCACCTTCTTGGCCAGTTCGGCCATCGGCCATTCCTGCGCCGGCATGTCCTCGGCGGCCTTGACCAGTTCCTCGCGCGAGACGTTGCCGCCCCAGCGCGCCCAGTCGGCCAGGCGCTTGAATTCGCCGCGCACATGGGCCAAGCGCTCGGACTGGGCCGGCGTCAGGCGGCCCGATTTGTTCTCGCGCAGGGTCTTGTCGTGCTCCGAGGCCTGCTGCAGCAAGCCCTGCTGCAGTGCCGCCTCCATCTCGTCGAGCGCCTTCAGGAAGTGCGCGTCGACGGCCTTGGCGGGCGCCCGCTCGGCCCGTTCGGTGCGTTCGGCCCGTTCGGCGTGCTCCGGCGCCTTCAGCGGCGCCGGGGCGCTCGCCAGCAGGGTCTCGAATTGCTGCTGCAGCTCGTCCGCCAGGGCGTTTTCCGGCAGCCGCGGCAGGCTTTGCCAGGCGCGTTTCAGGCTCGCGCCGTCCAGGCCCGCCGGGTTCTCGGCCCGCCAGCCGGCCAGCGCCGCGCGGCGCGCCTCGAACGCGGCGCCGTGCTGGGCCAGCGCCAGCAGCGCGGCGGCCGCCTGCGCCTGCGCGGCGCTGAAGTCGCTCAACAACTGTTTCGGCAGCGAGGCGATGTCGGCGTCGGCCAGGCGCAGCGTGTGCGCCGCGTCCAGGGCTTCCAGCGCGCGCTCCATCCCGGCCGCGTCCAGCGCGGCCTCCGGCAGGCGGCGCAACTCGGCCAGCGCGTCGATCACGGCGCGCTGCAGTTGCACCTGTCCGGCCAGGCGCAGCGCCAGCGCGGCGCGCGCGGCGGCGAAGGCTTGCGCCAGCGCCGGCGCGGCCTGCACGACCTGCCATTGGCGGTCCAGTTCGGCGACCTGGTTCGGGCTCAGTTTGTCGTCGCCCAGCAGGCGCTGCGCGCTGTCGACGCAGGACTGGGCCTTGTTTTGTTCGCTGTGCGCGTGGCGGATCAGGTCCAGGCGCGCCTGCATCAGCTTGGCGACGCGGCGGTCGGTGTTGCGCATCGCCTGGTGGACTTGCTCCAGCGCCGCCCGCCCCTGCACGTGCTCGGCGGCGATCAGGCGCGCGTCGGCGTACTCGCAAGCCAGGATGAACGCCACGGCGTCCCCCTCGTCGCCGGCCAGGGCGCGCGCCTGGGCCAGTTGCCCGGCGCGGCGCGCCGCGGCCTGCGCGGCGACGGCCGTCTGTTCGGCCACGACGGCCTGCGGTTCGGACTGTTTGCTGGCGGAACGTTTAAAGAGGAAATCGAACATGGCGTGTTTTGAATGGATCAAAACCGTCATCATAACAAAGCCGGGCGCCGGGCAGGTTGCCAAAACGGTCGCAAGGCCGCCGGAGCGCGTCCGGAGCGGACTTTATTCGGCACCGGCGCGTTTCAGCGGCGCCGCGCGGCGCGCCGGCGGCAGGGCCGCCAGCGGCATCTCCAGGGGTTCGGGCAGCTCGGCCAGGCCGAACGGTGCGGCGGCGGCCGGCGCCAGCGGGATCACCGGCGCCTTGGCGCGGCGGGTTTCCTCGACCCGCTCGTCGTGCAGCAGGAACTGGTTGGCGATCGAGAACCAGGCGTCGCCGCGCATGGCGTTGCGGGCGATGGCGAACAGCTCGCGCTCCTCGCGCTCGAGGCGCTTGAGCTGGGCCGTGCAAAAGGCGTCCATGCTGGCGCACAACTGCGCGACCTGCTCATCGGTGTTGCAGGTCATGTTGCCGGCGCGCTCCTGCATCGCCTTGACGATTTCGAGCGCGGCGTTGTTGAGCGCGCTCAATTCGTCGAGCAGGCGGTCGGCCTGTTCGGTGGCCTCGCGGATGGCGGGAATCAGGTAGATGTCGATCTTGCGCCAGTGGCAAGCCTGATACAGGCGGTTCAGGCAGTCGCAGGCGTATTGCAACTGGCCCAGGCTGATGCCGTTCTGCTGGCGCAGATTGGCTTGCACGTATTGCTGGAAGGACTGCAGGCTCAGACGCACGCTCGCTTGTTCCACGGATAAAGCAACCAGGGTATAGGTAGCCGTTAACATTCTTACTCCCAAACAGGCCGCAGCCGCGGGGGCGGCAAGGACGGGTGATTCTCGGTTTCAACGCCGCAAACGCGCGGAGCGAAACCTGGAACTGAAAGTGTAAGTAATTCCGACAATGGTGAATTTGATATGAAACAAACCCCCGGCCATCAGGCCTCCGCCTCCGGCTGCAGCTTCAGGCGCAGGCCGACCGTGCCCGGATCGGCCGACGGCAGCACTTCGCCGCCGAAACGCCGCACCAGATGCTGCACGCCCGTGTTCTGCGCCAGGGCGTCGCCGGTGAGTTCCTCGGTGCCGCGGCCGCTGAAGTAATCGATCAGCTTGCCAAACAGGATAGCGCCAAGTCCATGCCCTTTCAAGTCCGATCGCACCATGATGGCGAAATCGGCGCCGATATTGTCGGGATCGGCCACGGCCCGCACCACGCCCACCGTTTCCGGCTGGCCGGCGGCGTCGGCGCGGGTGGCGATGAAGGCCATCGCGCGGTCGTAATCGATCTGCGTCAGGCGCGCCAGTTGCGCCGGCGCCAGTTCGCGCATCGCCGTGAAGAAGCGCAGGCGCACGTCCTCCGGATCGAGGCGGCGGAAAAACTCCAGGTGCTGGGGCGCGTCCTCCGGGCGGATCGGGCGCAGCGTCAGTTCGCCGCCCTGCCAGATCAGGCGCTCCTCGAGCTCCTGCGGATAGGGGCGGATCGCCAGGCGGTCGGCGCCGGCGCCCGGGCGCAGCAGCAGGCGTGCGTCGAGCGCAACCACGCCGGCCGCGTCGGCCAGCAGGGGGTTGATGTCGAGTTCGGCCAGCTCGGCGATGTCGGCCACCAGCTCGGCCACCTGGATCAGCGTGTGGCAGACGGCGTCGACGTCGGCCGGCGCCTGGTTGCGGTAGCCGGCCAGCAGCTTGGCGACGCGGGTGCGCGCCAGCATGTCGCGCGCCAGCGCCATGTTCAGCGGCGGCAGGCCGATGGCGCGGTCGGCCGTCACCTCGACGGCGACGCCGCCCTGCCCGACCAGCACCACCGGGCCGAACACCGCGTCGCTGGAGACGCCCACCAGCAGCTCCTGGGCCTGCGGACGGCGCGCCATGCGCTGCACCGCGAAACCCTCCAGCGCCAGGCCGGGGCGCAGGCGGCGCACCCGCTTCAGCATCGCCGCGGCGGCCGCGCGCACCTGCTCGGCCGTCTCCAGGTCGAGGGCCACGCCGCCGACGTCGGACTTGTGCTCCAGCGCCGGGGCGTGGATCTTCAGCGCCACCGGATAGCCGATCTCGCCGGCCAGCGCCAGCGCGTGCTCGACGTCGCGCGCCATGCGCGTCTCGGCCACCGGGATGCCGTAGGCGGCCAGCACGGCCAGCGCCTGGGCGCCGTCCAGGCTGTCCTGGCCGACCGCCAGCGCGGCGGCGACGATGGCGCGCGCGCGC
>JANXSQ010000253.1 GCA_025356595.1 Janthinobacterium sp. | reverse complement strand
ACGACGCCAGTCAGGCGCTTCGAGGTGGTTTGCCAGGAAATGGAGAGTGTCATCGAGCATCGCCGCGTAGGTTAACAGCTGGCCCGGGCGTTTACAAGCCCAAAATAAAAATGCCGTCCAGTCTTAACTGAACGGCATTACAGCCTCGGCTGCCTTTTTTTATGTCCGCGCGGCCGGCGCTCCCGCGCCGCCGGCCGCGGCCTTCCTCAGTAGCCCAGCGCCAGGCCGCTGTTGCGGCGCGGATCGTTGGCGCCGTAGTAGCGGTAGTCGCCGCGCGGCTTGCCGCCCAGCGCGGGCGCGCCGACGATGATGGCGGCGACGTGGTTGGCCGGCTGCGGCGCGCCCAGCTTGTGGCCCATGCCGGTGAGGATCTTCGCCGTGTCCGGGCTCAGGCCGTAGGCCTCCACGTTGGTGACGTCGGGCAGCCATTGCTGGTGGAAGCGCGGCGCGTCGACCGCCTCCTGGATGTCCATGCCGTAGTCGATGACGTTGAGCAGGGTGTGGACCACGGCCGTGATGATGCGGCTGCCGCCCGGCGTGCCGACGATCAGCACCGGCTTGCCGTCGCGCGTGACGATGGTCGGGCTCATCGAGCTCAACGGCCGCTTGCCCGGCGCGATGGCGTTCGCCTCGCCCTGCACCAGGCCGTACATATTCGGCACGCCGATCTTCACGGTGAAGTCGTCCATCTCATTGTTGAGCAGCACGCCGGTGCCGGCCGCCGTCACCTTGGCGCCGAACCAGTCGTTCAGCGTGTAGGTGA
Source organism: Janthinobacterium sp. (assembly GCA_025356595.1). Lineage (GTDB taxonomy): Bacteria > Pseudomonadota > Gammaproteobacteria > Burkholderiales > Burkholderiaceae_D > Janthinobacterium. The sequence goes on along the minus strand of JANXSQ010000253.1, from coordinate 2,675 downwards.
CGGAGACGGCGTTGCCGTCCTTGTCGATGATCGAATAATGGGTGGTGTTGCTGCCCTCGTGCGGGGCGACGCCCGGCTTGATGTCCTGCGACACGCCGGCCCGGTCCGGGGCGATGGCGGCGCGCACTTTGGCGGCGTAGTCCTTGTCGAGCAGGCGCGCCAGGGGATTCTGCACGAAGTCCGGGTCGCCCAGATAGTTGTTGCGGTCGACGTAGGCGTGGCGCATCGCCTCGATCTGCCAGTGCACGGCCTGGGCGGCGCGGAAACCCATCTCCTTGAGCGGATAGGCTTCGACGATGTTGAGGATCTCGCAGATGACCACCCCGCCCGAGCTGGGCGGCGGCGCCGACACCACATGGTAGCCGCGGTAATCACACTCGACCGGGGCCATCTCGCGCACCTTGTACTGGTCCAGGTCGGCCTGCGTCAGGATGCCCTTGCCGGCGGCGCTGGAGGCGACCAGGGCCGCGCCCACGCCGCCCCGGTAGAAACCGGCCGCGCCGCGCCGGCTGATCTGCCGCAGCGTCGCCGCCAGATCGCGCTGCACCAGTTTCTGTCCCGCCACGTAGGGCGCGCCCTTGTTCAGGAAAATCGCCGCCGACGCGGCATCCTGGCGGAAGTCCCCGGTGGCCGTGCCGAGCAAATCGATGTCGCCCTCCTCCAGCGCGTAGCCGCGCTGCGCCAGGCGGATGGCCGGGGCGAGCAGGGCGGCGCGCGGCATCGTCCCGTATTTCTCGCGCGCGTACTCCATGCCGGCCACCGTGCCGGGCACGCCGACGGCCAGGTGGCCGCGCGAGCTGAGGCCCTTGACGACGTTGCCGTCGGCGTCCTGGTACATCGTCGCCGTGGCCGCCAGCGGGGCTTTTTCGCGGAAGTCGAGGAAGGTCTTGCGCCCGTCGGCCAGTTGCACCGTCATGAAGCCGCCGCCGCCCAGGTTGCCGGCCGCCGGATACACGACGGCCAGGGCGTAGCCGACGGCGACGGCGGCGTCGATGGCGTTGCCGCCGTTCTTCAGGACGTCGACGCCGACCTGGGAGGCCAGGTGCTGGGCGCTGACGACCATGCCGTGGCGGGCCGCGACGGGCGCCTGCGAGGCCGCCTGCGCGGCGCCGCAACAGAGGGCGACGGCGGCGGCGATGAGGGTGGGGGCGATGGTGTGCATGGGCGTGCTGCTCCTCGGGTGGATGACTGCTGGATGAAGGGCGCCGGGCGATCCGGCGCCACTGGAAAATACCTGTCTTCGAATGCCTTCAAACCAAGGAGCGGCGCGCCGGCGGCGGCGCCGCCGGATCAGGGCGAGGCGGGCGCCGCCTCGTACAATTCCAGCGGCAACTCGTCCGGGTCGGCGAAGAAGACGAAGCGCGCGCCGGTGTACTCGTCGACGCGGATGTCCTCGACGGCGATGCCGCGCGCCTCCAGCTCGCGCTTGCATCGGGCCACGTCGTCGACCGCGAACGCCAGGTGGCGCAGGCCGCGCGCCTCCGGATAGGAGGGCCGCGGCGGCGCGCCGGCGAAGGAGAACAGCTCGATCTGGCCGCCGTCGGGCAGCGCCAGGTCGAGTTTGTAGGATTGGCGCGCGGCGCGGTAATGCTCGGCGATGATGCGCAGTCCCAGACATTCGCTGTAGAAGCGCTTCGAGACGGCGTAGTCGGAGCAGATGATGGCGGCGTGGTGCAGGCGTTTGAGCATGTGTTCTTGTGTGCGGGTGGTGGCCGCCTCGACGAGGGGGCGCCAGCAATTGTAGTCCGAAAGACATGCCGGCGCCGCCGCGCGAGGACTTGCGGCGCCGGCCGGCGCAAATTGCTACTGAGGGCGCGCGCACGGCAACGCCAGGCGCGGCGGCGAAAATCAAGGACTAGTTCCTGTATTTTTCTTACCACAGCCCGGCGCGCGCGCGCGTGCGAAAGCGCAAGTGGTATTGTCAAATCCATTACAATGGACGCAGGGCAATTCCGTCCCCGCCCCCGGTTTGCGCCGGACATCCAGGGCCGGAATATTGCGCGTCCGCGCCAGCGCCGAACCGGCCCTGGCGGCGCGCCGACGGGCTGCCATGCGGGCATCCGCGCCGGCGCAGCCCGGCAAGAACAGGCGCGGCCGGCCCGGCGGCGGCGCGCACGAGCACCATGACAACAGTCCACAGGACTTCACAACCTAGATCCGCAGGAGACATTACATGCAACAATTTTTCAAAAAAACCTTACCAGTCGCCATCACGCTGGCCTTCAGCGCAGTGAGCGCTCACGCCAGCGACGCCGCCGGTGAGTTCAGCGGCTACTTCCGCGCCGGCGTGGGCAGCAACGACAAGAGCGGCAAGCAAGCCTGCTACGGCCTAGAAGGCGTGCCGAAATACCGTTTCGGCAATGAGTGCGACCTGTACGGCGAATTCGCCTACACCAAGGAACTGGCTAAATCCTCGAACGGCGCCAGCTTCGTCGGCACCGTCATGACCTCGATCTACAGCCCGACTTCCGACGTCGGCAGCGACAACAAGCTGGAACTGGCGCAGATGATGGTCGAGGCGAAGAACCTGCCCATGCTGCAGGGCGCGTCGGCCTGGATCGGCAAACGCTTCTACGACCGTCCCGACATCCATGTGCTGGACTTCAAATACCTGCACGGCGACGGCGTCGGCGGCGGTATCGCCGGCATCGCCATGGGCCCGGGCAAGTTCAGCT
>JANXSQ010000242.1 GCA_025356595.1 Janthinobacterium sp. | reverse complement strand
CGGCCGCCCCGCGCCGCCCGGCCGCCGCCGCGCTGTTGTCGGCCTGAATTCAACCCATCCCGAAGGCACGCCATGTACTCCGCCCCCACCGCCGCCATCCCCCGCTTGCCGCCCGCCGCGCCAGTCGCCATGCCGGGTGGGGCGCCGCACCCATCCTCGCGAGTGCGGCCAGCGCCGACGCGGCAGGACTTCGCCGCCCTGCGCGTGCTGATCCTCGAGGACGACGCGCCACAGGCGCAGTTGCTGCGCGCCGTGCTCAAGGGCTATGGCGTGGTCGTCGTCTCCGACGCGGCCGACGGCGCCGGCGGGCTGGCGCTGCTGGGCGGCGCCGTCTGCGATTTCGACATCGTCATCTCCGACCTGAAGATGGCCGGCATGGATGGCATCGAATTCATGCGCCGCGCCGCGCTGTGACTCGGCGGATCGCCGGCTTCATCCTCAGCTCGGCGCTCGAGCCGGAATTGCTGGCCTCGGCCGAAACGGTGGTGCGCGGTTACGGCATCCCCCTGCTGGGCGTGCTGTCGAAGCCGATCCAGGCGGAACGCCTGCGCCAGATGCTGGTGCAGTTCATGGCCCGGCAGAGCGTCGGGGCGGCGCCCGAACCGGCTCGTCCGGCGCTGCCGTGGAGCAAACGCGCGTTGCTCGCCGCGCTAGACGCGCAGCAGTTCCAGCCCTTCTTCCAGCCGAAGTTCGACCTGGCCAGCCGGCGCCTCGACGGCGTCGAAATCCTCGCCCGCTGGGCCCATCCCGAATTGGGCATCCTGGCGCCGCTGCAATTCATCGACCTGATGGAGCGGGAGGGCTTGATCGACCGCCTGACCGAGACCATCTTCCGCCAGTCGCTGGCCTGCGCGCGGCAGTGGGAGGAGGCGGGCGAGGCGCTGCCGATGGCGCTGAACATTTCCCCGCTGACGCTGCAAAACATCGGCACGCCCGAGCGCATCCTGTCGATGTGCAATGAGTACGGCATCGCGCCCGAGCTGATCACCATCGAGGTGACGGAGACGGCGGTGGCCAAAAATCCCCGCAACGTGCTCGAGACGGTGACGCGGCTGCGCATGAACGGCTTCAGGATCTCGCTCGACGACTTCGGCACCGGCTACTCTTCGCTGCAGCAATTGAGCGAGATTCCGTTCACCGAACTGAAGATCGACCGTTCCTTCGTTTCCGGCATGGCGCATTCGGCCAAGTCGCGCGCCATCCTGGAAACCATCATGCAACTGGCCGCCACGCTGAAGCTGCGCACCGTCGCCGAGGGCATAGAGACGGCCGCCGAGCTCGAGGTGATGCGGGGCCTGGGCGCCGTTTCCGGCCAGGGCTATCTGTTCGCCAGACCGATGTCGGCGGCGGATCTGCGCCGGTGGCGCGCCGCCGCGGCCGCGTACTGAGGCAAGCAAGGAAACTAAGGAAACGCGCTCCACCACGACGGCAGCAGGCGCCGCACCTCCGGGCGCGCGTAGCGGTCGTCGATCAGGTAGACCACGCCGCGGTCGGCGCGCGTGCGGATCACCCGGCCGGCCGCCTGCACCACCTTGCGCAGGCCCGGATACAGGTAGGCGTAGTCGTAGCCGTCGCCGAAGACGCTTTCCATGCGCTGGCGGATCTGTTCGTTGACGGGATTCGTCTGCGGCAGGCCGAGCGTGGCGATGAAGGCGCCGATCAGGCGTTCGCCGGGCAGGTCCACGCCTTCGCCGAAGGCGCCGCCCAGCACGGCGAAGCCGACGCCGCGCCCGCCGGCGGCGAAGCGGGCCAGGAAGTCGGCGCGCGCCGCCTCGTCCATGCGCGGCGCCTGGCGCCACTGCGGCACCTCGGGGTGGAGCGCGGCGAAGCGCCCGGCCGCCTGCTGCAGATATTCGAAGCTGCTGAAGAAGGCCAGGTAATTGCCCGGCGCCCCCGCGTACTGGCGCGCCATCAGCGCGGCGATCGGCGCCAGCGAGGCGGCGCGGTCGCGGTAGCGCGTCGAGACGCCGGCCACCAGGTGCACCTCCAGTTGCGCGGCGTCGAAGGGCGAGGCGACGTCGACCCAGGCCGTGTCGGCCGGCATGCCCAGCGTGTCGGCGTAGTAGTTCCAGGGACTGAGCGTGGCCGAGAACAGCGCGCAACTGTGCGCGGCGGCGAAGCGCGGCTTGAGGAAGGGCGCCGGGATGATGTTGCGGACGCACAGGCGCGCGCCGCCGCCGTCACGGGCGAGGTCGAACAGGGAGTGCGTCCCGAAGCTTGCGGCCAGGCGGGCGAACAGCAGGGCGTCGAAATGGAAGCGCTGCAGCGCGCCCCCGGTCTGGTCGGCGTGTTCGGCCAGGTGGGCGCCCATGGCCGCCGTGGCCTCCTGCAGCGCGGCCAGCAGTTTTTCCGGCACGGCGGCGTAGGCCTGGTAGTCGCCGGACTGCTCCTTGTCCAGCCGCGCCCATTGCCGCCGCAGGCGCGCCAGCGGCTTTTTCAGGACCTCGGGGGCCTCCTTGCGCAGCGCCTTCAGGGCGGCCGGCTCCAGTTCGGCCGTGTACATCTGGCGCCCCCGCTCGAGCAGATTGTGAGCCTCGTCGACCAGCACGTTGACGCGCCAGTCGTTGGCCAGCGTCAGGCCGTGCAGCAGGGCGCTGAGGTCGAAATAGTAGTTGTAGTCGGCCACCACGACGTCGCTCCAGCGCGCCAGTTCCATGCCCAGGTAGTAGGGGCAGACCTGGTGCGCCAGCGCCACCGCGCGCAGGCCTTCCCGGTCGAGCATGGGCGCGCGCACGGCCGCCGCGCGCGCCGCCGCCAGGCGGTCGTAGAAACCGCGCGCCAGCGGGCAGGAGTCGCCGTGGCAGGCCGGTTGCGGATGCTCGCAGGCCGTCGTCCTGGCGCTCAGCTCCAGCACGCGCAGCGCCGGCGCGTCCGCCTTCAGGATGGCGCAGGCGTCCAGCGCCAGACGCCGCCCGGGCGTCTTGGCGGCCAGGTAGAAGACCTTGTCCAGGCCCTGTTCGGGCAGCGCCTTGAGCATCGGGAACAGGCTGCCGATGGTCTTGCCGATGCCCGTCGGCGCCTGCGCCAGCAGGCAGCGGGCGCGCTTGCTGGCCTTGTACATGGCTTCGGCCAGGTCGCGCTGGCCGGGGCGGAAGTCGGCGTGCGGGAAGCGCAGCGCGCGCAATTGCCCGTCGCGCGCGCGGCGCTGCGCCATCTCCTGCTCGGCCCAGGCGAGGAAGCGGCCGCAGTGCAGCGCGAAATGCGCCTCCAGTTCGGCGGCGCTGCGGTCCTCGTGCAGCAGCGTCTCGCGCCCGCTGGCGACGTCGAAGTACAGCAGCGCCACGCGTAATTTCTCCAGCCCCAGCGTGCGGCACAGCAGGTGGCCGTAGATGCGCGCCTGCGCCCAGTGCAGGCGGCGGTGCCGCTCGGGCATCGCCGCCAGGTCGCCGCGGTAGGTCTTGATCTCCTCCAGCTGGCCCAGCGCCGGGTCGTAGCCGTCGGCGCGGCCGCGCACGCGCAGCGCGCCGAACTCGCCCTCCAGGCTCACTTCGCGCTGGTAGCCGGGGCCGCGCCGCGCCGTCACCAGGGCGTGCCCGGCGATGCCTTCCTGCGCCGTCGGCGAGGGCGTGAAGCGCAGATCCAGGTCGCCCTCCTTGGCGCTGAATTCGCACAGCGCGCGCACCGCGACGGTGTAGCTCAAGCCGGTTCCCCGCGCCATTCCAGGTAGCAGACGCTGACCGGCATGCCGTGTTCGGCGCAATAGGCGATCCAGCGCTTCTGGCTGTCCTGCAGGCGGTCGCCCGGTCCCTTCACCTCGATCATGTCGTAGCGCCGCTCGGCGGGCCAGAACTGGATCAGGTCGGGGAAGCCGCTGCGGTTGGCGCGGATGTCCTCCAGGATGCGCTCGAACCATTGCTGAAGGTGGCGCGCCGGGATGCATTCCAGCGCCAGGTCCAGCAGGGTGGCGTCGAGCGCCTCCCAACTGACGAAGGGCGAGGCGATGCCGGCCTTGGCGGCGTAGCGGGCGCGTATGGTCTGGCGGTATTGCTGCGTCTCCAGCTGGGCCAGGCAGGCGGCGAAGTCGGGTGCGCGGCGGCGCCGGAAGTCGGCGCTGTGCAGGTCGGCCGGGCCGCGGTGGTAGGGATGGAAGAAGGCGCCCGGTATCGGGCTGAACACGGCATCCCAGCACAGCAGGCCGAACAGCGAATTGATCAGCGCGTTCTCGACGTAGTAGACCGGGGCGTCGTCGCGCGTCAGATGGTCGCGCACGACGAACTCGACGTAGTTGGCTTCTTGCGGCGGCGGCAGGCTGAGGTCGATGCGCAGCGGTTGCGCGGGCGCGTGCGGCGCCGGCTTGGCGTGGCCCAGCTTGCGCGCCAGGCGCGGCTGCATGCGCAGCAGCTGCTGGCGTTCGGCTTCGCTTTCAGGCGCCTGCAGCGCCGCTTGCAGCAGCTCGAAGGCGGCGCGCGGCTGCTCGTCTTTTTCCAGCACG
>JANXSQ010000240.1 GCA_025356595.1 Janthinobacterium sp. | reverse complement strand
CCTTGCCGATGCGGCCGTAAGCCAGAGGTCGGCCCGGTTTCATCGCGATCTTCCAGAACAGCACGTCACCCAGGCGGTCGAGCATCTGCTTGACGTAGTCGGCATCGCCGACCGACACGCCACCGCTGGTCATCACCACGTCGGCGGCGGCGGCGGCTTCGGCGAACGCGGCTTCCACCGCCTCGGGGGTGTCGCGGACAACGCCCATGTCGAGCACCTCGCAACCCAGGCGCGTGAGCATGCCGTGCATGGTGTAACGGTTGGAGTCGTAGATCTGCCCCGGGCCGAGCGTGCCGCCGATCGAGACCAGCTCGTCGCCGGTGGAGAAGAAGGCCACGCGCAGGCGCCGCCGCACCGCCACTTCGGCGATGCCCAGCGAGGCCAGCAAGCCGAGTTCGGCCGGGCGGACGATCTTGCCCTGGCGCAGGGCCGGGCCGCCGGCGCGCAAGTCCTCGCCCTTGAAGCGGCGGTTGGCGCCGGCGCGGATGGCGCCGGGCGGGATCGTCACGGCGCCGTCGGCGGCGCTGACCAGTTCCTGCGGCACCACGCTGTCGCAGCCTTCCGGCATGACGGCGCCGGTCATGATGCGCGCGCACTCGCCGGCGCCGATGGCCACGCCGGCCGGATGGCCGGCCAGCGCGGTGGCGGCGACGCGCAGCGTGACGGCGGCGTCGGCGCGCAGGTCGGCGCCGCGCAGCGCGTAGCCGTCCATGGCCGAATTGTCGTGCGCCGGCACGTCGATCGGCGAGAGGATGTCGGCCGCCAGCACGCGCCCCAGCGCGCTGCGCAGGGCCACCCGTTCGCTGGCGCGGATGGGCGTGACGAAGTCGCCGATGATGCGCTGGGCGTGCGCCACCGACAGGGCGTCGCCGTCGTAGCCGGGCAGACGGGCGCTCAGTTCGGCCAGGCTGGCCGCCTGCGCCTCGCCGTCGCGCAATTCCTGCGGGGTGTTCAGATTGCGGAAGGCTTCGGCGCGCGGGAAGACGACGCGCGCCACCCTCAGCGCGCCGTGCCAGCCGTCCATGCGCCGGCCGCCACTTGCCAGGTAGGCGTCCAGCGCCGGCAGCACGCTGGTCTTCATCAGGCAAAACACCGGGTGCGCCTGTTCGCGCACGGCGCCGGCCTCGTCCTCCAGCGTGACGGCGATGGCCAGGTCGGCGTCCTGCTCGAGCAGGGCGGCGGCCAGGCGCGCCGCCAGGTCGGCGGGCAGGAAGGGCGAGTCGCAGGGCGCGCTGAGTAGGTAGGCTGTGGCGCAGCGGCGCAAGCCCGTCTGCAGGCCCGCCAGCGGGCCTTCGAAGCCCGCCAGGTCGTCCGGCCAGACCGGCGCGCCGAGCGCCGCGTAGTCGGCCAGGTTCTGGTTGGCGTTGATGGCCAGCGGCCCGACCTGGGGCGCCAGCGCGCGCAGCACGCGCGCCGCCATGGCTTCGCCGCGCAAGGGCAGCAAGCCCTTGTCGACGCGGCCCATGCGCGTGCCCTGTCCGCCGGCCAGGATCAGGCCGCTGATATTGTGTGTGTGGATCATGATGGTTTAACCGCCGATATAGGACATTTCAACTTTGGGGCCGCCTTCGGCCGGCGCGCCGGTGTTGCCGGCGCGTAGTTCCGAGTAACGGTCGCCGCGCGCCCGCCACAGGTGCGCCAGCGCCGAGGAGATTTCCGCGTCGCTGCGCCCGCCGCGCAGCAGCGCGCGCAGGTCGTGGCCGCGGCTGGCGAACAGGCAGGTGTAGAGCTTGCCTTCGGTGGACAGGCGGGCGCGCGTGCAGTCGGCGCAAAAGGCCTGGGTGACGCTGGAGATCAGGCCGATCTCGCCGCCGCCGTCGCGGTAGCGCCAGCGCGCCGCCGTCTCGCCGCGGTAGTTCGGGTCGACCGGGACCAGCGGCATGACGGCGCCGATGCGCCGCGCCACCTCGGCCGAGGGGATCACCTCGGCCAGGTTCCAGCCGTTCGAGGCGCCCACGTCCATGTATTCGATGAAGCGCAGCAAATGCGGGCTGCCCTTGAAATGGCGCGCCATCGGGACGATCTCCGCCTCGTTCATGCCGGCCTTGACGACCATATTGATCTTCACCGGCCCCAGCCCCGCCGCATGGGCGGCGTCTATGCCGCGCAGCACGTCGGCGACGGCGAAGTCGACGTCGTTCATGCGCCTGAAGGTGGCGTCGTCGAGCGAGTCGAGCGAGACGGTGACGCGGCGCAGGCCGGCGTCCCGCAGCGTTTGCGCCTTCTTGGCCAGCAGCGAGCCGTTGGTGGTCAGTGTCAGGTCGAGGTCGCGGCCGGAGGGCGTCTTCAGCGCGCTGAGCATGCCGACCAGTCTTTCGATGTTCTTGCGCAGCAGCGGCTCGCCGCCCGTCAGGCGGATCTTCTCGACGCCGTGGGCGACGAAAATCGCCGCCAGGCGGGTGATTTCCTCGAAGGACAGCAGGTCGCTGTGCGGCAGGTAGGCGTGCTCCTTGTCGAAGACCGCCTTCGGCATGCAATACACGCAGCGGAAATTGCAGCGGTCGGTGATCGAGATGCGCAGGTCGTGCAGCGGCCGGGCCAGTTGGTCCGTCACGCGGCCGCTCGGTGTTTCCAGCTGCGCCGGAATGGCCGGCGGCCGGCCGGCGTTGAGGAAGATGATCTTGTCAGCCATGAATTCTCTGGTGCGCGAAACGTGAAGTGGTGCTAATGCAGATACGATAGCACGAGGCCGGCCAGCGCACAGGCGAGTATCAGTTTGATGGCGCCGACGCGGTAACGGAACAGGGCCAGGCAGGCGGCCGCGCTGATGGCGACGGCGAGCGGATCCCAGTGCGGCGCCGGCCCGTCCAGCCAGAAGACGTGGCGGCCGAAGAACAGCGCCAGACTGACGATGACGCCGACCACGGCCGCCGAAATGGCCGTCAGCGGCGCCGTCAGGCGGATGTTGTCGCGCGTCGATTCGACCAGCGGCCCGCCCGCCAGGATGAAGAGGAAGGAGGGCAGGAAGGTGAAGAAGGTGGCCACGGCGGCGCCGGCCGCCCCGGCCAGCGCCAGATCGGCGCCGAACAGGGCGTGGGTCCAGGCGCCGACGAAGCCGACGAAGGCGACGATCATGATCAGCGGGCCGGGCGTGGTTTCGCCCAGCGCCAGGCCGTCCATCATCTGCGCCGCGCTGAGCCAGTGGAAGGTGTCGACGCCGCCCTGGTAGACATAGGGCAGCACGGCGTAGGCGCCGCCGAAGGTCATCAGGGCGGCCTTGGTGAAGAACCAGCCCATCTGCGCCAGCGGGCTGGCGGCGCCCATGGCGTACGCCAGCAGCAGCCAGACGGCCGCGCCGAGGCCGCCGCCGAGCAGGGCCACGGCCAGCAGGCGCGGCCAGGAAAAGCGCGCGTGCGCCGGCGTCGGCGTGTCGTCGTCGATGAGGGCCGGGCCGTAGCTGGCCGGCGCGCCGGCGTGGCCGCCGCCGATCTGGAACTGGCCGGGCCAGTAGCGTCCGCCGAGCAGGCCGATGGCGGCGGCGCCCAGCACGATGGCGGGGAAGGGCAGGCCCAGCACGGCGATGGCGAGGAAGGCGGCGACGGCGATGGCCGCCAGGCTGGCGTTCTTGACGCTGCGGCTGGCGATGCGCCAGGCGGCCGCCAGCACGATGGCGACCACGGCCGGCTTGATCCCGTACAGCACGGCGGCGACGGCCGGCAGCGCGCCGTAGGCCAGGTAGATCCAGGACAGCAGCATCAGGATGAACAGCGAGGGCAGCACGAAGAGAACGCCGGCGAGGATGCCGCCGCGGGTGCGGTGCATCAGCCAGCCGATGTAGACGGCCAGCTGGGTCGCCTCCGGGCCGGGCAGCAGCATGCAGTAGTTGAGCGCGTGCAGGAAGCGCCGCTCGGAAATCCAGCGGCGCCGCTCGACCAGTTCGGCGTGCATCAGCGCGATCTGGCCGGCCGGTCCGCCGAAGCTGATGAAGCCCAGCTTGAGCCAATACCAGAAGGCGGTGCTCAGGCTGACGGGGGCGGGGCGCTCGGGTGGCATGCTCATGGTCTCGATCTGCTCAAGGGGCCGGCGGCGCGGATGAGGGCGGGGGCGCGCATCGGGCGGCGGAGCCCGCGTGCGCGCCGCTGCTTCGAATGCGGCAGGCGGTTTTCTTAATAGGAACGCACATAAAAAAGGGGAAGCGCCTGGCTTCCCCTTTGTCTATGGCGGCTGGCTGGGTCTGGACCCGTTCAGCTTATTGACGTTGCGTGTTCACTTGCACCAGCGGCTCTTCGGCTTGCTGCGGCAGCGGCTTGCGCTCGCGTGGCTTGCGCACCGGAGCGACCGCGTTGGCGGCCGCTTCGCGTGCCGCGCGCAGTTTTTCCGGATCGGTTGCGGCCAGGGTCAGGCCGGCGGAACCGAGCACTGCGCTCAGGTCGACGGCTGGGGCTGCGGCGACGGGCGCCACTGCCACGGGGGCGGCGACAGGCGCTTCGACGGCGACGGCTGGCGCTGCAACAGGAGCAACTTCCACCACGGCGACCGGGGCCGCGACCACTTCTGGCTCGGCAACGACGGGCGCTTCGAGCGTAGCTTCGGCGACGGCTGCCACTTCAGCGGCCGGAGCCACTTCAACGACAACTGCAACTTCGGCGACCGGAGCAACTTCAACGACCGGAGCAACTTCACGCACTTCGGCAACCGGAGCCACTTCAGCGACCACGGCAACTTCAGCAACCGGAGCAACTTCAGCGACCACGGCAGCTTCAGCAGCCGGAGCAACTTCAGCAACAGCAGCAACTTCAGCAACCTTGCTCACTTCAGCCAGCGGAGCGAGTTCGACGGCTGGCGCGGCGCTTTCGTCGGCTTCATCGTGCGCCGGAGCGACGCTGAAGCTGACGGCCGGTGCGGATTCTTGACCTTCGACGTCGGAGGCCGACGATTCGATCAATTCACCCGTTTCGCGGTCGCGGCGGTTGCGGTTGCGGCCACCGCGGCGGCGGCGGCGACGCGGCTCTTCGCCGTCGACGTCGAGTTCTTCGCCATCGGGACCGATGCTGGGCGCCGCTTTCACCAGATTGATGGTGATGGCTTCCTGCTCGACGGCCGGGTCGGCGGCCGGGACGCTCACGACGGCAGCGGCGCTGACCGCGGCGATGTCCAGTTCCTCGACCTTGACGTCGGCGACCGGGGCGCGTTCGGCGCGCGGTTCACGCGGCGGACGGGGCGGACGCTCGGCGCGTTCACCGCGCTCGGCGCGTTCGCGTGGCGCCGCCACTTCGCCGCCTTCGCGCGCTTCACGCGGCGGGCGTGGCGGACGGGCCGGACGGGCGGCCTTGTCGGCCGCTTCGGCTTCCTTGCCGGCTTCGTCCTGCGCCGCTGGGCGGGGCTGGCCCGGCTCGCGCTCTTCGCGTCCGCCCGGCTTGCCGTTGCGGTTGCGGCCGCGCGGACCACGGGCGTTGCGGTCGGCGCCGGCGCCGGCCGCTGCTGCCGGCTTGGCTGGCGTCGCCGGCGCCGCGGCCGGTGCTTCCGGTTTCGCGCTGAAGAAGCTGATGATCTTGGCGAGCAAACCCTGCGGCGCGGCCGGAGCGACGACGACGGGAACCGGCTGGGCCGCTTCGACGGGCTTGCGCTCGACCAATGGCGCCGGCTGGTCCGGGGTGATCGTCTTCACGACGGCTTCCTGGCGCGGCTTCGCTTCTTCCTTCTGGCGCTTGCTGTAGGCCATGTCGGTTTCGGCGCTTTCGGCCAGGTTGTAGCTGGCTTGCGCTTCTTCCAGGCGCGGATCGTCGTGCTTGATGCGTTCCAGCTTGTAGTGCGGCGTTTCCAGATGCTTGTTCGGGATCAGGATCACGGCGATGCGGTGGCGGTTCTCGATCTTCAGCACTTCGCCGCGCTTCTCGTTGAGCAGGAAGGCGCCGACGTCGACCGGGACCTGGACGTGGATGGTCGCCGAGTTTTCCTTCATCGCCTCTTCCTGGATGATGCGCAGCACCTGCAGGGCGGACGGTTCGGTGTCGCGGATGTGGCCGGTGCCGGAGCAGCGCGGGCACGTCACGTGGCTGCCTTCGGAGAGCGAAGGACGCAGGCGCTGGCGCGACAGTTCCATCAGGCCGAAGCGCGAGATCTTGCCCATCTGGACGCGGGCGCGGTCATGGTGCAGCGCGTCCTTCAGGCGCTGTTCCACTTCGCGCTGGTTCTTCGCCACTTCCATGTCGATGAAGTCGATGACGATCAGGCCGCCCAGGTCGCGCAGGCGCAACTGGCGCGCCACTTCCTCGGCCGCTTCGCAGTTGGTGTTGAAGGCGGTCGTTTCGATGTCCGAGCCGCGCGTGGCGCGGGCCGAGTTGACGTCGACCGAGACCAGCGCTTCGGTGTGGTCGATGACGATCGCGCCGCCCGACGGCAAGGGCACGGTGCGCGAGTAGGCCGTTTCGATCTGGTGTTCGATCTGGAAGCGCGAGAACAGCGGCACGTCGTCGCTGTAGCGCTTGACGCGGTGCACCATGTCGGGCATCACGTGGCTCATGAACTGGTGCGCCTGCTCGTAGATGTCATCGGTGTCGATGAGGATCTCGCCGATGTCGGGCTGGAAGTAATCGCGGATTGCGCGAATTACGAGGCTCGATTCAAGGTAGATCAGGAAGGGCTTGGGCCTGTAGCGTCCGTCTTCGCCCGGGGTGCGGTCGTTGGCCGCCAGCTCGATGGCGCCCCAGAGCTGCATCAGGTAGCCCATGTCCCACTTGAGCTCTTCGATCGTGCGGCCGATTCCTGCCGTCCGCGCAATCACGCTCATGCCGTGAGGCACTTCGAGCTGGTCGATCAGCGCCCTCAGTTCATCTCGATCCTCACCCTCCACCCGGCGCGAGACGCCGCCGCCGCGGGGATTGTTCGGCATGAGGACGAGGTAGCGTCCGGCCAGGCTGATGAAAGTCGTGAGGGCCGCGCCCTTGTTGCCGCGCTCGTCCTTTTCGATCTGG
>JANXSQ010000217.1 GCA_025356595.1 Janthinobacterium sp. | reverse complement strand
GCCGGCAGTTCCAGGAACAGGCGGCGCAGCGCGGCGGCGTCGCCGGCGGCGGGCGGCGCGGCGGGCGCCGGCGAAATGGACGGGATGGGCGGGATGGGCGCCAGCGCCGCCAGTTGCGCGCGCGCCTGCAATTGCGCGGCGAAATCGATGCTCTCGCCCAGGTCGACCGGCAGGCAATCGTCGACGGTGACGCCGAAGCGGGTGTAACAGAGTTGATTCAAGCCGGCCCGGAAAAGGTGCCACTCATCGAGCGAGGCGCAGAGCGGCAGGTCCAGATTGCCCTGCGCCAGCGCCGCCTGCAGGGCCGCGCCGAAGCCGGCCAGCGTCAGGCGCGCCCCGGCTTCGCTGAACAGGAACAGGTCGAAGCGCTGCCGGGCGACGCGCGGATCGGCCGCGTCGATGAAGAATTGCAGGCGCAGGCCCAGTTCCGGCGCGGCGCCGAAGGGCGTCAGGTCGACGCCGTAGGGGCCGGGGTGGTAGCACCAGGCGCTCTCGGCGCCGCCCAGCGCGACGCGCGCGGCGCCGCTGCGGCGCGCCTGGCCGGCGCCGTCGAAGAGCAGCAGCGCGGCGCCGGCGGGAACGGCGTCGCCGTCGGCCAGGCGCAGGGCGATGTCGGCCGCGCCCAGGGCCGCGTCATCGGACGGGCCGCGCCGCGGCGCTTTCCTGAAGAAGGCCATCTCAGGGCGCCGCCGGCTCGACGCCGAAGACGGCGCCGTGCTGCTGGAAGTGCGCGCCCGGCGCCGCCGCGCAGGGCCAGGCGCATTCGCATTCGCCGTCGCCGTCCAGGCGGCCCTGCAGGAGCACCGCGCCGGCGCCGTCGAGCACGCGCAGCAGCGGCTGTTCGCGCATCAGGCGCGGCGCGAACGGCGCGCCGGCCGCCAGTTTCAGGATGATCTGCCAGCCCGCGCCCTGCGCCAGGAAGTGCAAACTCCAGCAGGCGTCGTCGGTGGCCAGTTGCTGCAGCGGCCCGCCCGAGGCGGCGCGCAGCATGCCGTGGCTGCCGCTCCAGCGCGCGTCGTTGGCGGCCGCGCCCTTGCGCCGCTCCAGCGACAACTGGCGGAAGCGGCGCAGCGTCAGCGGCGACTGCGCCAGGGCGCGCCGCTCGGTCAGGCTCAGCGCGCGCACGCCGTCCAGCGCCTCCAGCATGGTGGCGTCGGCCAGCATCAGGCGGTCGCCGAGGTGGCCGCGCGCCAGCAGCAGGCGCTCGCGCAATTTGTCGTCGGTATCCGTTTTCGCGTTCATCTCGTGCTCCTTCATTGCGCCGTCGCGCCGTTCAGCGCCTGCAGTCGGGCGATCGCCTCGTTGCGCCGCTTGCGCAGGGTCGGCATCGAAATCTGGTCCAGCGCCGCCAGTTGCTGCAGGGTCGGCAGCGCGCCGGTGGCCGGGTCGCACCAGGCGTCGGGATAGGAATCGTCCGCGCCGCCCAGCAGTTTTTGATACACCGCCAAGCGGATCGGCAGCGAATCGTCGCGCATCATGCGCAGCGCCCAACTGGCGCCGTCCTGCGCCGCCCTGGCCTGTTCTAGATAGCGGAGGGGCAGGGAAAGCGCGCCGGCGGCGGCCTGCTCGCGCGCCGCCTGCCGCGGCGCCACCGCCTCTTCCTCGACGCGGACCGGCTCCTCTTCGTCGCCCTCGAATTCGTCGACGGAGGCCGCCAGGATGCGCTCCTCGCCGGCCTGCGGCTCCGGCTCGCCCATCACGCGCCAGTAATCCTCCAACCACAGCGCGGCCGCGCCGGCGTCGCCGCGCCAGTCCTCGGCGCTGTCCATGTTCGCCGACAGCTCCTCGTAGTCGCCGATCTCGGTGAGCATCGCCGCGATGGTGGCCGGATTGTTCTTCAGGCTGGCGAAGCGCTTCGACCTGGTGTGCAGCGGGCCGGGCGAGGCGCCGAAGCGCTCCAGCGTGGCGCTCCAGTTGATCAACCACTCCGGCTTGCAGGCGGCGATCGTCTTCATCCGGCGCGCCTCGATGGGGATGCCGTCCAGCTCGCGCCCGAGGATGGCCGCCACCTGGCCGGCGTGCTGGCGCCAGTCGGCGAACAGGGCGGCGATCTCGTGATAGGCGGTGTCGAGCATGCGGTAAGTGTAGATCTTGTTGGGCGAGCAGGCGCGCCCGGTTGTCACCTGATAGTTGTCCGCGTCGACCTTGTCGCGCAGGCCGGCGTACATATCGTTGACTTTCTTGCGCAGCACGCCCTCGCCGGCCACGCCCTGCCAGAAGGCGCCGCTCTTCTCGCATTCCTTGCGCAGCGCCGCGACGAAGGCGTCCCAGTGGCCGGGCTGCGCCTGCAGCTCGAAGGCCAGGCCCAGCGCAAGTTCCAGCACGCTCTCGCCGTAGTGGTTGCCGGCGGCGTCGGCGCGCGCGCCGCCGGCCGTGCGGCGCAGGCCGTCCGCCAGCGCGTCGGCGTACCAGTCCAGCAGCGCCGCCGGGGCGTGCGCCGTCACCAGGTCGGCGTCGACCCGCTTGAAGGCCTGCAGGGAGCACTGGCCGAGCAGCTTGCGCACTTGTTCCCAGCCGTGTTCCTGATACCTGGTGCCTGGCAAACGCATGATTCCCTATTCCTTGAAGCGCCGTCGCGCATGCCGGCCAAACGCCGGCGCGCGCGGATGAACGCAAAATTATCCGATCTGCCAGAGTTTAACTGAAGGCCGGCGCCGTCATACGCCGGCTTATGGGGCTATTTCACCTTCTGTTCGGCCTTCTGCCCGAGCAGCGTGGCCAGCACCGCCGCCACCACCGGCGCGGCGTGCTCGCCGCCGCTGCCCTCCGAATGGCTGACGAAGGCGGCCACGGCGACGCGGTGCGCCTGTCCCGGCATGCTGCCCGGCTCCAGCCAGCCGGTGAACCAGACGGTGGCCAGCTCGCGCCGTCCGCCGTCCGGCGCCGTCGCGTTGGTCGGCGCGGTGCCGGTCTTGCCGTACAGGCCGCGGCGCAGTTGCGCCAGCGCGGGCGCGCCGAAAGCGCCGGCGCCCGTGCCGACGTCGACCACGCCCTTCATGCCGGCGCGGATGCGGTCCAGGCGCACCTCCAGCGGCGCCATGCGCGCCACCTTGCTCGCGGCGCCGTCCAGCGCCAGCAACAGGCGCGGCGCCACGACGCGGCCCTGGCCGATGGCGGCCGAGGCCAGCGCCATCTGCAGCGGCGTCGCCTGCATGCGCAGGCCGATGGCCATCTGGCGCAGTTCGTGGCGGATGTGGATGGTGTCGATGTGGGCCGGCGTCGCCTGCAGCGCGTCCCAGGCGGACCAGTTGAAATCGGCCGGCAGCAGGCCGCCGTCCAGGCGCAGCGGCTGCTCGAAGCCCAGCAGGCGCGCCGCGCCGACGATGGGGCGCACGGCGTCGAGCGCCTGCGGGTCGAGCGCCTGCAGGTCGGGCGCGCCGCCGTCGGGCCGGCCGAACAGGCTGCGGTCGCTCAGTTCCGCGCTCCAGGCGAACCAGGTGTTGAGGCTGTAGGTGAGCGCCTGCGCCAGCCCGAGGCGGCCGTCCTGGGCGCGCCGGTCCAGGCTTTGCTCCTTGTAGTTGGTGATGTGGGCCAGGCGCGTGTCGAGCGGATAGGTGGCGGCGTCGGTCTGGAAATCGAAGCCGCGCTGGCGCGCCATGCGGTTGATGACGGCCAGCGGCGCGCCGGCCAGCAGGGTTTCGAGGGCGGGATCGCTTTTCGCGGCCATCTCCAGGCCCAGCGCGCTGACCACCTTGAAGGTCGAGCCGGGACTCTGGTGGGCGCCGCCGTCGTGCTGCAGGGCCGGCAGGCGCAGGGGGCTGCGCGCCGGGTTGGTCTGGTCGAAGTCGCGCGCCTCGCTCCAGTTGGCGGCGCTGACCTCGCCCGCGCCGGCGCCGGCCGCCGCCAGCACGTCGCCCGTTTCGGCGTCGAGGAAGACGATGCCGGCGCGCCGCCCGTCCGGCGCGGCGCGGCCGCCGGCGCAGCTTATGCCGTCCCAGCGGCCGCGGCGCATGCCGACGCAGTCGAGCGCGCGCTGGCTCAGCGTCTGCAGCGCCAGGTCCACGCTCAGGCGCGCGCTGACCGGCAGCGGCAAGCGGCCCAGCATGCCGGCCACGCTGTTGGCGTGCAGGGCGTTCAGGCCAAGCAGCGGCGCCAGGCCGGCGTCCTGCGCGGCTTGGGTGGGCCGGCCGTCGGCCCACAGCGGCGCGCCGTTGCGGTCCTCCAGCCGCACCGGCGCCGCCGCGCGCTGGCGCAGCGGCGCCGCGCCCGCCGTCTCCAGCGCCTGCCATTGCAAGCGGCCGGCGACGACGCGCAGATGGCGGTATTGCTGGTCGTTGCGGCCCCCCAGGCCGGCCGCGTCCAGCGGCTGCACGTCCAGATGCAGTTCGCGCGCGCCCGGCAGCGGCGTCAGGGTGAGGATCTGCGCCGCGTCGGGCGTCGGGCAGGCGCGCCCGCCGCAGGCCGGCCGCGCGCTCAGGCGGGCGCCCTCGACGGCGACGACGCGGCCCAGCAGCAGCAATTCCTGCGCGGCGGCGCCGGCCGGCAGCGCCAGCGTCAGGCGCAGCGGCGCCTGCGAGCGCGGCCAGCGGACCGCGCGCTGCCACGGCGCCCAGCCCTGCGGCAGTTCGGCGAACAGGCGCGCGGCCGCCACCGGCATCTGCTCGCCCGCCGCCACCTCCATCGCGCCGGCGTGGGCCCGCCATTGTCCGGGCGCGCCGGCCCGGACGCGCCAGGCCAGCAGGCGCAGCTCGTCGTTGAAGATGTCGATCTGCTGGCGCACATAGGCGCCGTCGGCCTGGTGGTAGAGCCGCTTGATCAGTTTCACGGCGCCCGCGTCGAGCGCGACGCCGCGCCAGTCGGCCAGTTCGGCGGCGCGCCCGGCCTCGCCGGCGGCGGCCCATTGCGGCAAATCGCGCGGCGCGACCATCGCGCCGCCGGCGGCCGACAGGCGCACCAGGCCGCGCGCCTGCAAGGCCAGGAACAGGCCCTGATCCTCCAGGCCGGGACGGGGCGCGGCCGGCACCGCGTAGTCGCCGGCCGCCAGATAGGCGCTGAGCGGCTTGCCGCGCGCCGGGAAGGCCGTCACCAGCGCCTTCGCCGGCGGGTCGGCCGGGGCGGCGTGGTAGAGCTGCACCAGCAACTCGCCCGCCTGCGGACAGGCGGCGCTGGCGCGCCGCTCGACGCGCAGCGCCGCCCCGTCCCACACCAACCAGCCCTGCTGACGCAGCGCCACCTGCGCGCCGGGCGCGGCGACGATCTGGCCCAGGCTGGCGTCGCTGACCCAGCGCGCGCCGCCCGGCCCGCCGCGCCAGCTCAATTGCAGCGGCTGGCCCTGCGGTTCGGCGAAATCGGCCAGCGCCGTGCCGCTGATCTGCACCTCGGGCATGGCGGCGCCGCCGTCGGCCACCAGCAGCACATTGCGCAGGGTGACGGCGTTGCCGGCGCCGACCCAGCGGCGCACGTCGTCGAAACGGTAACCGAGGCGCAGCGGCGTCAGGCGCGGCTTGGCCGGGTCGAGCAACTGGCTGCACAGATCGACCCGCACCGGCTTCGCCGCGCGCATGCCGGCGGCGATCAGCAGCACGCCGCCGTCCTTCAGCTCCAGCGTCATGCCGGGCCGGGACGGCACGCTGAAGACCGCGCCCGGCAACACCGTCTGATAGATTTGCACGGCGCGCGCGTCGGGCGGGGCGGCGGCGCCGACGGCGCCCAGGTGGCGGGCGTGGCCGGCCAGGACAACGGCGCCGCCCAGGCCCGCCAGCGCGCCGGCCAGCGCCGTGCC
>JANXSQ010000205.1 GCA_025356595.1 Janthinobacterium sp. | reverse complement strand
GCCACGTCGAGTGCGGCGCCGCCGCCGAAACCGATCACGCAATCGGCCTGGTGCGACTTGAACGCCTCGGCGCCCTCCATCACCTGGCGCGCAGTCGGGTTGCCATGGACGCCGGAATAGACCGAGACCTCGAGTCCACCCAGGTGGCGCTTGAATTCCTCCAGCACCGGCAGCATCGCGATGGCCTTGTCGGTCACGATCAGCGGGCGCCTGAGCCCCTGGGCCAACAGGTGACCGGCTACCTCCTTGCGGGAACCGGCGCCGAACTTGATGGCGGTCGGAAATGAAAAACTGTTGCTGCTCATGGTGTGTCGCCGCGGGCGGCAAGGTGGCGGATGTCAATCATCAGATGATCTCGAAATAGCGCTTGTGAGCTTGAGTCCCCGCTCGACGCCATGAATGCCGGCGGCGATGACGGCCGCCATCGCCAGGTAGGGATTGACGTCGACGCCCGGCACACGGTTTTCCACGCGCCGGTTGGCCGGCGTCGAATTCGGGATGCGCAGGCCGCAAGTGCGGTTGTCGTAGCCCCAGCGCACATTGGTCGGCGCCGACATGAAGCGCGACAGGCGCCGGTAGGAATTGACGTGCGGCGCCAGCAGCAGGGTAGCCGCCGGCAGGTATTTCTCCAGGCCGCCGATGTAGTTGAAGAACAGCGCGCTGGCGCCGCCGTCCGCCTTGCTGAAGATGTTTTCGCCGCTGGCCGCGTCGAGCAGGCTCTGGTGGATGTGCATGGCGCTGCCCGGCTCCGTCTCCATGGGCTTGGCCATGAAGGTGGCGAAGATGCCGTGGCGCAGCGCCGTCTCGCGCACGGCGCGCTTGAACAGGAAGACCCGGTCGGCCAGTTCGAGCGCGTCGCCGTGCGTGAAATTGATCTCCATCTGGCCGGCGCCGGCCTCGTGGATCAAGGTCTCGACGCCCAGCTGGTGCAGCTTGCAGAAGGCACTCAGTTCGAGGAAGAAGGGGTCGAAGTCGTTCACCGCGTCGATCGAATACGACTGGCGGCCCGACTCCGGCTTGCCGCTGCGCCCCAGCGGCGGCGCCAGCGGCTCGTGCGGATTGCTGTTGCGCGCCACCAGGTACAAAACTCCATTTCCGGCGCCACCACCGGCTGCCAGCCGCGCGCCGCGTACAGCGTCAGGACGCGCCGCAGCACCGCCCGCGGCGACAGGCCGACCGGCTCGCCGTCGAAATCCTGGCAGTCGTGGATCACCAGCGCGACCGATTCGGCGGCCCACGGCACCATGCGGATCGTCGCCAGGTCGGGCACGCAGATCATGTCCGGATCGGTCGCGCCGACATAGGGCAGATTGTCCGGCTGCTCGCCGTTGACGGTGTTCAGCAGGACGCTTTTCGGCAGGCGCATCTCGCCCGCGCTGAGGAAGAGATCCTTGGGCAGGATCTTGCCGCGGGCGATGCCGGTCATGTCGGCGATCACGCACTCGACTTCGTGGATGTTGTGCTCGCGCAGAAAGTCGCGCATGGCTTGCGTCATTTCGGATCTCCCGGTTGTCGATGCCGCCTTCAAGACCGCCCCGCGCCTTAATGCCTAAAAGCGCTGCAGGTAGCGCGCCGTTTCCCAGGCGCTCACGTGCCGGCTGTACTCATTCCATTCGGCGTTTTTCAGGGCCACGTATTCCGCCACGAAGTCCGCCCCCAGCGCCTGCGCCAGCACGGCGTCGGCGGCCAGCGCGGCGCTCGCCGCGCCGAGATTCTGCGGCAGCATCGCCAGCCCCAGCGCGGCGCGCTCGGCGTCCGTCATCAGGTACAGGTCGCGGTTCACCGGCGGCCCGGCCGCCAGCGCCCGCTCGACGCCGTCCAGGCCGGCCGCGATGACGCCGGCCAGCGCCAGGTAGGGATTGGCGGCGCTGTCGGGCAGGCGCCATTCGATGCGCTGGTGGACCACGCGCGCCACCGTGCTACGGTTGTTGTCGCCGTAGCCGATGTGGGCCGGCGCCCAGCTGGTGCCGGACAGGGAGGCGCCGCACATCAGGCGCTTGTAGGAATTGACGGTGGGCGCGCACAGCGCCGTCAGGGCCGGCGCGTGCAGCAGCAGCCCCGCCATGAAGTGGTAGGCCAGCGCCGACAGGCCCAGGCCGTAGGCGTCGCTGGCGGCGGCGAAGAGCGGCGCGCCGGCGGCGTCGGCCAGCGACAGGTGGAAGTGCAGGCCGCTGCCGGGACGCTCGGCGAAGGGCTTCGGCATCATCGAGAAGAGCAGGTCCTCCTCCTCGGCGATGTGCTGGGCCGCCATCTTGAAGAGCATGAAATTGTCGGCCGCCCTGAGGGCGTCGGCGTAGTGGTAATTGACTTCGAACTGGCCGTTGGCGTCCTCGTGGTCGATCTGGAAGACGCGCAGGCCGCAGGCGTCCAGCGAGGCCGTCAGCTTCTCCAGGAAGCCGCGCCGGCGCAGCAGGCTCTGGCTGTCGTAGGAGGGTTTCTCGAGGCGGTCGCCGGGCTCCGCGTCGGCGCCGCCCGGGCCTTTCTGCAGGAGGAAGAATTCCGGCTCCAGGCCGGCGTTCAGGGTCCAGCCCCGTTCGGCCAGGCGCGCCACCTGGCGGCGCAGGATCTGCCGCGGACACAGCGCGAACGGCGCGCCGGCGACGTGGCCGTCCAGCACCACGCGGGCGTAGCCGGGCATCCAGGGCATGGCCTGCAAGGTGCTGAGGTCGGCGCGGCCGTAATACTCGGAGCGCGCGCCGCTGCGCGGCAAGCCCGTGCCCCAGATCGAGGGCCCGGAAAAACCGGCGCCGGGATGGACGATGTCGGCCAGGTGGGCGAGCGGAACCAGCTTGCCCTTGGCGACCCCGTGGATGTCGGTGAACTGGGCGAACAGGTACTTCACGCCGGCGGCGGCGAGGCGTGACTGGTGCTTGGCGATGGCGTCTTCCGTGCTGCTCATTTTTACTCTCTAAAAAAGCCGGCGCGCCGTCGGATCAAGACGGCGGCGGCGTCAGCCGATCTGTATCCAGGTGGTCTTCAGCTCGGTGTATTTGTCGAAGGCGTGCAGCGATTTGTCGCGCCCGTTGCCGGACTGCTTGTAGCCGCCGAAGGGCACGGTGATGTCGTCGCCGTCATACTGGTTGACGTGGACGGTGCCGGCGCGCAGGGCGCGCGCGGTCTGGATCGCCTTGCTGATGTCCGAGGTCCAGACGGCCGCCTGCAGGCCGAACGGCGTCGCGTTGGCCTGCTTCACGGCGTCGGCGATGTCGGTGAAGCTCAGCACCGACAGCACCGGGCCGAAGATCTCCTCGCGGGCGATGCTCATGCCGGCGTCGACCTGGTCGAACAGGGTCGGCTGCACGTAGTAGCCGCCGCTCTCGCCGCGCACCCGCGCGCCGCCCGCGAGCAGCCGCGCGCCCGCCGCCTGGCCGGCGGCGATGTAGCCCAGCACCGTCTGCAACTGCGTGGCGTCGACGATGGCGCCCATGACGGTGTTTTCGTCGAGCGGGTCGCCGGGCTGGAAGTCGGGCATCATGCGCAGCGCTTTTTCCATGAAGCGCTCCTTGATGGAGGCTTCGACGAACAGGCGCGAGGGCGCGTTGCAGCTCTCGCCCTGGTTGAAGTAGATCGAGCCGATGGCCGCCGCGACGGCCTTGTCGAGGTCGGGACAGTCGGCGCAGACGATGTTGGCCGACTTGCCGCCCAATTCGGTCCAGGCGCGCTTCAGGTTCGACTGGCCGGCCATCTGCAGGATCAGCTTGCCGGTGCGGGTCGAGCCGGTGAAGCCGATGCAGTCGATGTCCATGTGCAGGGCCAGCGCGGCGCCGGCCTCGTGGCCGTAGCCGGGCAGGACGTTGAGGACGCCCGCCGGCAGGCCCGCCTCGAGGCCGATTTCGGCCAGGCGCAGGGCCGTCAGCGGCGATTTCTCCGACGGCTTCAGGATCACGCTGTTGCCGGCCGCCAGGGCCGGGGCGATCTTCCAGGCCGCCATGATCATCGGATAATTCCACGGCACGATGGCGGCCACCACGCCGACCGGCTCGCGGGTGATCAGCGCCAGGCTGTTGGCGGCCGTCGGCGCGATCTCGTCGTAGATCTTGTCGATCGCCTCGCCGTACCAGCGCAGGCAGTTGGCGGTGGCGCCGACGTCGACGCTCTGGCTGTACTTGATCGGCTTGCCCATGTCGAGCGTTTCCAGCAGGGCCAGCTCGGCGCCGTATTTCTGCACCAGGTCGGCGAACTTGATCAGCACGCGCTTGCGCTGCGCCGGCGACTTGCCGGCCCAGCGCCGGTCCTCGAAGGCGGCGCGCGCGGCGGCCACGGCGGCGTCCACGTCGGCGCCGTCGCAGCGCGCCACCGGCCCCAGGTTGCGCCCGTCGATGGGCGACAGGTCGTCGAACTGCAGGCCCGAGACGGCCCACACGCGCTGCCCGTCGATGAAGGCGCGGCCGTCGATTTTCAGGGCGCCGGCGCGCTCATGCCAGAGTGTTGTTGTCATGTCTGCCTCCAATAGGTCCGATAGGATTAAAAACTCACCACGGTCGAGACGCCGAGCACGTGGTTGTCGCGCCGGTAGTCGCCGTCCGAAGTCTGGAAGACGTTCGCCGAGGCGCGGTCGTAGCGGTACTCGCCCTTCAGATTCACGCCCGGCATCAGGGCGTAGTTCAGGCCCAGCGACAGGGCCAGGCGGTTGCTGCCCGTACCCGGGTCCAGCACCACCCAGTTGGCGCCGTCGTAGACCATGCCGGAGCCGAAGCCGTTGCGTCCGTCCGGGCAGTTGGCGTCGTTGCCGTTGACGTCCTGGCAGACGCCGCCGAAGGTCGAACCGAACACGCCGCCGCCGTTGCGCTTATTGTTAATGTAATCGAAACGGGCGATGCTTTCCAGTCGGGGCGTCAGCTTGAACGAGGCCAGCGTGGACAGGCCCCACCAGTTCTGCCTGTCGCTGTTGTAGCCGTTGGAGGCCGTCGCGCCCTGCCGCCCGTAGGCCAGCTGGCCCTGCAGGTTCCAGTCGCCGCGGGTGAAGTAGGCGTCCGCCTCGAGCAGGTCGACGCGGCCGAAGTCGCGCCCCAGGCTGTCGTTTTCCTTCTTCTCGCCGAAACCGGAGTGGATGCCCGAGAAGCCGAAGCCGTTGTACTCGCCCTTGGCGTAGTCGACGCGGTAGAACAGGCCCGGCGTCTGGCGCTGCGCGGTGTCGATGCGCGAGCGGTTCAGATTCCCCAGCAGGATCTTGGTGTCCCATTTCCCGCGGATGAACTCGACGCCGGCGCCGGTGTAGAAGTTGGCCGCCGAGAAGTCGAACAGCAGGTTGTGGGTGATCAGCTTGTTTTGCGTCGAGGGGATGAATTCATAGCCGGTCCAGTCGGGGAACTGGCCGACCAGCAGGCGCGTGCTCAGGTCGCCCAGCGGCACCGAGACGGTGGCCTCGTGCACCAGATTGCCGAAGTTGTAGCCCGCGCCCGCGCCCTTGCTGGGCATCAGCGTCATCTTGAATTTCGTGCCGCCCTCGAGTTCCTTCTCCAGGTTCAGCATGCCGCTGCCGAAGAAGGTGTTGTCGTAGCCGAAGGCCTCGCTGGAGCCGTTGACGTTGCTGTTGTTGTTGAAGAAAACGAAGCTCGAGGTCTTCGCGTTGCGGTTGTGGATGTAGGTCGGATCGACGTAGCCGGACACCTTCAGGTTCTTGAAGCCGTTGGCCTCGCTGGCGTCCTCCATGGCCTCGGTCTTGATGCGGATGCGGTTGAATTCGGCCACGTCGACCGTCTCGCCGGCCTTCGCCGCCAGCTCCTGCGCCTGCGCGCCGGCCTGCGCCGCCTGGCCGCCGGCGGCCGCCGCCGCGCTGCTCGCCTGCGCGGCCTGCGCGCCGACCTTTTCGATCATCGCCTCGAGTTTTTTCACGTGCGTCTTCAGAGCCTCCAGTTCCGCCTTCAGTTCCCTGGTGCTTTGCGCCATGGCCACGGCGGGATAGGCGATGGCGATGGCCACTACGAGTTTCTTCAGCAATTGCATGATGACTCCCCTCTTGTTGTTGTGGTGGTCGACTACTCGGCATCCGCCTTGAAGGCGGCTGAAATCTGCTTCTGGCGCAGGCGCTCGGCGCGCGCCAGCATGACGCTGGAGATGATGACGGCGATCGTCACCACCAGGATGGTCAGCGCGGCGACGGCGTTCACGCGCGGATCCAGGCCCAGCCGGGCGCGCGAGAAGATCACCAGCGGCATGGTCGACGAGCCGGGACCGGAGAGGAAGGCCGACAGCACCACGTCGTCCAGCGAGAGCGTGAAGGTGAGCAACCAGGCCGAGGCCAGCGCCTGGGTGATGTTGGGCAGCGTGACGAGGAAGAACACCTGGTGCGGGCGGCAGCCCAGGTCCATCGCCGCCTCCTCCAGCGACTTGCTCATCTCCTGCAGGCGCGATTGCACCACCACGGCGGCGTAGGCCATGCCGAGCAGGCTGTGGCCGATCCAGATGGTGAACATGCCGCGCTCGGGGAAGCCGAAGATCTTCTGCACCGACACCAGCATCAGCAGCAGCGACAGGCCGATGATCACCTCCGGCATCACCAGCGGCGCGCTGACCATGCCGGCGAACAGGGTGCGCCCGGCGAAGCGCTGGTAGCGGTTCAGGGCGAAGGCGGCGAAGGTGCCGAGAATGACCGAGGAGGTCGCCGCCAGCACGGCGATCTTCAGCGACAGGGCGAAGCCGCCGATGATCTCGGCGTCGTTCAGCAGCTCGGCGTACCAGCGCGTCGAGAAGCCGCTCCACACCATGTCCTGGCGCGAGCTGTTGAAGGAAAAGACGATCAGCACGACGATCGGCAGGTAGAGGAAGAGATAGCCGAGCGAGAGCCAGCCGCGGCCGAACCAGCGCTGGAGGAAGGTGGATCCGTTCATGCGCGCCCCTGTTGGTCGGCCTGGTACTTGTTGAAAACGGCCATCGGCACGAGGATCAGCAGGATCACCACCACCGTCACCGAGGAGGCCATCGGCCAGTCGTTATTGGTGAAGAACTCGTCCCACAGCACGTGGCCTATCATCAGCGTTTCCGGCCCGCCCAGCAGTTCCGGGATGACGTATTCGCCGATGGCCGGAATGAACACCAGCATCGAGCCGGCGATGATGCCGGACTTCGAGAGCGGCACCGTGATGCGCCAGAAGGCCTGCAGCGGCGTCGCGCCCAGGTCGGCCGCCGCCTCCAGGAAGCGCACGTCCATCTTCACCAGATTCGCGTACAGCGGCAGGATCATGAAGGGCAGATAGGCGTAGACCATGCCGATCAGCAGCGAGAACGGCGTGTTCATCATGTGCAGCGGCTGCGCCACCACGCCCAGCGCCAGCAGCAGGTCGTTGAGGATGCCGTGGTTGGCCAGGATGCCCTTCCAGGCGTAGATGCGCAGCAGGAAGGAGGTCCAGAAGGGCAGCATCACCAGCATCATCAGGATCGGCCGCGCGGTCGGCCTGGCGCGCGCCATGAAGTAGGCGAAGGGATAGCCGATGACGAGGCACAGGACGGTGGTGATGGCGGCGTACTTGAGCGAACTCAGATAGGTCAGCACGTACAGGTCGTCGGAGCCGATGAACAGGTAGTTGGCGAGCTTGATCTTCAGCGTCAGCACGCCCTCGACATAGTTGAGCAGCGAGCCGAAGGGATTGCCGGCGCCGTCCATCTCGGCGAAGCTGATGCGCAGCACGATCAGGAAGGGCACCAGGAAGGCGATGGCCAGCCAGGCGAAGGGCAGGCCGATGACCAGGCCGCGCCCGCTGGCCCAGCGCAGGGTGAAGAGCGCGCGCAGCGCCCTGGAGAGGTGCTTGAACATGGCGCCCCCTCAGTTGGTCAGGACGACGATGTCGGCGCCGTCCCACCACAGGTGGACGCGCTGCTCGCGCACCAGGCGCGCGCTCTCGTGGCGCGCCGCGTTGGTGCGCGAGACCTTCATCACCATGCCGCCGTCGAGGCGCACATGGTAGCTGGTCTCGTTGCCGAAGTAGGCGATCGCCGAGATCACGCCCTGCGCGCAGTTGTAGCCCTCCTCGGCCGGCGAGGCGCGCTGGCCGGGCGTGGGCGGCTCGACCTGCAGGCAGATCTTCTCCGGCCGCACCGCCACCGAGACGGCCATGCCCAGGGTGCCGGTGATGCCGTGGTTGACGTAGTGGCGGCCCTCGGGCGAGTCGATCACCACGTGGTCCGGCTCGTCGACGCTGAGGCGGCCCGGGAACATGTTCACGCTGCCGATGAAGTCGGCCACGAAGCGGCAGTTCGGCGTCTCGTAGATGTCGCCCGGCGCGCCCACCTGCAGGATGCGCCCCTCGCTCATCACGGCGATGCGGGTGGCCATGCTCATCGCCTCGTCCTGGTCGTGGGTGACCATCACGCAGGTCACGCCGACCTGCTCGATGATGTTGACCAGTTCGATCTGCGTGCGTTCGCGCAGCTTCTTGTCGAGCGCGCCGAGCGGCTCGTCGAGCAGCAGCAACTGCGGCCGCTTCGCCAGGCTGCGCGCCAGCGCCACGCGCTGCTGCTGGCCGCCCGACAACTGGTGCGGCTTGCGCTTGCCGAAGGACGTCAGTTGCACCAGCGCCAGCATCTGTTCGACGCGCTCGGCCACCTCGGCCTTGGGCAGGCCGTCGCGGCGCAGGCCGAAGGCGACGTTGTCCCACACCGACAGGTGCGGGAACAGGGCGTAGGACTGGAACATCATGTTGATCGGACGCTGGTGCGGCGGCGTGTTGACGATGTCCCGTCCGGCCAGCGTGATCCGCCCGGCGCTGGGCGTCTCGAAGCCGGCCAGCATGCGCAGCAGGGTCGACTTGCCGCAGCCGGAGCTGCCCAGCAGGGCGAAGATCTCGCCCTTGTTGATGGCCACGGAGATGTCGTCGACGGCGCGCACGCCGTCGAACTCCTTGACCAGGTTGCGGATCGACAGGAAGGGCGCGCCGGCGGTGCCGGCCGGTGCGGCGGTTGGTGCAGTCGTCATGATCGGGACAGTAAAAAAAGGGATGGAAACGGACATGCAGCGGCCGCTCCCGGGCGCGCTGCGCGGCCGGGAGCCGGAAAAAAACGCTTACAGTCCGGTTTTAAACTTGGTGTAGACGCGCGTCATCGTGCGGCGGATGTCGGCGTTCAGCGGCTCGGGCACGATCATCTTCTTCTTGTCCTCGTCGCTCAGGTAGATGGTCTTGTTCTCGGCCAGGTCCTTCTTGACGAACTTCAGCGCGGCCGCGTTCGGGTTGGCGTAGAAGACCTTGTTGGTCAGGCTGGCGTGCACCTCGGGACGCATGATGTAGTTCATCCACAGGTGCGCGTTGTTGGGGTGCGGCGCGTCGACCGGGATGGCCATGGTGTCGAAGATCAGCGTGGCGCCGGTCTTCGGCACCAGCGCCGTGATGTGGTTGCCGTTCTTCGCGTCGAGGGCGCGCTGGCGGGCGATGTTGATGTCGCCCGACCAGCCCAGCGACAGGCAGATGGAGCCGTTGGCGAGGTCGTTGATGTAGCCCGAGGAGCTGAACAGCGTCACCGAGGGGCGTATCGTCTGCAGCAGGCGGCCCGCCTCCTGGTAGTCGGAGCTGACCTTCGAATAGGCCGGCTTGCCCAGGTAGAGCAGCGCCGCCGGCAGCACCTCGGAGGGCGAGTCGAGCACCGAGACGCCGCAGGACTTCAGTTTCGCGATGTACTTGGGATCGAAGAACAGGTCCCAGGCGTTGTCCGGCATGGGCAGCGCGCCCAGCGCGGCCTTGACCTTGTCGACGTTGATGCCCAGCGTCGTGTAGCCCCACAACCAGGTCACCAGGTGCTTGTTGCCCGGATCGAGCTTGGCGATCTGCGCCTGCAGGCCGGCGTCCATGTTGGCCAGGTTGGGCAGCTTGCCCTTGTCGAGTTCGCGCAGCAGGCCGCCGTCGATCTGCAGGCGGCCCCAGTGCGCCGTCGGCACCACGATGTCGTAGCCGGTCTTGCCGGCGACCAGTTTCGCGTGCAGCACCTCGTTGCTGTCGAAGACGTCGTAGCGCACCTTGATGCCGGTCTCCTTCTCGAAATTCTTGATGGTGTCGTCGGCGATGTAATCCGACCAGTTGTAGATGTTCAGGACCTTCTCTTCCTGCGCCATGGCGGGGGCGAGGAAGGCCGCCGCCAGGGCGCCGGCCACGACCAGCCGGGTGAGCGCGCGCGCGCCCCGTCGCTTCAACTGTAGAGCCGGATGTGCAAGCATTTTATTATCCCCTATCGTGTCAGAGTCGTTTGACTACTGCCTGTATTCGCAAAGCTTTTTATACGGCCACGGCGCCCCCCCGTCAAGCAGGCCTTGGCACTTTATCCACAAACTGCGGGCATATCGGCACAAAGCCGGCGCCGCCGGCTTGCGCCCGCGCCTACTCCACCCAGCCGCGCGCCTTGACGTCGGCGTGGGTGGCGTCCAGGCAGACGCGGATCAGCGCCACCATCTCATCGATCTGGCCGCGCGTCATCACCAGCGGCGGCGCGATGATCATGCGCTCGCCGACGGCGCGCATGATCATGCCGTTGCCGAACATGTAGCCGCGGCAGATCATGCCCACGCCCTGCTGCGGGTCGAACAGCTCGCAGTCGTGCACCACGGCGGCCTTCCTGCGCACCAGATTCAGGCCGGCCACGAAGCCGCAGCTGTCGGCGTAACCGACCAGGGGATGGTCGGCCAGCGTGGCGAAGCGCTCCTTCAGGTAGGGGCCGGTGTCCGTGGCGACCCTCTGCGGCAGTTTTTCCTCCTCGAGGATGCGGATGTTCTCCAGCGCGGCGGCGCAGGCCACGGGATGGCCGGAATAGGTGAAGCCGTGGTTGAAATCGCCGCCTTTTTCGATCAGTACGTCGGCCACGCGGTCGCCCACCAGCACGCCGCCCAGCGGCACGTAGCCGGAGGTGACGCCCTTGGCGAAGGTGATCAGGTCGGGCTTGATGCCGAACAGGCCGGAGGCGAACCAGGCGCCGAGCCGGCCGAAGCCGCAGATGACCTCGTCGGCGATCAGCAGCACGCCGTACTTGTCGCAGATGCGCTGGATCTCCGGCCAGTAGCTGGCCGGCGGGATCACCACGCCGCCGGCGCCCTGCACCGGTTCGCCGATGAAGGCGGCCACCCGGTCGGCGCCCAGCTCGAGGATTTTATCCTCCAGCCAGGACGCCGCCAGCAGGCCGAAGGCCTCCCGCGTCATGCCGCGGCCGGCCTCGACGTAGTTCGGCTGGCCGATGTGGACGATGCCGGGGATGGGCAGGCCGCCCTGGGCGTGCATGCCGTCCATGCCGCCCAGCGCGGAACCGGCGACGGTGCTGCCGTGGTAGGAGTTGTGGCGGCTGATGACGGTCTGGCGCTGCGGCTGGCCCTGCAATTCCCAGTAGCGCCGCACCATGCGCAGATTGGTGTCGTTCGCCTCCGAGCCGGAGCCGGTGAAGAAGACGTGCCGGAAGTGCGGCGGCGCCAGCGCCACCAGCTTGGCCGCCAGTTGCACGGCCGGCACGTTGGTGGTGTTGAAGAAGCTGTTGTAGAAGGGCAGCGTCTCCATCTGCCGGTAGACCGCCTCGGAGATGCTGGTGCGGCCGTAGCCGACGTTGACGCACCACAGGCCGGACATGCCGTCGAGGATTTTCTTGCCCTGCGAATCCCACAGGTAGATGCCCTCGCCGCGCACGATGACGCGGGCGCCCTTGGCGTTCAGGTCCTTGTAGTCGGTGAAGGGGTGCAGGTAGTGGGCCGAGTCGAGCTTCTGCAGCGCGGCCGTGTCGTACAACTGCGGCTGGGCGGCGGCCTGCCTGAGCGACGCGACCAGCGCGGCGCTTGGCGCCAATGGGTTGGAAGGCATGCTAGTCCTTAAAATGTGGTGGGGCGGAGCGGCGCCGGGCGTGGCGGCGGATTACACGTGCAGCAGCAGGTGTTCGCGTTCCCACGGGCTGATGACGGTCATGAACTCCTGGTGCTCGAGGTCCTTGATGGCCGCGTAGACGTCGATGAAGCGCTCGCCCAGCACGCTGCGCAGCTTGTCCTCGGCGCGCAGCGCGTGCAGCGCCTCCGGCAGGCCCTGCGGCAGTTCGAACTTCAGGTCGTAGGCGCTGCTCACCGTCATCGGCGTCGGCTCCAGTTGCTCGACCATGCCCAGGTAGCCGCAGGCCAGCGTGACGGCCAGCGCCAGATAGGGGTTGGCGTCGGCGCCGATGATGCGGTTCTCGACGCGGCGGTCCTGCACGCCCGATTCCGGCACGCGGAAGCCGACGGTGCGGTTGTCCAGGCCCCACTGGATGTTGATCGGCGCGGCCGTGTGGCGCACGATGCGCCGGTAGGAGTTCACGTAGGGCGCGACGATGGCCATCGCCGAGGGCATGTAGCGCTGCAGGCCGCCGATGTAGTGCTTGAAGATGGCGGCCGCCGAGCCGTCCTCGTTGCTGAAGATGTTCAGGCCGGTCTTGGCGTCGACCACGCTCTGGTGGACGTGCATCGCCGAACCCGGCTCGCCGGCCATCGGCTTGGCCATGAAGGTGGCGTACATATCGTGCTTCAGGGCCGCCTCGCGCAGCGTGCGCTTGAAGAAGAAGACCTTGTCGGCCAGGCCCAGCGGGTCGCCGTGCAGGAAGTTGATCTCCATCTGGCCGGCGCCGATCTCGTGGATCAGGGTGTCGACGTCGAGGTTCATCAGCTCGCAGTAGTCGTAGATGTCCTCGAACAGGGGATCGAATTCGTTGACGGCGTCGATGCTGTAGACCTGGCGGCTGGTTTCGGCGCGGCCGCTGCGGCCGATCGGCGGTTTCAAAGGCAGGTCGGGATCGATGTTCTTGGCCGTCAGGTAGAACTCCAGCTCGGGCGCGACGACCGGCTTCCAGCCCTTGTCGGCGTACAGTTTCAGGACGCGGCGCAGCACCGAGCGGGGCGCGAAGTCGACCAGCGCGCCGTCGGCGAAATAGCAGTCGTGGATCACCTGCGCGGTCGGGTCGGTGGCCCAGGGCACCATGGTGATGGTGGTCGGATCGGCCTTCAGGATCATGTCGCGGTCGGTGGCGGAGATGGCCCGGTCGTAGGCGGCGTCGTCGACCGGGTAGTTGCCGGTGACGGTCATGCCCAGCACCGCCTCCGGGATGCGCATGCCGCGCTCCTGGGTGAACTTGCCGCGCGGCAGGATCTTGCCGCGCGCCACGCCGGTCAGATCGGGCACCAGGCATTCGATTTCGGTGACCCGTTTTTCGTTCAACCACAGGTCCAGGTCGGTATAGGTGAAGTTCTCGCGAATTGCCATTGCTGTCTCTCGTTTGTCTTGTTCAAGCGCGGCGTGCCGCGGCCGCGCGCTGGGGATATGGCGGCGGGCGGCGCTACGGCACCCGCCGCGCCCACTGTTCGTAGGTAGTCATGCGCCTCCCTGTTTTTTGCTGTGGTAAATCCGGCAGGCCTGGCCGAACGCGAGGAACAACTTCATGGAATCCGGGTTTTCCGCGATGCGCCACTCGGGATGCCATTGCACCGCCAGGCTGAAGCCGGGCGCCGCCGTCACCGAATATGCTTCGATCAGGCCGTCGTCGGCACGCGCCTCCACCATCAAGCCGGGCGCCAGGCGGGCGATGCCCTGGCCGTGCAGGGAGTTGACCATCAGTTCGGCGGCGCCGCCGAGGATGCGCGCCAGGCGCCCGCCCGGCTCCAGCGCGACGCGGTGGGCCGGGCCGTACTGGCGCTCCAGCGGCAGCGCCGCCGGTTCGCGGTGGTCCCGCATGCCGGCCAGGCCGTGCACGGCCTGGTGCAGCGAGCCGCCCAGCGCCACGTTGACTTCCTGGAAGCCGCGGCAGACGGCGATGAGGGGGATGCCGCGCGCCAGCGCCGCGCGGATCAGCGGCAGGGTGCTGGCGTCGCGGGCGGCGTCCTGCGGCAGCGCCGCGTCGAGCACCTCCTCGCCGTAGTGGCTGGGGTGGACGTTGGAGGGCGAGCCGGTGAGCATGACGCCGTCGGCGGCGGCCAGCACGGCGTCGAGGTCGATGTCCGCGCCCAGCGCCGGCAGCACCAGCGGCATGCAGCGCGCGCCGGCGACGACGGCGTGCAGGTATTTGTCCTGCGCCGTGTGGTAGGCGTGGTCGCCGAGCTGTTTCAGGCAGGCGGGAACGATGACGATGGGACGGCGCATATTGTTTCCGTATGATTGGTTATTGACGCATTGGGGAAGGAATCCCCATCAAAACTTCATCCCACTGGAGCCACTGCCACGACTTGATTTCACACAGCTAAATTAGCATTTTTTGCCGAAAACGTGAAAGTAAATTAATCATATGCGGGATTTGGTATTATTGCGAGTGCCACTTGTTTAATTTCGATGGAACCACTTTAGCCGCCATGTCCCCCGCCTCCGAGCTCTTGTCCGCCACGCTGGCGCAACCCGACTTCCACCCGCGCCTGCCGCGGCAGCGCCGCCTGTACGAGGCGGCGAAGACGGCGATCCACCAGAACCAGCTGGGCGCCGGCAACAAGCTGCCGTCCAGCCGCGACCTGGCGCGCGACCTGGGCATCGCCCGCAACACCGTCATCGCCGCCTTCGAGCAACTGGCGGCGGAGGGCTACGTCACCAGCGCGCCGGGCAGCGGCACCTATGTCGCCGACCTGCAGGAACTGAGCGCCGGCATGCGCCATGGCGCCGGCGCGGCGGCGCCCGACGCGGGCGGCCGGGCCGCCGCGCCGCTCTCCAGACGGGGCCAGGAAATCACCGCCTTCGCGGCCGGCCCGCGCTTTGAAATCCAGCCCTTCGCGCCGGGCGACGCGGACTTTTCCTCCTTCCCCTTCAAGCTCTGGCAGCGCCTGCAGAACCGCGTCTGGCGCGAAGCCCGCGCCGACCTGCTGGACTACGGCCAGTCCGGCGGCCACCTGCCGCTGCGCCAGGCCATCACCGAATACCTGCGCATCTCGCGCTCGGTGAAGGTGTCGGTGGAACAGGTGATGATCACGGCCGGCACCCAGCAATCGCTCGACCTGTGCGCGCAACTTCTGGCCGACGTGGGCGGCACGGCCTGGGTCGAGGATCCCTGCTACTGGGGCGCGCGGCGCGTCTTCCAGGCGCGCGACCTGCTGCTGCACCCGATCACCGTCGACGCCCACGGCATGGCGCTCGGCGCCGACGACCTGGCCAGCGATCCGCGCCTGATCTACGTCACGCCGTCGCACCAGTACCCGACCGGCGCCGTGATGAGCCTGGCGCGGCGGCGCGAACTGCTCGACGTCGCCGTGCGCAAGAACGCCTGGATACTCGAGGACGACTACGACAGCGAGTTCCGCTACACGGGCCGGCCGCTGGCCGCCCTGCAGGGGCTCGACACCGACAACCGCGTGCTCTACATGGGCACCTTTTCGAAGGTGCTCTACCCGGGCATCAAGATCGGCTACCTGGTGGTGCCGCCGGCCCTGATCGAGGCCTTCAAGAGCGCCCTGTACGACCTGCAGCGACCGGGCCAGCTGATGGTGCAGGCGGCGCTGGCCGACTTCATCGCGCTGGGCCACTTCAGCACCCACGTGCGCAAGATCCGCCAGATCTACGGCGCGCGGCGCGAACTGCTGCGGCGCACGCTGTTGGCGCAACTGGGGCCGCGGGAGGGCCACGGCGTGCGCATCTCCAGCGAGGAATCGGGCCTGCACCTGGTGGTCGAACTACCCGACTGGGCCGACGACGTGGCGCTCGCCAGGCTGGCGGCCGAATCGGCCATCCAGGTCAAGGCCCTGTCCACCTACTACCTGGCGGCGCCGCTGCGGCGCGGCCTGCTGGTCGGCTACGCCTACGTCACGCCGGAGAAGATCGTCTACTACGGCAAGCTGCTGGCGGCCGTCATCCAGTCGGGAGTGCGGCGGTGAGGAACATGCCGTGGAAGGATTTCTTCGCCCTCGTCGTCAGCATCGGCGTGGTCGGCCTGGGACTGGGCGCGACGATGCCGCTGACGGCGCTGACGCTGGACCAGCGCGGCGTCGGCACCGACGTCATCGGCATGATCACGGCCGTCAGCGCGCTCGGCATCCTGGCCGCCTCGCCCTTCGTGGCGCGCTGGGTGAAGCGCTTCGGGCCGCGCGCGACGATGCTCGGCGCCGTCTGGGCCGGCGGCCTGGCGACGGCGCTGATGCAAACCAGCGACAACCTGTTCGTCTGGGCGCTACTGCGCTTCGTCTTCGGCGCCGCCATGGGCGTGCTGTTCACCATCGGCGAGGCCTGGGTGAACCGCCTGGCGCCGGACAACTCGCGCGGCCGCGTGGTGGCCATGTACACCACCAGCTTCACCCTGTTCCAGCTGGTCGGGCCGGCGCTGGTGGCCATGTTCAACGGCCGCGTGGCGTGGAGCTTCGCCGCCTGCGGGGCGCTGTTCCTGTTCGCCCTGCCCGGCCTGGCCCTGATGTCGGACGGCGGCCCGGCGCACGAGGACGAGGCCGACGGCGTGCGCTGGCAACTGATCCTGCCGCGCATGCCGATGATCGTGCTGGGGGCGGCCTTCTTCGCCCTGTTCGACACGCTGGCGCTGAGCCTGTTGCCCCTGTACGCCATGCGCCACGGCATCAGCGCCGAACTCGCCCTGCTCTCGGCCACCGTCGTGCTGGTGGGCGACACGGCGCTGCAATTCGCCTTCGGCTGGCTGGCCGACCGCTACGGCCGCGCCCGCGTGCACGCGGCCTGCGGCGTGATGGTCTGCCTGCTGCTGCCGCTGCTGCCCTTCGCCGTGCACACGCCGTGGTTGTGGTGGACCCTGCTGCTGCTGCTGGGCGCCTTCGCCGGCGCCATCTACATGCTGGCGCTGGTCGCCTGCGGCGAGCGCTTCAGCGGCCTGTCGCTGACCTCGGCGAGCGCCATCGTCAACGCCACCTGGGGCGTCTCCAGCGGCGCCGGGCCACTGCTGACGGGCGTGCTGATGCAAACGGCCGGCATCAACGCCCTGCCCGCCGTCATGTGGGCGGCGGCGGCCGTCTTCGTCGCCAGCGCCCTGTGGGAGCGCCGCAAAGGCATGCTCACCTAACCCCGGCGAACAACACCCAATCGGGGTCAGGTCTTGCATGTTGCATGCACAATCGGGGTCAGGTCTTGAATGTTGCACGCACAGCGCAACATTCAAGACCTGACCCCGATT